>JAAUTS010000121.1 GCA_012031345.1 Blastochloris sp. | reverse complement strand
GATTTTGAATCGTTGGATTTTGGAAAAAAAGCGTCCCCAGCCCAACGGCTCCTTTGGTTCTCATCCTGACGCCCACCCGTGAGTTGGCCGCACAGATCGGGGAAAGCTTCCGGACTTATGGCAAATATCTTTCCCTCTCCCATGCCGTCATTTTCGGCGGGGTGGGACAATATCCCCAGGTCAAATCCCTGCTTAAAGGGCTGCATGTTTTGGTGGCCACACCGGGACGCTTGCTCGACCTGCATGAGCAGGGGCATATCCGTTTTGATCAGGTGGAAGTTTTTGTGTTGGATGAGGCGGACCGCATGTTGGACATGGGCTTCATTCATGATGTGCGGAAGATTTTAAAACATCTGCCCGCCCGGCGTCAGTCGCTGCTGTTTTCCGCCACCATGCCCAACGAAATTGCGGGACTGGCTGACCAGCTTTTGCGTGATCCGGTGAAGGTGGAAGTCACTCCCGTGGCCACTACGGCGGAGCGGATTGAGCAGAAAGTTTGTTTTGTGGATCGGATCAAGAAACGGGATCTGGTGCATCACCTTTTAAAAACGCACGGTCACGGTTTGACCCTGATTTTCACCAAGACCAAGCACGGGGCCAATCGTCTGGCGGAGCAGCTCCAGCGGGAGTCGGTGCCTGCGGACGTATCCACGGAAACAAGTCCCAGAGCGCGCGGGAGCGGGCCTTGGACAATTTCCGACGCGGACGTGTCAAGGTGCTCGTGGCCACCGACATCGCCGCGCGTGGTATTGACGTGAAGGGCATCACTCTGGTCATCAACTATGATTTGCCTAATGAGCCGGAGTCCTACGTGCACCGCATCGGGCGGACGGCCCGGGCCGGGGCGGAGGGTCTGGCCTTCACTCTCTGTGATGCCGAGGAGCGCAAGCTTTTGCGCGATGTGGAGCGTCTGATCCGCACACCGATTCCGATGTTGTTAGAGCAGCCCTTTCACAGCGAGACAGCAGCGAAAGCCACGGGTTCTGGTGCCGGATCCGGCGGAGGGCGCGGAGGGCAGGGCGGTGGATCCCGTTCGGGCCAAGGTTCGCGCAGTTCAGGCGGAGGGGGGGGAGATCGTTTTCGGAAAGGATTTCATCGCCGCTTCGAAGGGCAGGGTCGGCGTCGGAATCCAGGCTCACGGGATGGGCTGGGCAGTCGGGATCTGGGAGTGGAATGAGGAAATCTCCCTGAGCAATGGTTATTTTAGTGACTTTCCGGGGGTCTTTTTTAATTTTGGAATTCTATGCGTATTTTCGTAACGGGTGGTGCTGGATATATCGGCAGTGTTTTTGTGGAGGAGGCCATCAAGGCCGGACACAGCATTTGCATTTTTGATGACTTGTCGGAAGGCAACCAGGCCGCCATTCATCCTGAGGCCAAGTTTGTGCGCGGGGATCTTTTGGTGGCGGAGCAGATTGATCGTGCGGTGGCGGATTTTGAACCCGAGGCGGTCATTCATTTTGCCGGGAAAGCTCTGGTGGGTGAGTCGATGACCCAGCCTCATCTTTATTATGCCACCAACGTCATGGGCGGGACCAATCTACTTCAAGCCATGATCAAGGTGGGTTGCAAAAAATTGTTTTCTCCTCCACTTGCGCCACGTATGGGATGCCGGAAAAGATACCGATTGATGAACGTTGCCCCCAGAAGCCGATCAATCCTTATGGGCATTCCAAGCTGATGTTTGAGCAGATTTTGAAATGGTATGAGCAGATTCATGGCATCACTTACGTGGCCCTGCGTTACTTCAATGCCGCCGGGGCTTCGGAGCGCTATGGGGAGTCGCGCCGGATCGAGACGCACTTGATTCCGAATCTCTTGAAAGTGCCCCTGGGGCAGAAGGATGTTTTTCAGGTTTTCGGTGATAAATACACCACTCCGGACGGCACCTGCATCCGGGATTACATTCACATCATCGATCTGGCCAGTGCCCACCTGGCAGCCCTGACCCGCACGGCCAGTGCTCATTACAACCTGGGAACCGGGGAGGGATTCTCCGTTCTGCAAGTGATTGAAGTGGCCCGGAAAATCACCGGACATCCCATTCCAGTCAAGATCATGGACCCGCGTCCGGGAGATCCCCCGCGTCTGGTGGCAGCGGCCAACCGGATCAAGATGGATCTGGGCTGGCGTCCTGTGTTCACCAAGGTTTCCGACATCGTCCAGAGTGCCTGGGATTGGCACAAAAAACATCCCAAGGGTTACGCGAACTGAGGCGGCGACGCGGCCTCTCACTTTTTATGGCACTCCCTCCCAAGCGACCGGAACATCCCAAGGTGACTGTGGGACAGTTCTATGCCCGTCACTCCGGCACGGTCCAGCTCAAGTTGGTGGCGGGAGCGGAGGGGATGAACCGACGCATCACGGAAGGTTCGGTCAATCGACTCGGCCTGGCCCTGACGGGTTTTTATAAATACTTCGCCTATCGTCGCATTCAGTTGATCGGAAAAAGCGAGATGGCTTTCATCCGGGACATGAAGCCCGAGGCGTGCCGAAAACGGTTTCAGGAAATTTTCAATCGCAAAGTGCCCTGCCTTATCTTCGCCCGTAACATCCGTCCGCCCGCCTTCATTGTGGAAGAGGCGGAGCGGCACGGGATTCCAGTGTTTATCAGCCCGGTGACCACCATGCGGCTGGTCAATACCGTGACCATTTGTCTGGAGGACGACTTCGCGCCCTTTATCAGCCTGCATAGCAGCATGGTGGATATTCAGGGGGTGGGGGTGCTGATCATGGGGGAGAGTGGGATTGGTAAGAGCGAGTGTGTGCTGGGATTGATTGAGCGGGGTTATTCTCTGGTGTCGGATGACATCACCCGCATCAAATGTCTGGAGGGTCGGGATTTGGTGGGGACCTCGGCGGATTTGACCCGGCATTACATTGAGGTGCGCGGGATCGGGGTCATCAACGTGGCCAGTATTTTCGGGGCCAGCAGCATTCGTTACAAAAAAAGCATCAATTTGGTGGTCACTTTGAAAGAATGGGCCAAGCTGGAGAATGTGG
The DNA here is from genome assembly GCA_012031345.1 of Blastochloris sp. GTDB lineage: Bacteria > Verrucomicrobiota > Verrucomicrobiia > Methylacidiphilales > JAAUTS01 > JAAUTS01. The sequence continues at coordinate 7,499 of JAAUTS010000121.1, read as the reverse complement.
ACCGGACCGGATTGGATCAGGAACACTATGAAATATTGCAAATCAAACTTCCTCATGTCACAATTCCCGTCAGGTCTGGTAGAGATCTTGCTGGTCTGGTGGAAGTGGCGGCCCTGGATCAGAAATTGAAGAATATCGGACACCATTCGGCACATGAGTTTAACGAGCGGCTGCTGAAAAAAATGCAGTCTGGAGAAAGTGAACAATGAGTTTAGCGAACAAGAAAGTTGATGCGGGCGAACAAAGTTACGCCAAAGAAATGACGATCCAGAACAAGCTGGGTCTCCATGCCCGCCCCGCCGCCATGTTTGTACGCATTGCCAACCGCTATGGCTGCGAGATCGCCGTCGAAAAAGACGGGGAGGAAGTCAACGGCAAGAGCATCATGGGACTCATGATGTTGGCAGCCGGTTGTGGCTCACTGCTGAAGGTCTCCGCCTCGGGTGACGACGCAGAAAAAGCCGTCCATGAGTTGGCTGACTTGATCAAGCGCAAGTTTGACGAGGAATAAGCCGGCAGCTTTTCTGTTTTTTGGCCCTTTCATGAACATGCTCCGCCCATGTCCAAAAAGAAATTACGCAGTGACATCCGCCTGACGGGCATCCCGGCTTCCCCCGGCGTGGTGCACGCCAAGATCCATGTCCTGGACCGGGAGGAAATCCATGTCCCGGCCCTCCCGATTGAAGACAGCGAGATAGGTGCGGAGATTTCCCGTCTGGAGGAGGCCCTGTTCCAAACGCGGGAACAAATCCGGGAAATCAAAGAGCACCTTTCCCAATCCATCGGGGAAAAAGATGCGGCCATTTTTGACGCCCACATGCTGGTGGTGGAAGACAGCAGCCTGCTGGAAGCCGTGCGTAAGCAGGTCGAGACCAAGAAACTTTGCGTGGATTATGTCTTCCACCATCTCATGCTCAGTTATGCCGCCAGCATGAGACAGGTGGATGATCCCTACCTGCAGGAACGGGCCTCGGACATCATGGATGTGGGCAAGCGCGTTCTGAAAAATCTGAGAGGCATGGCACCTTCCGAGAAGCTGCATCTGGAGGAGCCCTGCATCCTGGTGGCCCATGATTTGACCCCTTCAGACACCGCGCTTTTTGATCGGAAAATGATCCTGGGTTTCGCCACGGATTTGGGCAACCGGGTTTCGCACAGCGCCATCATGGCCCGCTCTCTCAACATTCCCTCCGTGGTTGGATTGAAGGATGCTTCCCAGAGTTTGGACAGCGGAATTCCGGCCATCCTGGATGGGTATGAGGGAATCCTCATCCTCAATCCCTCGGAAAAAACCGGGTTTGAATACGGTCAAATTGAGCAAAAGCGTCATGCCATCGAAGAAGGCCTGACCCAACTGCGTCTGACGGAAGCCATCTCCAAGGACGGACGCAAGGTCACTGTTTCGGCCAACGTGGAGTTGTTGGACGACTTGCATCTTATCCAGTCCGCCGGGGCGGAGGGGATTGGGCTTTATCGAACAGAATTTCTTTTTGTCAATCGGACGGAACTGCCCACCGAGGAGGAGCAGATCACGATTTATCAAAAAGTGATGCAGGCCGCCCACCCACACCCCGTCATCTTCCGCACCCTGGACGTGGGCGGGGATAAAATGTTCGATCACCTGGGCTTGTCGGAGGAGCAGAATCCTTTCCTGGGCTGGAGGGGAATCCGCTACAGCCTGGGCTCACCGGCCATTTTTGAAAGCCAACTGCGGGCCATCTGCCGGGCGGGCGTGGGCTTCAAGGTTCGTATCATGTTCCCCATGATCTCGACTTATGAGGAGTTGGTGCAGGCCAAGAGCACATTGCAGGGCGTCATCCTTGATTTGGAAAAAGAAGAAATCGCACACTGCTCGGACATTGAAATCGGCGCCATGATTGAAGTCCCTTCGGCGGCTCTCATTGTGGATCGCATGGTGCCTGAAGTCGATTTTCTCAGCATCGGCACCAATGATTTGATTCAATACACACTGGCCGTGGACCGCACCAACGAGAAGGTGGCTTATTTGTATCAGCCCACCCACCCGGCGGTCTTGCAGCTCATCCAAAACGTCGTGACCAAGGCACACGAAGGCCATGTCTGGGTCGGCGTCTGCGGGGAGATGGCCGGGGAAATCATGTTCACTCCTCTGCTGCTGGGTTTGGGAGTGGACGAGCTGAGTATGGGTTCCATTTTTATTCCCCGGATCAAGCGCGTCATTCAATCCCTCAACCACCAGGAAATGAAGGCTCTGGCTGAAGAGGCCTTGAAGATGAATACCGGAGCGGAAGTGCTCGACCTCCTGGAAAAAGTGGCGCATGCCCATTATCCTGAACTTTTGGATTAAATCATTTCGGCGAATCAACAAGGGTGCGCCAGGGTTTGGGCTGGGAATTTTTCAAAAAAATCAGGAAGCGGAATCTTGTAGGCGTTTGATGGGTTTGAGGTAGTGGGGCAGGGCAGTTCGCGCAGGGCCTCCGGGATGCCGTTGACCTGGAAGACGCGATCCCAGCAGCGTTCAAAACAGTGGGCGGCCTGGGGGAAGCGGAGGGAGAGTTCCAGTGCCTGGCGATAAAACTCAAGGCTACGGCGGTGAATAACATCGCGATGACGATAAACTGGGCGCCGGGGAAAAAAAGTGAGGCGCGGGGGGCAATCCTGGTGGAAGAGTTTTTGAAAAAAGCCTGATAGATCCAGCTCCTCCTGTTCCGGGTTCTTGGACCAGGCGCGAAAGAGGCGGTGGCCCTTGGGGTCGTCCCAATCCAGAATAAAGCCGAGCCAGTGAAAAGTTTCCGGCGGCATTTTACGGCGCTCAAGATCCCGGAGGATGGTGTGGAAGTCGGCACAATGATCAAAGGGATGACCTTGGGCAAAGACGCTGAGATCGGCCAGGTTTTGGTAATTTTCCACGATATGCGTGAGGTAGCTGTGGCTCTCGCGTCCGCAGTTGGGCAGGGTTTGGAGGCGTGGCGTTGTTTGTAAATGATGGGGTAGCTCGGGATCGGCCTTGCCGCTGTCGTCCTTGTTAAGGATGTGGACCTGCAGGGACCGGGGAATGTTGTTGAGCCAGGCCAGTGATTCCTGGTAACGGGCGACGACGAGTTCGATGGACGGCACGGGTTGAGTTTCCGGTTTTCAGTCGTGGGATTCCAGTTTATTAAGAGGGATGCTTCCTGAACTAGTAACGGCAGTGCCCGGTCCCCAATCCCAACTCCTGGCCCAGCGCCTGAGGCGGGTGGAGTCGCGTAATGTGACCTATGTGTCATCGCGCTTCCCTGTTTTTGGGAACGGGCTCAAGGAGCAAATGTTTGGGATGTGGATGGCAACCGTTATCTGGATTTGAGTAGTGGCTTCGGTGTGGCCACGACGGGCTTTGGTGCGGAGAGCCTGATCCGATGTTATCAGGAGCAGGCGTCCCGCTTGTATCATGGCATGGGGGATGTGCATCCGACCTTGTTGAAAGTGGAGCTATGCGAGGCTTTGAGCCGGATGACCTTTGAGCGTTGGGGAGCGGGGCAAGGCAGGACCATTCTGGGTTCGGCGGGTTTTGAGGCGGTGGAAGCCGCTTTAAAAACTGCGCTTCTGGCCACGGGCAAGCCGGAGGTGATCGCGTTCACGGGAGCTTATCATGGTCTGGGTTACGGGGCCTTGAGTGTGACGGGATGGACGGAATTCCGCAGTCCCTTCCGCACACAGTTGAGAGAGTTGGCCCATTTTCTGCCCTACCCGGCATGTCATCGTTGTCCCTATGGGAAAAAGACGGAGGGGCGTCCGGTTCCGGGAGCTTGTGTGGAGTGTGATCCTTCCTGTTTAGCGGATTTGGAGGAGTCGTTGCGGGTGTTGGGCCGTTCCGGTCGGGTGGGTGCGGTGCTGGTGGAGCCGATGCTGGGTCGGGGTGGGGAGATTTTGCCGCCGCCGGAGTTTTTGCCTTTGTTGCGGCGGGTTTGTGATGAGACGGGGATGTTGTTGATTTTCGATGAAATTTACACGGGATTTTATCGGACGGGTCCTTTGTTTGCCTGCGATGCCGCCCATGTCGTTCCAGATCTGATTTGTTTAGGGAAAGCTTTGAGTGGCAGTTTTCCCATCTCCGCCTGTGTGGGTAAGGCGAGATGGATGGACGCTTGGCCGGAGTCGGCAGGGGAAGCCTTACATACGAGCACTTTTCTGGGGCATCCGGTGGGTTGTGCCCTGGCTTTGACCATGTTGAAGGAGTGGGAGCAGGTGGAAACGGCAGAGCGCGTGGCAGCGGCGGGGCGGGTCTGGGAGGAGAGTCTGACGACACTGCGGAGTTGTCAGGATGTGGCGGATGTCCGGGGTCGTGGATTGGCTTGGGGAGTGGAGTTGAGGGATGCCTGGGGAAATCCCTTGGGTGGGCGGGTAGGCCGGATGGTGGAGGAAGCGCTGGCGGAGGGGGCGATTCTGCTGGGAGGTGGGGTGGAAGGCAACGTCATCACCCTAAGTCCAAGTCTGGCTCTGCGCGAGGAGGAGATCGTCTGGGCGGTGGAGATGCTCCGGGAATTGTTGCAGAGAAGGGCGTAGGGGGAGCCCTCCTTCGCTTCATTAAAAATGGAACTTTGAAAACCTGAGGCTACTTTTAGCCTTAGCCTAGGGAGGAGAATATCATTCTGCCATTGAGACAGGGTGAGGTTGGATCAGTTTTGTGACAGACAGACCAGATCAGTCTAAGAATAGCGGACGTCTTTACCGGGTTCCATTTCGTAGTGGTAGGCGGTGAGCAGATCCACTTGGGGGTCAAGGACTTGATGTTTGAATTTGATCCAGACGGCGTTGTCCTGGGCAATGTGGAGTTTGTTCAAATTTTCGAAATCCATGGAGTAAAAGACATCGTAGGAATTTCCTTTAGCGTCGATTTTTTTACCACAACGCAGATTCATGACTTCGGGGATCTTCAGAAGACGGATGCGGATCTCGACCATCATGGATTCGATCTGTTCCGGGGTGACGGAGGACTTGAGTTTGAGCAGTGCGATGTGGTGAACCATGGGAGTTGTGGATGAGAGGAAAGGTTTATCACAGACGGGAGCAGGCTCTCTGTCAAGTTCCTGAGCAGGCAGGGCTTCATTTTTTACAATTCAGCACACTTCGTTCTGGACATTGGGCCTCCGCCGCATTGAATCAGTTCATGCTTTCGGAAGTGTTCAAAAAGTCAAATGAAGGCTCCCGGGTTGATTCCACTCAAAGCACTGATAACTTGGAACTTAGAACTATGGACATTATCAAATCCCCCAAACCTAGTGGCAACGGTGCCGTTCTCTCGGAAGACGTGGAATTTAAAGGGACCTTGAGTTTCAGCTCCCGCATGGAAGTGAACGGTCGCTTCGAGGGAGAAATACTGGCGGACGGACCCTTGGTGATCGGGGATGCCGCCATCGTCAAAGCTAACATCACAGCCGAGTCCTCTGTTTTAATCCGCGGCAAAGTTCAGGGTAACATCGAGTCCAAAGACAAGGTCGAGGTGGCCAACAACGCCCAGCTTTTCGGAGATGTCCGTTGTCCCAAGTTCAGCCTGGCGGAAGGTGCGGTTTTTGTGGGTAAATCCGATACCCTGGGAGGCAAAGCCAGCACGGATTTCTCGAATATCTTCACCCGTCTCAACAAGGGCAAGGACAAGACGCCAGCCTGATTTCAGGGGCTGGACAGCTCTCTGGGAAAAGAAAAGCCCGGCCACCATGGTGGCCGGGCTCTTTTTATTTTCCGAAACCTTAGGGTCTCGGATTATTTGCAGCAGGAGCCGCAATCACCCTTGCAGCACTGGGCGCACTTATCGCCGCAGCAAGCTTGGCAAGAGGCAGTGCCAGCACTGGCCTGAACGGAGTTCAGAGCCACGAGTGCGGCGATGGAGAATGCGAGGGACAGAATTAATTTTTTCATAGGACCTTTCTTGTTTGTTTTTGTTTGATTTGGGTCCGCACCGAGGGAGCAGCCATGCGACGAGGGCAGACTCGTGTTCGCATGTCCCCGCGAATCAACAAAGAAAGCTCTGATAAAGAATGATCAGATCCCGTGGCGGACTGCCAAGGGAAAAGCTGGGTTGGGCAAACTTCTCGTTACAGAAAGGAAGCGAGATTTCCCAGAAAGTTGGTTCAGGTGCCAGTGCCAAGGGGGATGAAAAATGGGAGACCAGACTCTGGGTTTCCAGAAATTTGGGAGCATAAGCCGGGTTGCAATGACTACAGGGCTTATCGCAGGGATCAGTGGAATGAGAAGAATGGGTCTTGTCCTCGCTGCAACAGAGCGGAGTGGATGGGCTCTCGGGGGATGCTCCCACTGTGCACAAACAGAGTGAGTGTGCCAAAGTCAGCAGCAAGATCATAACGATCCTCATAAAATCAAGATACTCAAATTATTGTTTGAGGCAATCTATTAAATAAAAGGGTCAAGGCGACTGGACGCTGAAGTGATTCATCAGCCAACCCAGAAGGAGCACCTGGGGGACGGTGGTCAAGGGAAGAAACAGGCTGATTTTCCAGGAGCGGGTGGTTTCTTTCAGAGCCATGATTTCGGTGTAATCCGTGGCAGCGCCCGCCATCAGAAAGGTGAACGCTCCGCCCGGTGCTCCAGCGCGGTTGAACAGGTCGGCGGAGATGGGGGTGGAACCTTCCGAGCAGACTTCGATGACAGTCGCGGCCAGCAAAGTCAGGAAAAGTCCGGCCAAGGTGGGGCCGAAAAGGTTTTGGTAAAAATCGGCCGGAACCAAAGCCTGAATCAAGGCGGCAACAACGATGCCGAAAAACACCCAGCGCAGAATCATGCGGGATTCCAGCAGGGCGTTTTTCAAGGTTTCGCCCAGCCAGGACCAGGAGAAACGGAAACCTTTAAGCCCAGAGGCCAGTGCTTGCTTGAGGGAAAAGTCGGCGGGTAATTCGTGACGGTTGGGATTGGGAGGAAGCACCCCGCGATCCACTAACAGATCAAAGATTCTTCCGGTGATCAGGGCAATGAGTGCCGAACCCAGCAGAAAAGCGAGCGTCCATTTCAAACCGATCAGGCTCCAAAGAATCAGCGTCAGGGAGAGCGAGTTCCAAGGGCTGGCCACGAGAAAGGCGATGACTTGACCAATGCTGGCCCCGCGTTCGTAGAGTTTCATGCCTACAAAAAGAATCCCGTGATTGCAAAGATCCAGCAACAGACCTGCCCCGATGGCGCGGAGCAGGCCACCCATGCCCTTTTTTTGTCCGAGCAATCCCATCACCAGCTCGCGCGGCACACGACTGAGGAGGCCCAAAGCCAGGATTCCCAAAGCCAAGCCCCACCACATCTGATGAACCAATCCGTAAACACCATGACTGAAGCGGGCCGCCCAAGCCCAGGAATCCGGCAGTGCATGATGAAAAAAATGACTCACAAACGCTAGGCTGATTACAAGCAAAGAGCCCCAGAGCAACCAATCGAGTTTTTGAAGACCGGAACCCTTGGGCGTGGAAGAACAGCAGGTGCTTGGGACGGGTTCCGAGTGACAGGAAGCTTCGGCGGTCTGGTCACCGCAGCAATCGGGT
>JAAUTS010000120.1 GCA_012031345.1 Blastochloris sp. | reverse complement strand
TCGCAGGCATCGCCTTCCCTCTGCTCAACTGGAAATCATTGATGCCGTTTTTGTAGAAAAACAGACCGCCTCCCTTGCTTGGATGGCGGGCGCCCTGCTGCTCACGTTCTTTTTGCGCGATTTCCTCAACGGTCTCCGCATTCAATTGAACAATTTCTTTGAACAAAAAGTCGTTTTCGATCTTCGCAGTGAATTGTATGAAAAACTCCAACGCCTGCCCCTGGGCTGGTATCACCACGAATCCTCCGGTGACCTGATGACGCGGGTCATCGAAGACGTGACCCAAATGGAACGGGTGTTGATCGACGGCATCGAACAAGGCATTGTGGCCGTGCTCCAGGTTCTGGGCGTGGGATTTTTCCTGTTTTGGATCAACACCGAGCTAGCCCTCTGGGCTCTGGCTCCCATGCCTTTGCTCGTGGCTGGCGCCCTGATCTACACCACCACGGCGCATCAGCGCTATCGCATCGTGCGCAAGGCCACCTCCGCCATGAACGCCTACCTCCTGGACAACCTTCAAGGGATTCTGCAAATCAAATCCTTCGGTCGGGAGGATCGTGAACTCAGCCATTTCCGCAGCAAGGCAGAGTCCTTGCGCCAAGCCACTTTGGTTGTCATGAAGGCCTGGTCCATCTACTCCCCCGCCATGAATTTTTTCGGGGCACTGGGCGTAGTGCTGGTGCTCTTCTTTGGCGGACGCATCGCCCTGGAGAACCCGGGGGTTCTCAGCGTCGGGCAATTAAGTGCCTTTGTTCTCTTCATCGGCATGTTCTACGATCCCGTCAATCGCCTCCACCAACTCAATCAATTGGTCCAGGCCGGACGCGCCGCCGCCGAGCGCGTTTTTAAAATTCTCGACACCCCCGAGGAATACGAACCCGGCACAGCCCGCTCCCTACCGCCCCTCCAAAATCGCGCCCGCCAAGTTTCCTTTGAACAAGTCTCCTTCGCCTACGACACTGAACGCCCGGTTCTGAAAGATTTACAACTCACGGCAGAAGCGGGTCAAACCATCGCCCTGGTCGGACCCACTGGCGCGGGCAAAAGTTCCCTCGTCGCCCTCATCCCCCGCTTTCACCGCGCCACGGGCGGACGCATACGAATCGACGGCGTTCCTCTGGACGATCTCTCCCTGCGGGAGTTGCGGGAACAAATCGGGATCGTCTCCCAAGAAGCTTATCTATTCAACAGCAGCGTGCGGGAAAACCTGCTTTACGGAAATCCCCAGGCTGGCGAGCCCGAAATGGAAGCCGCCCTGCGTGCCGCCAACGCTTGGGATCTGGTCCAAAAACTTCCCCAACAGCTCGACACCCAGGTCGGAGAAAAAGGGGTCAAACTGAGTGTGGGCGAAAACAACGCCTCTCCATCGCCCGTGCTCTCTTAAAAAACCCACCCATCTTGATCTTGGACGAAGCCACCGCCAGCGTGGACACCGAGACGGAGCGTTTGATTCAGGAAGCACTGGATCGTTTGTTAAAAAATCGAACCTCCTTCGTCATCGCCCACCGCCTTTCCACCGTGCGCCGGGCTGATCTGATCTGCGTCCTGCAAGAAGGACGCATCGTGGAACGGGGTCGCCATGAAGAGCTGCTGGCCCTCAACGGTCTCTACGCCCGCCTCTGCCGCGCCCAAAACACCCACGAAACCATCGAACAAACCTTCAGTCACCTCAGCACAGAATAAGCCGCTCCAGAACCCAGGCCTGAGCAGGAATCTTAAACGTTGTTGTCTGATGGGAGCCTTGATTTACCGCAGCATGAACCAGCGTGCGTTCCATTCTTTCCTGATGCTTTGGCTCAATCATTTGGGCTCCAAACTTCAAAAATCAGACCCTGGACGAGTTGGACTGAACCGGTTTTTTCGATTTTTGTATGTCCATCCGTGCTGGACGAAGCCAAAGCCACCAAATCAGTGACAGCGGCCAGCCGGCCAGACAGACAAATAAAAATGCCAGGAAGGCGTTCTTATTTCTTTGCTTGGCATCATCCCAAACCCAAACAAGTGAGGCCATAGCAAAGCCTAACACCAGAACAATGACAACCAGCGGCCCCTTAAGTTTGAATTCCCCCACACCTAAGGAGGACTCGCTAAGCAGAAAGTTCAATATATCATGCATAAATTCTAGTCTGATATGCCATCAGGGTGCCTGATTGTAATAGACACGACGAGAGCAAAGTGGGCTGGGGCTACAGGAAGACCTCAGCTCAGCCATTGGTCTCCTCTTCTTTGAGTATTTTAGAGTTTTTGTAGAGTAAAACGATAACAGCAACTATAGGCAAAAAGAATCCAAAGAAAAACCAAAGCCAGGAATTTTTCTTGTTCTTTTGCGCCCAAAGCGCACAGAAAGCACCTCCCACGAAAGCAATAGTAAAAATGTCTTTATAAGCAGCTTTCGATTTAACATCTTCGATTTTCTCGTCCATGTCTTTGATTCTATCGCCCAATTCCGAGACCTTTACATCGAGTGCCTTGACAACGTCATGGTAATCCTCCGCCGCCATGCTTGGAAGTGTTAAACCAAGAACCAGAATGAGAAAAACCCAAAACACCTTTTTCATAGTTCTTCCAGTCTCGCTGCCTGCCTGGCAAAGCGCTTTCCCTTGGTTCATCGTTGTCACGGACAACTCATCTGTTTCTTTGGACATACCCGTCCATTGACACAGATCCTTTTCATATCTCTAACCCGCACAACTCAGCCCAATAAACCCATGACATAACCAGGTCTATTATCAGCTAAATTTTCTATATTCAAATAAACTTTTAATCTCAATGCGATCCGCTTGAGCAACATTGGCCCCCGGAGTATAAACAACTACGATCCAGTTCCTGTTATTTTTCGCATCTGTGGTTACGTGAATCACTCCCCAAGAAAATTCGCGCTGTCCCTTGAGATCATTAGTTACCACATACTCATGAAAGAGGCTCCTTTCCACATCTCCTGGAGTCTGGTCGTCATAATAAGAGTGCAGGTGGGACAGAATTACCAATTGAGTGGCAGAGTCGTCATTACACACAGCTCCCACTTCCATGCGCCCATACTCTGAAATCCTGTCTCCATAATCGAATCTTTTCCAACCTGCTATCGGAAAAGCGAGCTGCTTACGCGACATCATTTCAGGGGCTTTGCAGTGCGGGCTGAAGACCAGCCCGTCCTGAAAGTGAATCTGCCCTGTTGCGAGATCAATCATGATTTCCTAGGACCATAATGCCTGCCTCAAGCAGACAAGCCGAAATTCAGTCAATCGCATGGTTTGAGTTATCTGATTTTATCGTTTTCATCAGCTTCGATGTCTGGAGCCCCCTCCAGAATCGAAAGCATATGCGTGCTAGAGCCGCGTGCGGCACGCTGCTTGAGAAACTCAACCGTTCGCAAGGATGAAACTTTCTCGGCCAGAGCCAATGAAATAAACTGATTGATGGATACTCCATCTTCTTTGGCGAGTTCTCTCACCTCCCGATGGATTGAGTCTGGTAGTCTTACGCTTAACGTGGACATGATTTATATCTCCTTAAGTAATTCACCGGGAGAAACGACCCTCAGGCCGAAAGCCTCTGCCACAGTGAAATGTTTGTTCTTTCCCATCAGCTTTGACGACATGCTGCCATTTCTTCCTGGAGGATGTCCTCTCCCCACTGTTCGGTAACTGCTAAGGAACGGCTGATTAAAGACCATCAAACCGCTAAGACACAAAGATCGCGAAGAAAGCCAGTTTTTTACAAAGGAATTTATTTTTCTTTCTTCGCGGTCATCGCGTCTTGGCGGTTAAATCAGTGTCTCCCTAATTCAAACTCTTCTGGAGTTGTCACGTATTTGTAGATTCCGTTGATTTTCATATTTTTATAAGTTCAAGATGCCTTTTCGAACCCAGCAAGACGAGAGCAAAGTAGTAATGAACCCGCTCTTCGCCTTAATCAGAAACCTGCCTCACCCAAAGAGCTCTCATCCAAACCCAACCCGCTCCCAGCTTCTCCACAGCGAATCCACTTCCTCCTGTTCCTCCTGTCAAAAAACCTTTCCGACAACAAACCCTTGGCAAGGGATCGAAAAGTGCCTAGCTCTTTTCCAAGCATCGGGCTTCAACTCTTAAAAGGGTTCCTTCCAAGTTTGTATGGGAATTTCCGCAGGGTCTGCTTGTTGATTGTTTTTTTATGAATCAGGACGCCGTTAAATCCGCTCTTCACGACTGTATCGAACATGCCCGCGGGGATGGCATCACCCTGGGCACCATGCTGGCCACGCTGGGGCAGGCCGGGTTCTGTTTTGCCGCGCTTCTGCTGGCCGTGCCTTTTGTTCAGCCTTTTTCCCTTGGTCCGCTGACCATGATCGGTGGCATCACCTTTGCCGCACTGGGTTGGCAGATGGGACGGGGCCGCTCCTGCCCGGACCTTCCCAAGGCGGCCAATGAACTTCGCATCCACGGACCCGGCTGGGTGCGGGTGTTGGAATTTTGCGCCCGACTGCTGAGCTTTTGTCGGCGATTCACCCGTGTCCGTCAGGAGAACTGGGTTTCGGGCCCCTGGGGTGAACGCTTCGTGGGTTGGTTGATTTTTGCGGGCGGACTGCTGCTGGCCATGCCCATGGCCAGTCTTCCATTCAACAATTCCCTGCCCGCGCTGATGATCGTGTTTGCCTGCATCGGGTGGCTCGAACGGGATGGTCTGATGACGCTGGTCTCTCTGGGCTGGGGCGTGGCCACGATCCTCTATTTTGTCGCGGTGGGCGTGGCCTTTTTTATCTTCGGATCCAAAATCTTTGTTTGGATATCCAACTGGTGGCCGTTTTAATTGAAGCGACGCGTTATCAAGTCGCACCCCTCAATAACTTCGGGTGTCGTTAGTGTTCTCGTAGTAGTTGATAAAGGCGCGGTTCAGCACCCGGTTCCCGCCCGCCGTGGGGTAGTTGCCCGTAAAATACCAGTCTCCGCTGTGCTGTGGCAGGGCGGTGTGCAGATTTTCAATGCTCTGGAAAAGAATTTTAACCTCCCCCTGCCAATGATCCAACTGAGGGGTCACCAACTGGGAGATGCGATCGGAAATTTCCTGGTAACTGAAGCGTTCGTAGATTTTTTTTGACGTGGTTATGCATCTCCACGGCGGGCTTGTCCGCCTGGGCCAGGCAACGTTGATAGACATCACGGATCAACTCATCCTGCCCGTGCTCCTTGAGCAGGGAGATGGCGGCCTGAAAAGCAATGAATTTGCCAAGCTGTGACATATCGATCCCATAACAGTCCGGGTAACGGATTTGAGGGGCGGTGGAGGCGAAGATGATTCTGCGCGGGTTCAGGCGGGACAGGATTTTGATGACGGAATTTTTCAAGGTGGTGCCGCGCACGATGGAGTCGTCAATGCACACAAGGGTGTCCTGAGCAGAAATGGTTCCGTAGGAAATGTCATAGACGTGCGAGGCCAGATGATTGCGCCCGCCCTCCTGACTGATGAAAGTTCTGAGCTTGATGTCTTTATGCGCCACTTTTTCCGTGCGGGGCCAGCCCTTCATGATCAAACCGTCCAGGAAGGCCTCATCCAGGGTTCCCTGCTTCGAAGCCTCCAGGATCAGGTCCCGCACCGCCAAGCGACGCCGGAGACGCAGCTCCTGCATGAGGCCAAAATATGCGGTCTCGGCGGTGTTCGGAATAAAGCTGAACACGGTTTGATCGTAGTCGTGCCCGATCTCCTTGAGAATTTGATCGCTCAACAAAGCCCCCAGCTTCTTGCGCTCCTGGTAGATGTCGTGGTCATTTCCACGGGAAAAATAAATGCGTTCAAAGGAGCATTGTTTGAGCGGGGCGGCTTCGGCAAAGCTTTCTTCAAAAATGCGCCCGTCTTTTTTCACCACCACCAAATGACCGCGGGCACTTCCTTCACCTGGCTGATGTCCAGATCAAACACCGTCATGAGCGGCGCGCGCTCGGAGGCGAAGGCGATGACCTCCTCATTCTGAAAATAGAAAAAGGGCCGGATCCCCTGCGGATCGCGCAAGGCAAAGCTATCGCCATTCCCCACGATACCCGCCAGACTGTAACCGCCGTCCCAGCCCTTCGATGCCTTACGAATGATTTCCGGCAGATGAAGTTCCTCACTGATCCTGCGGGCGATGTCCGCTCCCTGCATCCCGGCGTCGCGATACTGGCGATAGAGGGCGTCGTGATCCTGATCGAGTTGGAAACCGATTTCCTCCAGCAAGGTCTGGGTGTCGGTGCTGAAGATGGGATGTTGACCGAGGTCGATGAGATGATTGTTCATCTCATGGTCGTTGGTGATGTTGAAGTTGCCCGCCAGAAGCAGATTTTTGGTGGGCCAGTTGCTGCGCCGGAAGTAAGGGTGGCAACAGCCGATGTTGTAACCGCCGGAGGTGCCGTAACGCAGGTGACCGATGTAGATTTCCGCGCCGAAATCAAAATTGTCTTTGACCGTGGCGGCGAACTCCGGATGCACGCGGCCTTCCCTAACCAATTTATTATAATCCTTGAAGATTCCGTTGAAGATACGATCCAGGGGATTGCTCTTCATTTCCCGCTCACGGAAAATGTAAGGATACCCCGGCTTCACATCGAGTTTGACCGCGCCCACTCCGGCCCCGTCCTGGCCGCGGTTGTGTTGCTTCTCCATCAGCAGATACAGCTTAAGGAAGCCCCAGAGCGGCGTGTCGTATTTCTCGTAGTAGTAGGAGAGAGGCTTGAGCAGGCGGACCATGGCCACGCCGCATTCGTGCTGGATGGAGTCGCTCATGAACGTGGGAAAATCAGATCAACCATGGGATAGATTTAAACGTAGAGCAGCCCCTTGTGGCGACAAGTTTCTTCACGAGAAAAGACTCCTCTCCCCCGGACTCCCCGGCCCCAGCCTCCAGGCTGGAATATTCAGGGTTGCCAAGCCCTGCCCAAGCCTATAAGCACAAGCCCCATGCCAAGCACCCCGAAGAAGATCCTCATCCTGACCGCCGGCTTCGGGGAAGGCCATAACACCGCCGCCCGCAACCTGCGCGAAGGCCTGCTCCACGTGGGAGGAGAGTCCGTGCAAGCCGAGGTTCTGGACTGCTTTGCTGATTCTTACGGTGCTTATAACGAATTCACCCGCAAAGCCTACATCGGCGCCATCAACGAAACCCCCAAACTCTGGCAACTCTTCTACCGGATGCTCGATCAAACCCGGATTTTTGAGCTGACCCTGCCCACCATGGCCAAGTTGCAGAAGGATTTAGGGAAATTGATCACCTCACAACAACCCGATCTCGTTTGCACCACCTACCCCATCTACGCTTTTTTGTTCAATCGACTTTACCCCGACCCCGCGCAACGCCCCTTCCGCCTGATCAACGTCGTGACCGATTCCATCTCCGTCAACTCCCTCTGGTATCGCACCCCCTCCGACCAGTGGCTGGTGCCTAACACCCAAACTGCCGAAGTCATGCAGGCTGCCGGCACCCCCTCCGACCGCCTCCACGTCTTCGGGTTTCCCGTTCAACTCGCCTTTCATTTGCCCGACCAACGCCGCACCCCACCCGATCCCTCCACCCAGACGGCCCGCATCCTCTACATCATCAACTCCGGCAAGCTCAAAGCCCCCGCCACCGTCCGCGCCATCCTGGAATCTTCCTCCGCTCATCTGACAGTCTCCGTGGGCCGCGACCAAAGGCTGCGTCGCCAAATTGAGCACGTCGCCCTCACTTTCCCCGGTCGGGTGGAGCTGCTGGGCTGGACCGACCAAATGCCTCAGATGATGATGAGCCACAACCTCGTCATCACCAAGGCAGGCGGTGCCACCGTGCAGGAAGCCCTGGCCGCCTGCTGCCCCCTCATCATCAACCAAGTCGTGCCCGGCCAGGAAGAAGGCAACTGGGAATTGGTCCGCCGCATCCAGGGTGGTGCCCTGGCCCAAAACCCACAGGAAGTCGCCCATTGGGTTAAAAAAGCTCTCGACCAAAACGCCGCTCTGGCCAAGACCTGGCATCACAACCTCCAGGCTGTTTGTCGGGCAGACTCCTCCATTCAGATCGCCCGCCATCTCCTGGCCTTGTAGCCCACAGGCGACTTTTGTTCTTCGTTGCCTTTCCGACCAAAATCAGACACGGTTATCTTCCATGGAATCGGGCTTACCCCAACAATCCTCGGAATCACCCCAGCCCGGATCCGTCCCCCCGCCCCGGACCAGTCGCTTTAACACCCGTAAACTCCGGGTCACCACAGGCAAGGTCGATGTTGACTTCATCAACACCGGAGGCATTCCCTCCTATCAATTCCAGCCCGGCGCTGGCTTCAGTCATTATAAAATTCTCCAAGCCCAGGACCTGACCGCGCACGACGCCGAAACCTGGCTCGCGGAAGACACCGTCACCGGAAAGGTTGTCATCATCCGCGTCTATCGCCGGGGTATCCGTCCTCGTTTGGAAATCATGGACACCCTGCGCCTCATGAAAGGCCGTGGAGTCAGTGAGATTTTTGAAGTCGGAGAACTGCAAGGTCTGCACTACGAAGTTCTAGAACGCGTTTCCTTCGGCAGTCTGGCGGATCGACTTCAATCCCAACCCCTCAAGGAAACCGACATTCGCCAATTGGTGTCCGATCTTTGTGCCGTCATTCGCAACCTGCACCAATTTGGGTTGCTACACCAGGACATCTCCCCCCGTAACATTTTCCAACGCAGCAACAACCCCCCGGACTTCATCCTGGGTAACTTCTCCCTCGCCGTCCTGGGCGAACAATCCACCCCGGACTCCGTCAAAAAACGGGACCGCAGCAACACCGCACCCGAAGCTCTCTCCGGCCCCCCCACCAAAGCCTCCGACTGGTGGAGTCTGGGCATGGTCGTCTTCGAGGCCCTCATGGGTCAACACCCTTTTCACGGCCTCTCCGAAACCGACCTCATGTTCAAGATCGTCTCTCAGGATGTCAAAATCCCCGACTCGATCCCTGCCGACTGGTCCGTCCTCCTGAAGGGACTCCTCATCCGCGACCCCGTCCGCCGCTGGCAGGAGATGGAAGTGGAAAATTGGCTCAAGGACAGTCGCCAACTCACCCAGACCCAGAATCTTCATGCCAGCCAGCAAGTCACCTCCTTCTCCTACAACCCCATCCTCTTTCTCGGCAACTCCTACTCCGAGCTTCACGTTCTGGCTCAGGCCCTTTCCAACCACTGGGACTCCGCCATCAGCCTCCTGCAAAGCGGCAGCTTGGAAACTTGGTTCAAAACCGAAGTCTATGACCCGGACAAACAACATCACTTCGATCGCCTCATCCAGGACAGCAAGCTCAGCATCGAACAAAAACTCATGGTGGTCCTCCTGCTTTTCTCCCCCTCCATGCCCCTCAGCTACAAAGGTTCCCTCGTCCACATCGAATGGCTCTCCGAACATCCCATCTTCTCCCGCTCCTTTTTTGAAAGCACCCTGCCCCAGTGGGTTTACCTCCTCTCCAAGGAACCCGCCTTTGTCGAATGGCAGGAATTCCGCGAAGAACTCCACTCCCAAATCCACAGCTTCGATGTCCGCTGCGACACCCTTCTCCTGGAACGCTACACCCTGACCGAAGCCACCGAACTCAACCGCCTCCATGCCGACTTCTGCCGCCGCTTTGTCTCCTCCGACAACCCGCAGCTCGCCGAAATCCTCTCCCGTAAACAAGCCGATCTGGCCGAAACCGTGCTTCTTCTCTCCGCGGAAAAAGATCAGTTCCTGACCCAGGAACAAATGCTCTCCCGCCAGCACCATGAGGAAATGGACGCCTTCCAGCGCTACCTCCGGGCCTTCGATCTGCCCATGCATCTCGACCAAACCCAGGAACTGCTCTCCCTTCAACCCGAAGCCAAGCTTCAGGAAAAATTCCGCGCCCGCCACACCCTCTTCAGTGGTTCCTCCCATCCCATGCTCAACCGCATCCACCACAAGGATTCCCCCGCCGCCGTGGAGATGATCGCCTACCTCATCACCCCGGAAAGCTTCTTCGACCCCGCCCCCAAGGAAGAACGCGGCCTGGCCCGGGTTCTCGGTGGCATCAAACGTCTCAGCCGTAAGGAACGCAACAACTCCGTCGAGCCTGTCAGCCACATCAAACTCCCTCCCCTCACCGGCCACGTGCTCGGCCTCCATTTCAGCCCGGATAACAAGGAACTCATCGTCCACCTCGACCAGGGCCGCATCCTCGGCTTCAGCACCATGGACGGCCAACTCCTCCACACCTACCAGGAGTCCGGTGATCCCCTCGAATTCATCGTCGTCTCCCCCGGCGGCAGCTACATCGCCGCCGTCGCCCGGGGCATCGATCACCGCATCCATCTCTGGGATCGCACGGGGCAACGAGGCAAATTTTTTCTCGAAGGTAACCTGAACGAGATCCACTCCGTCGCCTTCTCCCGCGACGACCAACTCCTCTTTGCCGGCGGCATCGAACGACTCGTCCGCTCCTGGGATTTGGCCAGTGGCCAGCCCGCCCACAAATACGAGGGCAACACCTACACCATCACCCGCCTCGCCAACCATCCCCTCTCCCCCCCACCTCTTCTCCGCCAGTGCCAACGGCGTGGTCCTGGGCTG
>JAAUTS010000119.1 GCA_012031345.1 Blastochloris sp. | reverse complement strand
GGGCTGGGGACGCTTTTTTTCCAAATCCAAACGATTCAAAATCGGCAGGGCAAACGCGGCTGTTTTTTCCGTCGCCCGGTCTGGGCCACGCCCAGCAAATCCCGGCCCAACAAAAGATGGGGTATGCACTGCGCCTGAATGGGGGAGGGCGTGACATAGTTTTTATCCTGCAATGCCTTTTGCAGGGCATCCGATAATTTCAAGGATTCAAAAGTGATGGACATGTTGCTTCTTTCCGACCCGAACCAGGTTCAGGCTCCCGGCTGCCTTCCGGTAAAGAAAGGCACCCGAATAAAATCCGCCAAGGGAAGTTCGATGAGAGTGTATTGTTATCCCTGACTGAACTCTCATCGATGAGAAGGAAAGGAGGCTGAATCGCCCGGAACTTGAATCTCTGAAATGAACAGCAGACTCACGGATGTTTCAGACAGGCGTCGGCCTGTGAACCGTTACCTTGTTAGATGCCCGCCCATCATTCCGCAAGTTTTTTCAATCCAACATCGAGACTGAGCTTGCCGGACTTGGGGTGAACCTGATTAGCTAGAGATTCCTGTCTCATGAAAATTCGATGGATCAATGCCTGGTGTTGGGGGAATTCGGTCGCCCTCTCGTGGATGTGGGGTCTCGGACTTTTTTTTCTCCGTCCAGATGTCCTTCATGTTTGGCCTGACCGGATTGCTCGCCTTCGCCCTGCCCAACGCTCTCGGCCTCTTCCTCTTCGGTGCCCTGACCCAAAAAATCGCCCGGCGCGACAGCGGCCCGGAATCCCTGCAACGCTTTTTCAGCAAATGGTCCAAACCTTTCCGCCTGAGTTTCTATCTCTATCAAATCCTGGCCATCACCCTCACGGTTTTCGCCATCGTTCATTACCTTTTTGAACCCCTGATCCTGCCGGAGCGCGAAGACGGCATTGTGGTCTTTATCCTATTCCTCTGCCTGACGGTGTTGATCGTGCTTTCCGCCGCCTGTCTCTTTGGGGAGGAGTTTAACATCAAAAGCCTTAAATACGGGCACCTCATCCAATTCGCCATTCTGGCCATCGCCATCGGCATCATTCTGTTCACCCTGAATCCCTTGAGCGTGCTCAGCCCGGAGCTTCTTCAACCCGCCCTCTTTGCCGATCTCCGCTTCCAGGGTTATTTCATCCCCGTCATGGTCGGCTTCCTGGTCGGACCCTGGCTGGATCTGCAACAATGGCAACGTGCCATCCAAATCCACAAGGAAAACACCAGCATCACTGCCAGCTACTTCTTCGGCAGTGTCCAATTTTTCCTCATGCTGCTCTTCCACGGCGTTCTGGCCTTGTTCATCATCCGCGGATTCCCCGACAGCTTCAATGTCACCAGCGTGGTGGGATTGGACTATGCCCACAGCCTCGTGGTTCAGTTCCTAAACAACCCCGTCACCGCCAGTCCCACCTGGCTCAAGGGTGCCTACCTGGTCTTCATCGGCATTTGTATCCTCAGCACTCTCGACAGCGGTTACGTGGCCCTGAAATGGTTTTTAAGCGAACACGTCAACTCCAGCAAAAACATGCTGCTCTCCCTCATCCCCAAGGACCTGATCTCTTCCCCCATCCCTAGCTACATCTTCGCCGGCACTTTCACCCTCTTCGCCTGCGTGGCCCGGCTTGAGTTGGAATATTTCATGGTCTTTTACGCCTCCTTCTTCGTCGGCTACGAGGTGCTCGGCATCGCCCGTTGTTTTGTCCCCAACTCTCAAAATCCCCTGCCCCAAATCCGCATGTTCGCCATGGGCAGCCTCTCCGTCGTCGTCTTCGCCTTCGGCTACTTCCTGGATGTCCCCATCCTGATGATCCTGTCCTCCCTTCTCCCCATCCTCTATGTGCTCTGGCTGGTCTTCAACACCGATCTGCTCCGCGTCGTTTCCGAGAAGGCGGAGGAAGTCATTGATGCCGCCGCGGAAATCCCCGGCCTCCGGGCCATCGCCAAATCCGATCTCCTCCAAATCTCCGGTAAACGCACCGAAGTCACCAGCGGCAGCCACTTTGAAGGCAAATGGTTCGTGCACAGCTTCACCACCAGCTACTCAGACACCAACTCCGTCGGCAACGTTTACTTTGCCATGTATGCCATGTTCGTCGGCAAAGCCCGGGAGATGTTCTTCAACGTTTGCATGCCCGGCTTTGACCTCAAAACCACCGACTTCTACATCCTCACCCGCTCCTACGAACACAAGTTCATCCGCGAATCCCGTGAGTTCGAATGTCTCAGCGTCAAAATCCGGGTTTCCGAATACAACCGCAAGTTCGTCACCATGGAACACCAAATTTTTGACTCCTCTGGCCAACTGCTGGGCAAAGGCCAACAAAGCCTCTTTTTTGTGGCGGCCAAGGATTACCGCCCCATCGACATCCCCCAGCAGGTGCTCACCGCATTCATGCCCTATCTTTAAGCTTCGTCTGTGTTAGATTGGCTGGGTTGTGTGAATAAATTCGCGCGTCATTCCTCCTATGCTTATGAGACTTTCCTCCCTGCTCCTGCTGACCACCACCCTCGCCCTGTCTTTTTCCCTGACTCTTTCACCTCTGAACGCCGTCGAACCCCCCTACAAAAACTTCAAAGCTATGTCTGACCAGGAACTGCGCCAAAAATTGACCCCGAACCAATTCCGCATCACCAAACAAAACGGCACCGAGCCCCCCTTTCGTAATGAATTTTGGGATCATCATGCCGAGGGCCTCTACGTCTGCGTCATCTCCGGCGATCCCCTCTTCAGCTCCAAGGACAAGTTTGATTCCGGCACAGGCTGGCCCAGCTTCACCCGCGCCTTGAAAAAAGAGGCCGTGGTCGAAATCACCGACAAAAGCCATGGCATGATCCGCACTGAAGTCCGCGGCAAATTGGCCGACTCCCACCTGGGCCATGTCTTTGATGACGGCCCCAAACCCACAGGCCTGCGCTACTGCATCAACTCCGCCTCCCTCAAGTTCATCCCCAAAGAAAAGCTCAAAGAACTCGGCTACGGGGAATTCAGTGCCCTCTTTGAAACCAAGTAACCCCCGGCAGCCAGCCCTCCCTCGTTACAACAACAGGGACGGCGTGGCCTGCGTGGAATAGGTGCGGTGAATCCGCACATGCGTCACACCCATCTCGTTGAATTTACGCTGCACCGCCGCCTCCGCTAACTCATGCGAATTGCAATCCTCACTCAAATGACCCAAAAATAAATCCGTCAACTTCTGGGTCACAATCTGCCCCACCACCTCCGCCGCCGCTTCATTCGACAGATGCCCGTGCCGCGCCAGGATGCGTTGCTTGACTGACCAGGGCCGCTTCTGATCCAGTTTGAGCAACTCAAGATCATGGTTGGCCTCCAAGACCAACACATCCGCCTGCCGCACCCGCTCCACCACCAACTTCGTGGCAAAACCCAGATCCGTCAAAAATCCCACCGTGCGCTTCCCATTGGAAAAGGTGAACCCCACCGGTTCATAAGCATCATGCGGCACCGGAAACGTCACCACGCTCAAAGACCCCACCTGAAAACTGCTCCCCGTCTCAAAAAAACGCCAACCTTCATAATCCCCCAACTCCCCCTGCAAAGCCCGCGCGGTCGCTTCATTACAATAAACCGGTATCTTGCGGCGACGCGCCAACACGGGCAAACCCAACGTGTGATCCGAATGTTCGTGCGTCAAAAACACCGCCCGGATCTCCTCCAAACTGCGACCCAAACTTTCCAACCTTTCCCCGATTTTTTTTCCGCTCAACCCAGCATCCACCAAAAATGCCTCCGACCCAATTTCCAACAAGGCACAGTTTCCCGAACTGCCACTGGCCAGAATGGTAAAACGAAAGGAATCCTCACTCATCGTGGAAACAAGAGCTGGATTTGGATGGCATAGTTCATGCTTGTAATTCTGGAATCGACCGCTGTATCTTCATGGCCATGGCCGGAGTTGGATTACAGCAAATATCAGTCTCTCCCAGACGCTGTCACCCCAAATGCAGCAGTCCCTGCACTTTTTGCAGGCACCCCTTCAGGAACTCCAAGCCTTGCTCCAGCAAGAAATGCAAACCAATCCCGTTCTGGAGGAAAAAACCCAGGAACAGGAAACCGACGATGACGAGTGGGAGTCCGAAGTCGAGGAACTGCGTCAACAGGACGAGGACTGGAAGGAATACTTCTCCCAAAGCAATCGCAGCCACGGCTCCTCGGAAGAAGCTCAAAAAAAACGGGACTTTCTTTTTGAATCACAAATCGAGCAGGAAAGCCTCACCGACCACTTGATCGGACAACTCCTGCTCGCCACCTCCTCGGAGGAACTGGCCAAGGCAGGCGAAGAAATCATCGGTAACCTGGACGAGGACGGCTTCCTCAAAGCTTCGCTGGAGGAAATTCACATCGCCACCGGAGTCCCTGCAGAACAGATCGCAGCCGCCCTCCAACTGGTGCAAAGCTTTCACCCACCCGGCATCGCCGCTCGCGATCTCGGAGAAACCCTGCTCATCCAACTGCAACAACGGGGCCGCGGCGACAGCCTGGAGGCCCAGATTGTCAGCCAGGACCTCGATCTGCTCGGACGCAAACGCTACGCCGAGCTGGCCCGGAAATATCGCGTCCCCCCGGATCGCGTCATGGAAGCGGCCGCCGCCATCGGACAGCTTCAACCTCGCCCCGGCTCCGCCTTTGCCCCTCAACAAAACCAGAACGTCGTCCAGGCCGAAGCCAGCTTCATCAAGTCGGAAACGGAGTGGCAGGTCTTGCTCAACGAGGAACCCGTCCCCCGCCTGAAAATCAGCGATACCTACAAGGATCTCCTTGGCCAGTCCCTCTCGGACAAAAATCTCAAGGAATACCTCCGCGAACGTATCCGGGCCGGTAAATTCATGATCAAGTGTCTGCACCAACGTCAGCAGACCATCGAAAACATCCTGAAAGAAATCGCCAAAAGACAGGTCGATTTTTTGGAAAACGGCATCGGTTCCCTCAAACCCCTCACCATGAGCCAGGTGGCCGATGCGGTGGGGGTTCACGAAACCACCGTCAGCCGCGCCGTGGCTAACAAGTATGTGCACACCCCTTGGGGCGTTCTGCCCATGAAGTTTTTCTTCACCTCCGGCTATAAAACCAGTGAGGGAGAAACCATGTCCAACACCAGCATCAAGGATTCCATCAACGATCTGGTCAGCCGGGAAGACAGCAGCAAGCCTCTCTCCGACTCGGAAATCGTGGACATCCTCGAAGAACGCGGCATCAAACTCGCCCGCCGCACCGTGGCCAAATACCGGGCCGAACTGAACATCCTCCCCTCCAACCTGAGAAGAAGCCGCTAAGCGGCCCCTCAGCCCCCCGCCACCACGCGGATAATTTCCAGCCGATCCCCGTGTTCCAGGACCAACTCTGGCCATTCCGTTCGCAGCAGTGCCCGCTGGTTGTGTTCCACCAAAATCATTTGTGGAGCCAGCCCCAGTTCTTCCAGCAGACCGGCCATGCCTTGCCCCGCCTCCATCTGCCGGGCCTTGCCGTTGACAAACACGGTGATCTTAGCCACGAATCGGCACTCCTCCCAAGGCACTGTCCCAATCCTTCCAAACCGGATCAAAACCCATCCCCTGCAGCCGCGCCACAATCTCACCCGCACTGCGCTGGTCGGAGATCGCAAATTGTTCCGTGGCATATTCCCCCTCGGAAGCAATCAAGGGGATCATCTTGCCCTTCTCCGTGCGATGCAGTTGCTCCCGCCCCGCCCCGGTGTAACCACCCGGCTCGGTGTGGGATCCCGCACTCATCAAGGTCACTCCCAGCGGGATCAGGCCATCACGCAATTTAGCCGGTTCGCGCGTGGACAAAACCAGACCCACCTGCGGAAAACAAACCCGGAACGCACAGATCAACCGCGTCAGTTCCGCATCCGTCAACACCACCCGTGGCTCGAACTCACCCGCCGCCGGGCGCAGACGCGGGAAGGAAATGGTGAGCGATGCCTTCCAGCAGGATTTTAACAAATACTCGGCATGAGCGGCCAGTGCCCGCGCCTCCTGCCTCCAGTCGGCCAGACCAAACAAGGCTCCAATCCCGATCCTGCGAAATCCCGCCGCATAAGCCCGCTCGGGACATTCCAATCTCCAATCAAAATTCCGCTTCGGCCCGGCCGTGTGCAATTCCGCATAAGCCTGGCGATCATACGTTTCCTGATAAACCACCAGACCCTCCGCCCCAGCCCGGACCAAGGGTTCATACTCCACCGTTTCCATCGGCCCCACTTCCAGCGAGATCGAAGGCACCAGGGGACGGATGCGCCGGATGCAATCTTCCAGATAACTTTCCGAAACAAACTTGGGATGTTCCCCCGCCACCAGCAGGATGTTGCGGAAACCTTCCGCCACCAAATGCCTTGCCTCCATCTCCACCTGATCCACCCCCAGCGTCACCCGCAGAATAGGGTTGTCCCTGGAAAATCCACAATACTTGCAAATATTCACACACTCATTGGAAACATAAAGCGGGGCAAAGAGTCGCATCGTCCTTCCGAAATGTTGACGGGTCAGACTGGCTGCCTCGCCCGCCAAACTTTCCAAATCCACCCCCGCGTCCAGCAAACCCTCAAACCTCCGCAAAAGCGGGCTCCGCTCCTCCGGCAACTGATTGAAACGTTCCACGAAACTCATGACATCCCTTGGCTTAAGCCCGACCACCTTCCGCATCCAAAAATCCGGTCAGGGGACTTGTGGCCGAGGCTTCCCGACGCGCCGCGGGCAAGCCCATCTCGTGAGCCGCCCGCCCCGCCTCCACCGCCCGGGCAAAGGCCCGCGCCATACGTGAAGGATCGGAGGCAATGGCGATGGCTGTGTTGACCAGCACCGCATCCGCTCCCAGCTCCATGGCCGCCGCAGCGTGCGAGGGCGTGCCCAGTCCCGCATCAATCACCACCGGAATCCGGGCCTGCTCAATGATGATTTCCAATTGACCCCGCGTTTCCAGGCCGCGATTGGACCCAATCGGTGCTGCCAGCGGCATGACCGTCGCCGCACCGGAGTCCTCCAGACGCTTGGCCAGCACCGGATCGGCATTGATGTAGGGCAGCACGGTGAACCCTTCCTTGACCAGAATCTCCGTCGCCTTGAGTGTTTCAATCGGGTCGGGCAGGAGATAACGCGGATCAGGATGAATCTCCAGCTTCACCCATTTCGGTAAACCCGCCGCCACCCCCAACCGGGCCAGTCGGACCGCCTCCTCCGCATTCATCGCTCCACTCGTGTTGGGAATGATGAGATACTTCTCTGCATCGATAAAATTCAGAATATCGGCAGAAGGATCGTCCTGTCCGCTCAAATCCGCGCGGCGCAAAGCCACCGTGACCAGCTCCGTGCCACAGGCCGCCAACGCTTCCTTCATGGCCAGAGGTGAGGAAAATTTGCCCGTCCCCACAAAGAGGCGGGAAGAAAAGCTGCGTCCCGCCACACTCCAAGGCTTGGTTTCCAATGACATAAGGTTTTTATCCTAAACCATCCACGGTGTCCGACAACGGATTTGTTGAGAATCCCTTCGACTTCAATCCATGGCCTTCTCGATAAGCACCCTGTCGCCTCTAACTTAGAGTTGACCTTTCTCCCGGCTTCAGGCAGCTTCTCAAACCTTAAACATCCCGAAACCCACCGAAACAGACAACTTACCGCTATGAGAGATCAAGTCATTCTGGAATGCACCGAAGCCAAGGCCGAGGGCAAGCCCGTGTCCCGTTACATCACCACCCGCAACAAAAAGCTCAAAACCGAGCGGATGCAGGTGAAAAAAATACAACCCCAATCTGCGCCGCCACACTCTCCATAAAGAGATCAAATAAACGGCTCCTATTTTGGAGTTCAGACCCTTGCCGGGTCCAATCAACGGGCAAACCCTCTCGGTTTGCCCGTTTTTTGTGGCTCGACTCCCCTTCACTTTGTAAAAAATCGGCGGCTGAGAAACTCTGCTCTTGTCGAAAGCCCCTTCAGCAGGAAGCATCCTAACCATGAGTTCCTCCCCTCTTGTCCATGTCGGTCTGATTCAGTTTGCCTGTGAGTCCGATCCTCAGCGCAATCTCGACAAAGCCGTGGCCCGCTGCCGGGAAGCTGCCGCTCAGGGGGCACAAATCCTTTGTTTGCAGGAACTTTTCCGCACGGAATACTTCTGCCGCACGGAAGAGTTCGAGTTGTTCGACCTGGCTGAAACCATCCCCGGACCCAGCACGGAAGCCCTCGCCCAAGTGGCCCGCGAGTGCGGAGTGGTCATCGTGGCCAGCCTTTTTGAAAAAAGGGCCAAAGGTCTCTATCACAACACCGCCGCGGTGTTGGATGCCGACGGCTCCCTCCTTGGCATTTACCGCAAGATGCACATCCCGGAGGACCCGGCCTTCTTTGAAAAATTCTATTTCACCCCCGGAGACCTCGGCTTCAAAACCTTCAAAACACGCTACGGTAACATCGGCGTGTTGGTATGTTGGGATCAATGGTATCCCGAAGCAGCCCGTCTGACCGCACTCCAAGGTGCCGATATCCTTTTCTACCCCACCGCCATCGGCTGGGCTCATGAGGAAAAACCTGAAGTCAAAAAATGTCAGGCCGACGCCTGGCAAACCATCCAGCGCAGCCACGCCATCGCCAACGGAGTCTTCGTGGCCAGCGTCAACCGCGTGGGCAGTGAAGGACATCTCGATTTCTGGGGCGGCTCCTTTGTCTGCGATCCTTTCGGAGAAATCCTGAAACTCGGTTCCCAGGACAAGGAGGAAATCCTCGTTGTCCCCTGCGACTTCAACGAGGTGGATGTCACCCGCCGACACTGGCCCTTCGTCCGCGACCGTCGCATTGACGCCTACGGGGAAATCACCAAACGCTACATCGATCAGGTCTGAGTCATGAATCCGGTTTACGACGCCCAAAGCTTTGACTTCAGCGGTTACCGCATGCCCGCCGAGTGGGAACCGCATGAGGCCACCTGGCTGGCCTGGCCCGCCAATCCCGAAACCTGGCCCGAACACATGGAGCAGGCCCGCCAAGTCTATGCCCAGATGATCGCGGCCCTGAGCCAACACGAGACCGTCTTTGTTCTAGCCCAAGGTTGCGAGGCTGACGACAGCATCGAAGCCCACCTTTCCCAACATCCCTGTCAGCGCGACAGAATCAGGATTTGCCACATTCCTTACAACGATTCCTGGATGCGCGATGCCGGCCCCATCTTTATCACCCATCCCGGCCATGCCCAACATCCCATTGTGGCCCACGACTTCATCTTCAATGCCTGGGGCAAAAAATATGAACCCTATGATGCCGATGACGCCATCCCCCAGCACGCTTTGCGCCTCTTGAATCTGCCCATGATTCAGCATGACTTTGTCCTGGAGGGCGGCTCCATCGACGTCAACGGCCAGGGCTGCGTGCTCACCACCAGGCAATGTCTGCTCAACCCCAACCGCAATCCCACTCTCAGCCAGGAACAGATTGAGTCCCGACTCAAACGTTATCTGGGCGTCACCCAGGTCCTCTGGCTGGACAACGGCATCGAGGGCGACGACACCGACGGGCATGTGGATGACATCACCCGCTTTGTTTCGCCCCGCCGCATTTTCACCGTGGTGGAAAACAACCGCCAGGACGCGAACTACGAACCCCTGCTCAACAACGCCCAAAAGCTGCGGGAAATGCGGGATCAGGACGGCAATCCCTTCGAGGTGATTGAACTGCCCATGCCCGACATCCGCGTCGAGGGACCCTTCGGACGTTCCCCGGCCAGTTACGCCAACTTCCTCATCGCTAACAACTGTGTCCTGGTTCCGGTCTATTCCGCCCCCAACCAAAACGAAGCGCTTTCCCTTTTCCGCGACGCCTTCCCTGACCGCCAGATTGTGCCCATCGAATGCAGCGGACTGGTGGCGGGTCTGGGTTCCATCCACTGCGTCACGCAGCAACAACCTAAAGTCTCATCGTTAAGTTAATACCGGCACAAAGCCCGCCTCTCGAAAATGGGCGTCTGTGGCCAATGCCTCTTTCAATCTAAATTCCTTCATCAGCACAAAGCTACTACAGTCCGTGAAGGAGAAGTCGTGGTCGTGATATTTCAGGAAGAGAGCTTTGGTTTTGACAAAAATTTCTACATCCACTCGAACCGTCTCTAGAGCCCTGCTTCGCTCTGCCAGATCAAAAAGTGCAGACGTAAGATGAAAAAGTTTTCTAGCCCTAAATAGGGTGGCCGTCTCATCCAGAATGTAATCGCTGGTCACAGCCCGACGCTGTTGCCGTTGCGCCTTCTCCATATAGGCGACAGCAACTTGATGCTGAGGACTTTGATGGTTGATCAAGGCATAAAAGCCCCCCGTATCTATGAAAAAACTAACGGAGTTCATAGACCAAAGCGTCCATTTCAGAGTCCGTCAGAGGTGCCGAAACGATGGCCAACTCATGAAAGTGGTAAAGCGGATCCTCGACCGAGGGGACTTGGGCCTGCTTTTCGGGAATAAGACGAGCCAGGGGCTTGCCTCGATAGGTCAGGGAATAACTTTCCCCCTGCCGCAGACCCTTGATGACTCTCCCTGTCTCATTACGAAACTCAACCATGCTCAGCTCATTGGTTTTCACAAGATGAACTTAATCTTCATGTTCATCTAGTCAACCAAAAGAACATCTCAGGGCAAACGCACTTAAATTTCAGAAAGAGAAAGGAGTTAAAACCACGAACTCCGACACGTCGCAAGCAAGTGGACACTAATTTACACGAATTTAAGTTAAGTTTTTCCTT
>JAAUTS010000118.1 GCA_012031345.1 Blastochloris sp. | reverse complement strand
GAAGGGATAGAATAACATTCATAGGCGGTCGAAGCGCGGGAACCAAGACTGAAAGGGATTATGGCCAAAGTCGGCTTGTCCGTAGCGTGGACCACAGGGCTTCGCCCTGAAGAAAAGGAGCAGAGCTCAACTCGGGACCGGGTTCAAAGCCTCCCTGATGAACGTAGGTCAATCCTTCTGGGTGGCAGTGCCACTCGGTCGGCGGCAGGCTGGGCTCAGCTTGTTGGCATCGTGCCCAGACCCTTTTGAGGAAGGGAACCATGCCCAAATTCCAAAAATTACCAAGAACTACAGCTTTAAAATTGGGTTGAAAGGGCAGGTGAATAATTTTGTAGTCGACAGGTAGTTCCACCGCGAGAGGTGGTTGGATTTGAGCTTGGATGTCGGCTTTGCGTTCCAAGTCTTGGGCTATGGACTCCGTTGCGGCCCAGACTTGGTGCAGGCGTGGCTTTAAACGGCGTAGGCACTGATAGAAACCAAGATGAGTTTTTGGAAAATAATCCAAAAAATCCAAAATGACCGGAATTCGTTTTGGCCATGCCCGCAGCAGGCTTTCCAACACATCAAGACTGACTTTTTGGTCAACAAGAGCGTGGATTAATTCCGGAGTGGGTTGACTGGCCGCGAGTTGTGCCAGACGCTGGTGATTCACAGGCAAGGACCAGCGCGGCAGCGTGGAAGAGGTCAAATGATTCCAGAGTTTGCCTAAAAATTGATCTGGAGGCCAGAAGCGCCGGGGAGACCAGCGGACGTCATTCAAATATAGGTGATTTGTAATGCTGGATTTTCCCGGACACCAAAACCAATTTTGAAGTTTGTCTGATGGATAATCTTGAATGAGTCTGGAATAGTAAGCGCCGGAGCCGTTGGCTGGAGACAAAGGGCCGCCTGTTAGAAAAAGAACCTTCGGTAAAATCTTTACGGTTTTGGCTGACTTTGAGGGGTTCATTACTTTGTGATCAGAGGGTTCCGATCCATCGCACCAGTTCAATCGGCAAGGGAGAAATAATGTCGATCTTGTCATAGACCACGTGGGCGACCGGAAGAAAAAGATTTAATAATGCCACCGTTCCGAATACAGCCATGGATTTGTGGGGCCAGTAACGGTGGAGAGTGATCATGCCTGCCAGAATTGTAGGCAAAATGAGTGCGGCAGAGCGGCTTAAATCTGCTGCCAAAGGAATCATGATGATTGCTGTTGTTAAAAGGAGGCCCAGGCCCTGAAAAAATTTTCCAGGCTTCTCCTGCCAACAGGCATACAAGGCAAGGATGGGGAAAAACCAAGCCATACGCCAAGCCATCCACCAACCCAGCGGTGCAAAGGGGATCCAGATTTTAGCCATGCCCAAGGCCCCTGTCACAAAGGTAGTGGAAGCATCCTGAGGTCCGCCTAGGGTTATGCTCCATAAACGCAACCCCAAATAAATCAGAGGGCCTGACAGGCAGCTTATGAACTCGGTTTTGGTCAGCTTGCCTTGAATAAAGTGGCGGGCGGCAAGTGCAAGAGGTAATGCAATGATAAAACGTTCGTCCACCCAAGGAGTCAGTAGACCAGCAAAGATCAGGGTGATAGGCGAGCGGCCCAAGCTGACCAAGCTAAGGCCCAGCCATGCCCAAGCATCATTCATGCCCCACCAATGAAGGGGAACCAGAACGCTCGATGAGCTGGCAAATATGCTGACACAGAAGGCCGTGGGTAGTCGGTCGAATCCTGATCGGAGCAGTGCGTGCTGAATGTGGAATAAAAAAGCGCAGACACCCAACCATGGTAATACGATCAGAGCAGTTTCTTCCAAAGACAAGAGACGAGCCACTAATGCCGGAAGAATACGCCAACGCAAGGCAGGCTCGATATCAGCACCCCAAGGGTCTTTGATTTGATGAAGAAATGCCAGTCCCCTGTCCCACTGAAACGTTCCAGGCATGGGCTCCACTAACAGCCAGAGACGTGGGGAGTGGAAGAACACGACCAAGAGGAGTGCCGTGAAGATGACGCAGGGTTGCCAGATCCATTGAGGTGTGCGCTTGACCCAATTTTCAAAACGGTTCAGGAAATCCAGAGTCATGATGTTGGTTGTTCCCCACGGAAACGAAGGATACGGGCCGGATTGCCTGCGGCGATGGCACCAGCGGGTAGATCCTTGGTCACTACGGCTCCAGCACCGATGATGCAGCCTTCGCCAATGGTGACCCCGCCTAGGATGACGGCACCAAATCCGATCCAGACGTCGTTTCCGATGCGGACGGGAAGGGGAATGTCCGGCTGCGAGCGTATCCAGACGCCTTGAGGTGGGATGGTATGGTTGGATGATGCGATGCAGACATGACCAGCGATGAGGCAGTTGTCTCCGATATTCACGCCGCCGTGACCGTAGATGATGACATGAGGGCCGAGGAAGACATGGTCCCCGGCGCGAATGTAACCTTGAAAGGGATGGAGGATAACTCCGTGTTCGATGAGATTGGCTCTGCCCAATGTTACTCCTCTGAAGCGCGCGCGGAGACGTCGAACGAGGTAGGATGCTTTTTTAAGAATGTTCAGGAGTTGAGTCATGGTGCTTGCCTACGCTCTTCCACTGGCAGCGGGTGGAGTCGCTGCTGCCAACGGTAGTCATAACATTCCAGTTGCGCGGGGCCTCCAAGGAAGCGGGCGAAGCGATTTTTTCCTTCGGCCTCCTCCCTGCTTTTGTGCTCGCTCCAGCCTTGGTCACGCACCATGAGAGAGGAGCTGTGATATTGATGAACCGGGGGAGGCACGTCCACATAACGAATCCGGTGTCTTCCCAAAACAGAACGCATGCGTCCGGCGAATTCGGCAAACTGCCAACCATAACCCCAAAGATCGTGATTCAGCCCGCCCAGGAGGTTCCAGGTTTCACGGCGGATAGCGAAAAGGACAGGATCTTCCGCTTCGTAGAGTGAATAGGATTCGGACTTTTGTTTATTCCAAAAATTTGTATTGTAAGGGCGGACATGATCCCAGTGTTGGCGGATGAAGGAGCCATCTGTTGTGGCGTTGGCAATGGTGACGGAGTAAGGCAGAACCATGTCGTATTTGGGAATCAGTGCCTGGTATTGAGCCTGTAGATTAGGAGGGAAAATATAATCACTGCGCCAGAGACAAAGCACTTCTCCCTGAGCGCGGGCCATGCTGTCATTCATGCCGTAAGTGTAGGACGCCATTTCGCTTAGGGACTCAAGATGGGAAACCCAGGAATGCCAACGAAAGGGGCGCAAGCGTTCCAGCCAGGAATGGGGGAGCAAGCCGCCCTTGTCATAAATGATGATTTCATCCTCAATGGAAATCTGGTCCAAGAATGTATCGAGAGCGTTTTCCGCACAGGCCAGATCCACGGAAGCTTGATGATAAAAAATGTGGGAAAATCTTGGTCGGGGAATCGTAGTATTTCGTTTTTTCCCTCTGGCAACCAGAGTTTGAGTGTCGGGACAGATCAAGTTGGCCAGAAAATATTTTTTATGCCAAGTCATCTTCAGCAGGCGAAGGGCGATGAAGCAGCGTAGCAGATTTAGAAAACGGGAAATCATCTTATTCTCCGGCGATCTTTAGCTTTCGCAACATGGACTTCAGAAAGGAAGGAAGGCAGCCTTTGATGGCGTGACGCAGTTGTCGCCATAAACGCCATGCCTGCATGCGTGTGAGGCTGGACAGGTGAACCAAATCCTTGTCATCTCGATGTGCATACCAGTCATTGACTCCGCTGTGGTGGAAACATAGATAATCCTGTGCTTGCAGGTAGTTTCGCACTTTGGAATCAAGACCACGGGAGTTGTCTTCCACCAGTAGAACGCGTGGCTTCCATCGTTTCAAATCCAGGCCTTGAAGCACGGCCCATTCCTGCCCTTCAACATCAATCGTGGCAAAGTGAATCTCAGACACGGAGGCTTGTTCCAATATCCAATCCAAGGTTCGCATTTCCACCTCGAGATCCTCTGTGGTTTCCTGACGGATGGTATAAAGTTCGCTTTGCCAGGAATTCTCTCCGGTGGAGGAGATGGCAGGGTCCTCCAAGGAACGATGTAAAGTTACGGTGCCTTGAGTCGGACCAGCGGCGATCGGAAAGAAGGGGCCTTTTCGATGCTTTCGAATGGATGAAGCCATTTCTGGGAGGGGTTCAACCAGAATGGCGACCCAGCCGCGTTGTTCAAAAACATAAGTGGCACTCCCTGTGATGCCATCATAGGCGCCTACTTCCAGGCAGATCCCTGTGGGGTTTTTGCAAAAATTTGAGATAGCAGAATGTCTTCACCAAACTGGCTATGGCCATGAATTGAGAGACCTGTGGTCATTTCGTAGCGGGAACGGAGGAATCGAGCCAGTGACAAATGCTATAAATGAGCGCGGAAGAAAGGGAGGTCGAGTCAAAGTCAGCAACGAGTTCACTGTGAAACAGCCCTGACGCATGGGCGAGTCGTTGGTAGAGGGGCATGTGTAGATCGAGGGGAAAAATTTCTAGAACCCGGGCCCCGGCAGAACAAAAAACAAGATTGGAGAAGCCAGCACCATGCGGACCTGCAATTCGACAGGCTGACCGAAAAAGAAGGCGTTGTTCGGCAGGGCTGCAACTGCTCAGGTGAACACATTCGAATTTAGGAAATTCTCTGAGAAATTGTTTTTCCCAAAGAGGTTGTCGTTTGGAGCTGTCTGCACGGCTGATCCACAACCATTTTTCTTGGGTCGCTGAGGAGGGAGCAGGAGTAGGGAACATGGAGCGTAAAGTTTGAATGGTCCATGCATCCGGACCCCGGTCGCGCATCAAATAGGAGGTAAAATATACATCGGGGGCATGCAGGTGGAATAAGTCATCTGCCCAGAGAATGATGGAAGGTTCCACTCCGGCATCGTGGAGCCATGCTTCAGCAAAGCTGCCTGACTTGCCATTGGCCACGATCTTAACTCCACTAGGTATTCCGGCCTGGCGCAAAAAGGAAAGGCGGGGCAATGACTCCAGCAGGAAATGGTAAAAGCCTTCACCCGAAAGAGTGGCAATCACAGCAATGGGGTCGTCTGAATTTTTTGCTTTGGGGAAATTCGGGGTTCTCAAGGCGGAGTGTGTCCAGGAGGGAACGTTCCAGCATTGAATAGTCTCGGTGATGGCACTGCGACGTGTGGGACAGTAGACGACTCCGGAGTTGGTGATCACAGCGGCTTGCCGCATGTGATAAGCAGACTTCGGCCACCTGCCAGCGGCTTCGCGCCCGGTCCCCAGCCAATGGTGGGCCACGCAATCGGTTCCAGAGTGTTGAGTAATAAGTTGGGAGGAGTTATGCCGTAGTCTGGAGCAGCGATCAAAGGACTCCAACCTCCAGGGGCCTTTTCCGCAGGTCACTTGTGCGAGCCTTCCTAAAAGGCTCCGCGTTAATAGCGTGGGGCTAAGTCGTGGAGGAATGTGAGGATTCACGGAGCTTGGAGTGAAATGGGGTGGAACAAGGGAAAATCTTGCGGGAAGCAGATCGAGTCGGAGGGTCCACAAATTAATTGCCAGGTGGAAAGAGGCTCGATCAGACCTGATGATTGACTGATGTCTGGAATCCGAGGTTGGTTACCACGGGCGGTAGCCGTGAGAACGGAAAAAACGCAGCCTACGCCACCACGCATGAACTAGGCCAGGATGCCGAATATCTTCGTTCACCAAGGCTGGCAGGGGCGCGGGTAGAGAGGACGAGACGAGCGGAGCAGTTCTGTTGCTTTGAGTGAGTTCTTGAAAGAGCTTGTGCCAGCCGTTGGCAGAGTGTGAAGAAGAGAAACGCTCCTCTATGGTTCGGCGGGCTTCAAGCGAGAGGTTTCGCCACATGATTGGTTCGTAAACAAGACGATTCACCGAATTTGAAAAATCATCTGACCGATCATTAACAAAAAATCCGTTGATGCCGTGTTTGATGATGTCAGGTAGTCCACTGGGCGTGGCTAAGCAGATTGGCACGAGTCCTGCAGACATGGCTTCAAGTATCGCGAGTCCTAAACCTTCGTAATCTGAAAGAAGCACAGCGATATGGTAGTCCGGCAAAAGTTCCAAAATCTCGGCGGGGCTACGGAATCCCAGGAAGCGAACATGCCCTTTAGCATCATCGCGTGCGAGTTGGTTGCGTAGAGCAAGTTCATCCTGCCCGCTTCCATAAATATCTGCCGTAAGTCCAGGATTATTTTTACAAACGCGCGTAAAAGCGGCAGCAGTGTGTAGAATTTGTTTTTGAGTAATTGCGATGCGTCCGTGGTATATCAGACGAAGACAATTGTTGTTTGGCCAATGTGTAGTGCGGGAAGAAATTGGTGTTCCATAAAAAATTGTGCGAACGATGCGGCCATCCGCAGGCACGAGTCTCGCTAGGCCTTCGGAGATCACGACGGTAGCGTCCGTAGGGAAGCTGGCTTTGGCGCGATACTCATCGTCATCATTGTGTAGAACGGACACGCAGGGTATGCCCATAGCGCGGATGCGTGGCATTGCGAGCAGAGCAGGCATAACCATGTTGGCAACAAAAACCTCTGGCATCCGTTTGTGAATTTCCTGTAGGCATCGCTTCACTCCTGCCTCCGAGTATAACATAGGGTAAACCACGGTGGTGCGTATGCCTGCTAAGCGTAGTAGGCGGGTTGTCGTACACTGATATTCAGGGCTCCAAGGGAAAACTAGAACTTCGGGTTCATGACCCAACGCAGTTAGTGATGGCAAAAATCGCAACAACCAAGCGTTGATTCCATTGATCGCGTGTGACCCGTCTGTGGTGCAGAATAAGATCCGCATGGTTAGTTTCAAATGCGAGTAAGAACCGGAAACAGAACGCTCTGTAATTGATTATGGGTAGAGGGCCTAGAGTGAGAAATCTGGTTCAAATCGAGGGTAGATTTTTGAATCTGATAAAAAACAGGATTCTTTATATGCATCAGGCTTAGTCCATACGTTCAAGACTTAGCTCCACACCACCCACTCCCCAAGAAAGTTCAAGGGAACGATTGGAGGGCGGACGAGGTTGACGACAAATTTCCAATGAGACTGGATGTTCGTGCCTTAGTAGGTTTTGGACGCCAGGGTCAACAATTTGGAGATGAAGAAAATAGTGCCCATTCGCGAGTCCTGAGACGTCTACACTCCAGCGGGAAATATTGTCACCCTGAAGAATCTTAAACTGCCGCTTAGAGTCAAGGGATCCCATATCGGCAAAGGCAACAGGGTTTCCATTGGTCGCTACGAGTATGAGTTCCAGGGCAACCAAGCGGGACTTTAAAGCTCGCAGAGTGCAGGCGAGTTCCACCGTAGGACGGATGTCATGAGGCTTAAAGCTAACTGAGTCGATGCGAACCGCAGGGTCGACGCCATAAAATATATCAGGATTGTTATGATTCTTGGCTGTAGAATTTAGGTAGTGAGAGACGGACTCAAATGGTGAACCTTCAAACTCGATGCGTCCTCCCGTCAGTACGACAACTCGGCTGGAGAGGCTTTGGATCGCACTTAGATTATGACTGACAAACAACACAGTGCGGCCGTCTAGAGCGATTTTTTCCATTTTGCCGATGCATTTCTCCTGAAACTCCGCATCACCCACGGCGAGGACTTCGTCGATGATGAGGATTTCGGGTTCGAGGTGGGCGGCGACGGCGAAGGCGAGGCGGACATACATGCCGCTGGAGTAGCGCTTGACCGGGGTGTCGATGAACTGTTCCACGCCAGCGAAATCCACGATCTCATCGAATTTTTTTTCGGATCTCGACCCGCTTCATGCCGAGGATGGCACCGTTGAGGAAGATGTTTTCCCGGCCAGTCAGCTCCGGGTGGAAGCCAGTGCCGACTTCCAACAAACTGGCCACCCGGCCTCTCAGGGTGGCCTGGCCCGAGGTGGGTTCGGTGATGCGGCTCAGAATTTTCAGAAGAGTGGATTTGCCCGCGCCGTTGCGTCCGATGATCCCCAAGACCTCGCCCTGTTGGACATCAAAGGAAACGTCGTTCAGAGCCCAGAAATCTGTTGTGTTCCGGGTTCCGGATTCCGGGTTCCGGGTGCGGAAACGGCCCAGCCAGTGTTCGGCTTCTTCGCGCAGGGAGCTGGCTCCGATCGTTCCAAGTTTGTATTTCTTGGACAGGTTGCGGACTTCAATAATGGGAAGACTCACGAACGGTTACCAAAGGGTCTTGACCTGGGGGTAGCTGCGGATGTTGTCGTCACAGGTCAGGATGGTCAGATCCTCTTCCAGAGCCTGTGCGATAAGCATGCGGTCGAAAGGGTCGCGGTGGATTGGGGGGAGCTTTCCCAATCTCAGCACGTGTTTCCACTTCAGTTTGAGCGGATCCTTTATGGTCATTGAATGCCAGTCTGAGTAAAGACCCAAAATCTGGCCGGGCACTTCAAGCTTGCCCAAGCTTTCCTTGATGGTGAGCTCCCAGAAACTCACGAGACTGACCGAGAGATCAGAGTCCACGTTTTCCAATAATGAAATGGCGGTTGAACTCAAGCTTGCGCGGTCCATCTTATGCCAAATCAGCACTTGGGAATCCAAGAGATACGGAATCACATGTAATCCTTGAAATCCTCCAAGGGGTCATTGAAATCAGGAGCCATGTAATACCTGCCTGGAAGGTCTTTGCCGTAACCACATTTGGGCCGCAAGGACTTTACGGGTTCCCCGAGGGGCCTCAGTTCCGCCACAGGCTTGCCCCGTTTGGTAATCCGATAAGTAACTCCTTCCTTCTGAACCTTTTCGAGCAATTCAGAGAGGTGAGTTTTGGATTCAAAGATCCCAATCTCTTGAATCTTCATAATCTAACTAGTTAGATGGCCAGATGGCTTTGTCAAGGTCACACCGTGTCGATAAAGGTGCGGGCGGTTCGTTGAAATACGAGCAACCCAGACACAGAAACCACTGCGGTAATGAGGATCGAACAAACCAACGTGCTGGCCGTGACGTGGCCTTGCCCCAGCAAAGCCAGCTTGCTGGATTCCACCACCAAGGTCATGGGGTTCAACTCAATCACCCAGCGCCATTTTCCGGCACTTCCGACAACGGATACACCACTGGTGTGGCATAAAGCCAAAGCTGCGTTAAAAATCCCAGCAAGTGGGAGAAGTCGCGGTATTTCGCCGAGAGCGAGGACATCCACAGACTGACGCCGAGGCTCAACATCATCATGAGCAGGACAACCAAAGGCAGGAAAATAATCTCCTGGCCCAAGGAGAAGCGGTCGCTCGACTCAGTGGCAAATTTATAATACAACCAAAATCCCGCAAAGGTCAGGGCTTGAATGCCCAGGGCGAAGAGGTTGGAGAGGGAGGTGGAGAGAGGAATGATCAAACGCGGGAAATAGACTTTGCCGAACAAATGGGCGTTGCTGCTGAAGGTGGTGGCGGTGCTGTTGAGATTGGTGGAGAAGTAGGACCACATCAACATCCCGCACAGGTAGAAAAGATAAGGCGGCAGGTTATCGGTGGGGATTTGCGCGATCTGGCCGAAAACGATGGTGAAAACCACCGAGGTGAGTACGGGCTGGAGAATGAACCAGAGAGGGCCAAGAACCGTTTGCTTGTATTTGGAAACCCAGTCCCGCCGCACTAAAAGCCAGAGCAGATCGCGGTATTCCCAAAGCTCGCGCCACTCGAAATTAAACCAGGAGCGGTTGGGCCGGATGAGAACTTCAGTATGCAGATTCAAAATCTAATCCGCCCATTCACGCAGGGCCTGGATGAGTGAGGTGCTGCGTCGTTGATTCCATTGATCAGACAGAGTGTGCATGGATTCCAGCCACTCAAGTTTCTCCAGAAACGTCATGCGCAAGGATTGCTGCATGGTCAGGAGTTGTGTTCCTTCCCAAGTGCACTGGAACCAATCAATGGAATCAGGCTGGCGTGGGATCTTCATAGACCGTGCAGACGCCGCAGATGTTCAAGATCAAGCAAGTCTTTTGGCCTGCCAGCCTCTTCTTTCATCCGGATCAAGGCACCCAGAGCAACCACTGGAACATCCAGGTCATCCCCGATTTTTCAATGCGAGCCCTGGAGTATTCAGTCTTAAAATCAAAGGGTTCGTAAACAAAGATGTCCAGACCTGTGCCGGGATCAAGGTCATTCCACATTTTTAGAACGACCATCCCTTTTTCCCTGCGCCAAGCCTCTCTGATATCTGGATTGGAAAAATCGTCTGCACCGATGGGTTGATAGGGTCGGTAGCCGGCCTCGGCCAGACCTGAAAAGGCGTTCTTGAGATTGGCAGGATCCAACCAGAGGACCAGATCCACATCCTGGGTGCTGCGGACATATCCATGGGCGTTTACAGCGAGTCCGCCCACCAAAAGATAACGAACCTCGGAGCTATTCAGGGCGCGGATGATACTTCTAAAGCTGTCCACTTTCACGGTGCGCTTTTGACTTCACTGACCTTCTTCGATTTTTCCTCGGCGGCCTTGGTCATCAAATCTTCCGCCCGACTGCCTGCACTTCCGCCATAAATTTCCTTACGAAGCTGAACCTGTCTCTCGATTTTCTTTTTTTGTTTGGGATCGAGTTGGGCCATTTTCAAACGTAATACCTCGTAATAACGCCTCAGAGCTTCATCCGCTTCTTTGCGGGCAGCGATGACTTCGGATTCACGAGTGGCGC
The DNA here is from genome assembly GCA_012031345.1 of Blastochloris sp. GTDB lineage: Bacteria > Verrucomicrobiota > Verrucomicrobiia > Methylacidiphilales > JAAUTS01 > JAAUTS01. The sequence continues at coordinate 216 of JAAUTS010000118.1, read as the reverse complement.
GAACCCGTAAGGGCTTGAGTTCAGCTTCAATTTTGTCAATTTCTGCCATTTTTTTTCTGACGTTCCGTCAACTTATCCGCTGCGTCCGCAGTTGACATGAAAACCAGAACAAAAACGCAGAGCAAGAGTATTGGGTAAGCTTTCATGTTAGTAGTTTGCGTCGTCATTTCTGGCGGGAAAGCCCAGACCAACGGCTTGGAGTAGGGCTAGAAATTC
>JAAUTS010000117.1 GCA_012031345.1 Blastochloris sp. | reverse complement strand
CTAGAAACTTCCCCAACCCCCCCGAATCCCCCCCTTGCCCCTCGCCCTCACCACACTAGCTTGAAATCATATGGGTCGTGTCAGCAACGCCAAAGAACAGCTTATCCAAGCCATCCTCGAATTGATTTGGCAGCAGAGTTACGGGTCCGTGACCATCGACGAGATCTGTCTCCGCGCCAAGGTCAACAAGGGCAGCTTCTATTACTTCTTCGACTCCAAATCCGACCTCACCGTCGCCGCCCTCGACCACGAGTGGCAACAAAAACGTCTCGGCATGGACAACCTCTTCTCCCCCACGCTCCCTCCCTTGGAACGCTTGAACCGCTACTTCTCCCACGTCTCCGAACGACAACTCAATCTCTATCACCAGCACGGCCACGTTCTCGGCTGCCCTCTCTTCACCCTCGGCTCGGAAATCTGCACCCATGAAGTCGCCATCCGCGAAAAAATTCACGAGATCATCCGCGGTTATTTAAAATATTTTGAAAGTGCGCTGCGCGAAGCCGCCACCCTCGGCCTCATCCCGGCCAAAAGATCCCATCGTTCAGGCCCGCCAACTCTTTGCCTATTTCGAAGGCACCCTCACTCAGGCCCGCATCCAAAACAACCCCGACCTCCTCCACGACCTGCCCCATCACGTTCTCGACTTTCTCCAAGCCAAACCCGAACCCCTCGCCGCCTGATCCTCATGCAGCCAGAACACCCACTCTGCGCTGCTGCCTTTCTCCCCGCGAATTCCTTGCCACCGCCTTTTTCCAAAGCCATCATCAAGCATGGCCGTTTCCCTCCGCAGCTTGGTTGATTACGCCGACAAACTACTTTCCCACCAGGGTTTTCCCGACTACCCAGGCGCGCAGAACGGCTTGCAATTGGAAAACAAGGGCCGCGTCAGCCGCATCGCCGCCGCCGTGGATGCCAACCTGCTCAGCATCGGCGAGGCCGTGGCCGCCCGGGCGGATTTGCTCATCGTTCATCATGGCATCGCTTGGTCTCCCCTCTGCCCCATCCGCGGCGTCCGTTATCAATGGATGAACCTGGCCATGGAAAATAATCTGGCCATCTACAGCTCACACCTGCCTCTGGACGCCCACCCCAGCCTCGGCAACAACGTGCTCCTGGCCAAGGCCCTCGGCATCACCAAAACCAAACCCTTCTTCGAGGAACACGGCATCCTCCTCGGTCGCCAGGCTCAGGTGGAGATTCCCCGCAGCGACCTCAGCCAAGCCCTGCTCAAGGCTACGGGCGTTCAACCCCTGCTCATGCCCTTCGGACCGACCTCGTCCGCCGGGTCGGCATCGTCACCGGTGGCGCGGGTAATCAACTGATCAAGGCGCCGCAGAAGGAATCGACACCTTCATCACGGGCGAAGGCAACCACTGGACCTACAGTGCCGCGCAGGAGTTGGAAATCAACGTCTTCTACGCCGGCCACTACGCCACCGAAACCTTCGGCGTCCAAGCCCTCGCCGCCCGACTCTCCCGCCACTTCAAACTCCCCTGGTCCTTCCACCACATCCCCAGCGGACTTTAAACAAACCGCACCACCCGGGCAGAGTCATCCGTAGTTGGTAATTCAAAATCAGCTTGCCCCGCCTTACGCGGGGAAATTCCCCTCCCTATATCAAGAGGGGCAGAAAGGGCCACAGGCCCGCTTACGGGTGTGTTTCACCGCTACGCGGAGTTTTCAGTTTTTAGTGTTCAGTTTTCAGTAACCCGGAACCCGGAACCCGAAACTAGAAACCTCCCACTCCCCTCCGTCATCACGAGAAGCAAAGCGACGAAGTGATCCAGGGTCAGGGGCGGGAACTCGAAACTAGTTACTAGTAACTAGAAACTCGAAACTTATCTTTTACATACCATTGACTATCAATAAACTAGATCTTAAGCTGTTTATGTTAAATCCGCCATGAAACCCAAAGCTCCTTTGTCCAAGAACTTAAAAGCTTACCTCGCCCAGATAGGAAGCCGTGGAGGCAAGAAAAGCAAGCGTAGCCTCGACCCCGCTCAAGCCCGCCGCATGGTCGCCCTGCGCGAGGCTAGGAAGGCCTATCGGGAACATCACCTCGACTGCTTCTGGTCCTACAAACCGGAGCATCTCGTGCGTTATCACGACATTCCGTGGGTGATCGACGGCCTCATGTGTGAGGGAAATCGTCTTATTTTCGAAAAAGCTCGTCGCATCAGACGTCTGCTCAAGGAGCCTCCATGCCACTAGGCCCCTATGAGCGCGAGGTGTTGTTGCTTATCGCATCCAATCGTAATCCTGAGAGTTATGTTGGAGGTGCCACGGTCCTGCATCAACATCCAGAGTCCATTCGCGCCTCAAAGGACATCGATGTTTTTAACGACACGATAGAAGCTCTCAAGCTGGCCAGGGAGCAAGATTGCTCGGTTCTGAGTCAGGCTGGATATGAAGTCACTTTACTGCTTCAGTCAGAGACTTTTTCCCGTGCCACGTCGCCAGTCAAGGTCAACAAACCAAGTTGGAATGGGTTCATGATTCCGCCTTCCGATTTTTCCCGGTGGAAAAAGATGCTGACATGGGATATCGCCTCAATTTCTGGGATGCTGCCACCAACAAGGCTCTGGCGGGTTGTGGTCGCGCCAAAATTCGTGACTACATCGATCTGATTGAGATCCACAAGAAACATTTATCCTTGGGAGCCTTGGTCTGGGCGGCCGCAGGGAAAGATGATGGATTGAATCCCCGTTTTATCATTGAGGAAATGTCGCGAGTCCAACGTTATCCTCTGGGTTCCATTTCTCAATTTCAAACCAGAGAACCACTCGACGCCACGGTTTTGAAAAAAATTTGGATCGGAGCCTTACACGGTGCTATTGAACTTTTTAACACGGTCTTGGAGGAAGCCCCCTACGGCTGCTTCTTTCTCGACCAAACAGGCCGGCCCGTTTGTCCCACCCCAGAAACGCTGCCCCGACTGACACCCCATTTCGGTTCGGTGCGTGGAGCCTGGCCCAGAATCGTCGAAGAATAAAAATTCACGCCCTCCGTCATTACCAGGAGCCGGGCGACGAAGCAATCCAGGGGTCAGGGGCGGCAACTCCATCCCCTATATCAAGAGGGGCAGAAAGGGCCCCAGGCCCGCTTCCGGGTGTGTTTCACCGCTACGCGGAGTTTTCAGTTTTTAGTGTTCAGTTTTCAGTAACCCGAAACTAGAAACCTCCCCCCCTTCCGTCATTACGCGAGCAACGCGATGCGGTAACCCAGGGGCCGGGAATCCCAAGGGTGGTTTCCCTGTTTTATTTCAATCCAACCCCACTGGATTGCTTCGTCGCCAAGCCTCCTCGCAAATGACGGCAGTCGAAGGCTTTCGGCTAACTGTTGTCAGTCAACTGGAAACCGTAAACAGCAAACAGTAAACCCGAAATCAGGAACCACCGCGCTTCTTCTTTCTTCACACTGAAAACTGAAAGCTGAACACTGAAAACTTTGTTTTAACGCTCTTCTCGTTCCGCCCCGGCAGACTTGCAGCTTTGCGCTTAAATCAGCGTCTCGTTAATACAGATTCAGCTTGAGGCTGGGCACGCGTTGGAACTCCTGCCGATTCCGGGTAATCAACGGAGTGCCAGCCACCAGAGCTGCAGCTGCAATCCAGAGGTCATGCGGTCCGATCAACTGGTTTTGACGGCGCAGGGCTGAGTAAATTTGGACGTAAACCTCGATCATCTCATCATCGGGCCAAAGGGTTGGGAAACGGTTGATGAACGCCCTCACCTCGCCGAGCGGTTGTCCTGCCACCTGCGCCCCCTGATAAACTCCGCCTTGACCACCCATGAAATTCCGAGTGAACGATCCGCATGAGCCCGGACGTAACGATGGGCCTGGTTATCCTGGGGACCGCGCCACAGGTCGATGAGAAATGTGGTATCCGCCTGGCAATCTATCATGCCTTGCCCGTTCCCTCGGTTCCTTCTGTCCAAGGATCACGCAACTGCTTCCAGTCGTTGAGCAAGGAAACTTCCTGCTGCATCAGGGCTGCCTGGGATTCGCTCAATTTTGGTAATTGTGTCACCGACTCCAGCAAATCCCCCAAGGTGCCCCTCTTGGGAACCCGCTCCAAAACCACCTTGCTAAACGACATGCCGGGCCCGCTTTTCCACGATTTCAATCGCTGGTAAGCATCTTCGGTCAGAGTGATCGTTTTCATGTATCATGCATACACGAATAATGGATTCATGTCAAAACAGACACGGCATCGTGCGGGAGTTTTGAGCTATCGCTCGTCAACGGTCAACTGGAAACCGTAAACGGCAAACAGTAAACCTGAAACTAGAAACTCCCCTCCGTCATCACGAGAAGCATCGCGCCGAAGTGATCCAGGGGTCAAGGGCGGCAACTCCATCCCCTATATCAAGAGGGGCAGAAAGGGCCGCAGGCCCGCTTCCGGGTGTGTTTCACCGCTACGCGGGGTTTTCAGTTTTTAGTGTTCAGTTTTCAGTAACCCGAAACTAGAAGCCTCCCCCCCTCCGTCATCACGAGAAGCATCGCGCCGAAGTGATCCAGGGGCCGGGAATCCGAACGGCGGGGTCTTTCCGCTCAGCCCACTGGATTGCTTCGTCGCCAAGCCTCCTCGCAAATGACGGCAGTCGAAGGCTTTCGGCTAACTGTTGTCAGTCAACGGTCAACGGTCAACGGTCAACTGGAAACCGTAAACAGCAAACAGTAAACCCGAAATCAGGAACCCGAAACTACAAACTCTTCTTACGCCGCAGCAACCACAAGGCTCCCAAGCCCAGACCCAGCAGAGCGTAAGTGGAAGGTTCGGGAATGGCGGTGTAGTTCAGGAACAAGTCATTTCCTGTGACCGATACCGAGAAGCTTCCCCCGCTGAAGTCATTACTGAAGCCGGAGGTGCCGTTGATGGCACCCGTGTTGATGGTGAATTCCGTTGCATCAAAACCCGTGATCCCCGTGGTGGTGGAAACCAGCCGCCAACTGTAATTGCTGGCCAGATTGAAGTTCAAGGCATCTCCGTTCACGTCAGGCCCGATCGCGGACAGGGTCCACAGATTGATGTTGAAGTCCGTAGCACCCGTCAGATTGGTCAGATCCAATTCACCCGTGATGGCGATGGTGTCATAACCCGTGCCAGCGGCTCCAGTTGCGTCAAACAACTCCCAGTTGTAATTCCCTCCGTCAAACCAAGTCTCTGTCCCCGTGCTCAGGGTGCCAGGGCTGTTTCCGGGCGAAAGTGTGCTGCCGGAAACGACGGAGAAGGCCGTCGTGCCCAGGTTGCCGCTGCCTGTTAAAACACCCCCGCTGTTCAAGGTCAGTGCTGTATTGAAGGCCGTGCTGGAATTATAACGGAAGGTTCCCCCGGTGCTGACCGTGACCCCACTGCTGCTGTTAATCGAACCCGTCCCCGAAATCAGCAAGGTGCCGGCACTCACGGTGGTAGCTCCGGTGTAGGTATTGGTGTTGGACAGGTCCAGTGTGCCCGTGCCTGTCTTGTTCAAGCTACCGCCCGTGCCACTCAAGATGCCGGAGTAGCTGGTGCTGCTGTTGTTCTGTCCGATGGTCATCGCCTTCCCGGCAATACCCAAGTCTCTGTCCCCGGCCAAGCCGCCCAAAGTGAACGACGTGGGAGCTCCCAAGGTGACCGATCCACCCGTGGATTGGTAATTCAAGGTGCTGTTTTGCAGTGCCAGCGAATTACCCAAAACGAGATTACCCGCTCCCGCTGTAATGCTGGTGGTGCCGCTGAAGGTATTCGCACCCGTCAACTCTTGGGTGTTGGTGCCAGTTTTAACCAAGTTCAGGGCCACGCTCCCACCGTCGCTGATGACGCCTGCGAAAACACGATTCGTGCCCGTAGTATCCAGTGTCAAGGTGTTGGCCGTGGTGGTGGAGTTTCCCTGAACAACGCCTCCCGTTGCACCGCCTGCTGTTAAGCCCCGAAGCGTCGTGCTCCGCCCGTTCAAATCCAAAGTGACTCCCGCCGTGTTGTTCAGCGTGGTCAGACCAAAGGTCGTCGGCAGTGTTGCCCCGCTCCCTAGACGCAGCGTGCCGTTACCCACAGTAAGTCCACCTGTGAAGCCTGACATGTTCCCGTTAAGCACGACGACGGAGTTAGCTCCAGCACCATTGATGGTGGTAACGCTGCCTACTCCTGTCTGATTCAGTGTGATGTTGTTGACTAACAATGTGGATGCTCCAGTCAGATTACCTGTATGCGTGAAAGTGTAATTGTTCGAGGCCCCCAGCCCGTTGGCACTGTTTACAGAGATGTTTCTTGTAAAATCCGCCAACACAACCGGCGAACCACTGTTTCCACCAAATATAAAATTCCCGCCTTGGATGTTAAGGTCGGCCGCAGCCAGCGCATCGCGGGTAGCGTTCGCATGAACATAAATGCTCTGAGCGCCCGACGTGACCGTGCCTGTCAGGGTGCTGCTTCCGTCATTTTTTCCGATAATGAGTGCCGCCGCAGTTCCAGCGGTAGAAAAACCCCCGTTCCCCGTCAGCGTGCTGAAGAAAAAGCCTTCACGTGAGGACGCTCCCGCATTGACCTGAAGACGATTTGTTCCGCCCGTCTGAAACTCAATGGCCCGGTTGAATGAAATGCCGAAATCATTAAGGCCGCCCATGAGATAAGTGCCACCATTGAGCACGATTCTATTGCTCGCGCTGCCAAGACCTCCCAAACTCGACTGACTGGATGTCCTAAGGGTGCTCCCCCCGCTCACCGTAATCGTGCTGCCTGTGCCGCCAAAGGTGTTGCCAGTATTACTCAAAGTTACAGTGCCACCGCCGCTAATGGATAGATTGCTGCCCGCACCGCTGATCACACCTGAGAGCGTGCCACTGGTCGTGGCAGTGACAGCCAAGTTGTTGCTCAACAGGATGCTGTTACTGATCGTCAGCGCTGGGGCGACGGCTCCCCCGTTGAAAACCATGGTCGGACCATTCGCCCCGGAGTCATTGCGGAAATCCAACTGACTGCCCGAAATGGCATAGGTGCCCGCCGTAGTGGTGCCGGAGGCGTTGAACGTCAGGCTGTTGAGTTGGAACGGAGGCGAGGCGATGTCATTGCTGGAAACAATCGCGGCACTGGCATTAAGCGTGCCGCCGAAAAAAAGATCTGTATCCAAGTTGCTGACAGGCACTGCATTCCAGTTGGTTCCAGATGACCAAGTTTCCGTGCCACTCGTAGCGGGGGATGTGTAAGTGAAATCCACCGCCAAGAGTTGATTCCCCATCGCCGCCACCAACACACTCCGCAACACCCAGCCCAATGCTTTGTTCATAATTAAACTATAAGCATACTCGGCCAAGCTGTGCAAGCATAATTTTAGCTAGTTCTTTCTTATCCATCAGAGAGCGGTGTTGGGGAGGAGTTTTAAGACAGAACTTACTTTTTAGTGTTCAGTTTTCAGTAACCCGAAACCCGAAACCCGGAACCAGTAACCCGAAACCTCCCTCCCCCTCCGTCATCGCGAGAAGCAACGCGACGCGGTGATCCAGGGGCAGGGAATCCCCTGGGTGGTTTCCCTGTTTGAATTCAATCCAGCCCCACTGGATTGCTCCGTCGCCATGACGGCACAAGGCTCAGTCTAAGGAACCGCTGATTATGGTCAACCTAAGCGCCAAGACACAAAGATCGCGAAGAAGACCAGATTTTTACAGAGGAATTTTTTTCTTTCTTAACAGTCATCGCGTCTTGGCGGTTAAATTCCTGTCCCCCAAAGGTTAAGGATGCGGCCATCAACTCCAATTGTGAATAACTTGGCAGATCGCTGTTGCAATTATTATAGCGCTATATATTTCTGCTACATGATTTATTCACTCGACCCCATTCACCGTTCGATCCTTAAATATTCACGCGCCCAGGCCGCTTCCCCCGGCTCACTCTTACCTGGAATCGCAGCCGCTCGTCCCATCGCCTGCCCTTGGCTCGTCCTTTTTTTCATCGTCTCTTTTATGGGGCAACCTCTCTCCAAGGCCGCAGAGTATCTGCTCCCTCCCGATTCCGGTGCTGTCAATGTCAAATCCGACCTGACCACCCTGGGCATCCACACGGCCAATGCCACGGGCAATGGCAGCACTGACGACACCGCAGCGATTCAGGCGGCAATCAATTGGGCGATCAACAGCAACGCCAGATATTCCACGGCCAAAGTGCTTTATTTCCCCAACGGAACCTACCGAATCACCAATACAATCCAGAGTCGGGTAGGCACCACGGGCTTCAGTTCCGGTTGGCGCTCTGGAATGATTCTCATCGGCCAAAGCACCACGGGCACAGTGATCAAACTTACCAACAGTGCGGCCGGCTTTGGCGATCCAGCCAGCCGTAAATCCATGATTATCACGGGATCGGAAAATCCCAACAACAGCTCAGAGGCCGCCGACGGCTCCGGCAACGAGGCGTTCCGGCATCAAATTCACAACCTCACCATTGACACAGGGTCAGGCAACCCTGGAGCGGTGGCGGTCGATTTCAACGCGAGCAACCGCGGAACCGTCAAGGATGTTGTCATTCGTTCCAGTGATGCCACAAAAGCAGGCGTGATCGGACTCGAACTGAGAAAAAACGGGGATGGAGTGGGCCCTCTGCTCATAAAAAACCTCACCATCGACGGCTTTAATGTGGGAATTCAGGGGCAAAACTCCACCTTCTCCAGCACCTTCGAAAACATCACGCTGAAGAACCAGAAGGTAGCGGCCATTAATCCCGGCGGCAGCATGTTCACCCTGCGTAAGGTGATAAGTGAAAACTCCGTCCCCGTGCTTTCCGCCACGAATGGCAACGCCCATGTGACGATAATTGAAGGCACTTTTACCGGTGGAGGCTCCAGCGGGACCGCTATCCTCAACAGCGGCAAGCTCTTTCTACGTAACCTGATCTCGACTGGTTATGGTAAATTGGTGGATAACAACAGTGGAGGCACTCCGGATGTTACGGGAGGCTCGGGCACAACAACGCTGGCTGAATTCTCCTCGCATCCGGTGGAATACTTGTTTGACACTGCGGCCCGCAAATCCCTGGGGCTCCCCATCCTGGAAACACCGACATATACCAACCATAATTTCGCCGAGTGGGCCAACATTATAAGTTTTGGCGCCACCAAGGACAACTCTGGTGACGACGATGCTCCTGCCATACAGGCCGCCATTGATTCCGGTGCCCGTGTGATTTATTTCCCAAATGGAGCCTACCACGTGCGCAGTCCTCTCTATATTAGAAACAACGTGAGAATGATCCTAGGCTTTGAATCCGCGCTGCGAAAGGCCTCCATTTTTACAGGCAGTCAATTGCTCCGCTACGACTCCACTCAAACTGTGCTGATTCGGAACATGAACATCTTCGGAGAAATCGTTCATAACTCCTCAGGCTCCCTCGCTTTCACCCACTGTGACATCACAGGCGTACAATATACCAACACCGACGCCGGAGCAGGAGGAGTCACCTTCATGGAGGATGTCATCTCCACTGTGATCCGCATCAAAGGAGGCCATCGCTTTTACGCCCGTCAACTCAACACCGAACATAATATCACCGAGTTCGAGAACAACGGCTCCACAGCTTGGTTGTTAGGCTTCAAGACCGAACAGCAATACAATATTCTCACCGCCACGAACGGTAGCCGCACCGAAATATTCGGTGGACATTTTTTGCCAACAATACGGCATCCGCATCCACCCCGTTGCTGACCATTACCGACAGCCAGGCTTCCGTAAATTTCGGGGTTTACCAGTCCGCCTACCCACTCTTGGTTCGGGAAACCGTCAATGGAGTGACTCGTGAGGCCCTGCGCGCGGACATGCCCACGCGGGGCAACGGGAATTCTGTGCCACTTTTTGTAGCAGGCCCTCCCTATGTTCCCACCCCACCATCCACCGTAGTGACCGTGGCCGACTACAAATTCACCAGCGGCTCCCTGACCTCCAGTGACACCCATGAACAAAGCTTGGCTGGTTCAATTTCCTCCGGGGGAGGTTCCGGTTATTCCATATCTGCGACAGCCCTGACAGGCCGTCTCCGCGCCACCACCACAAACAACAATCCGAACTCAGCCGACGCCAAGGTTGCCAATGGGCAACATACAAAATTCACCGTCTCAGGAGTGGCGGGCCGACGTCTTTATCCCAAAAGTATGCAGCTGGGCATCCGCCGGGAAGGCAGCTCTCCAGATCGACTCACGGTGTATGCAACCACCAATGGAAGCACTTTTGAGGTTCTTATGGATAATGTTGCGGTGCCCAGCACCTCAGCTTTTCAGAACATTCTTAATAATAATCTAGCGTCCTTTCCCGCGCTGCAAAACGCCGCCTCGATCACCTTGGTGATTGTCTTTCATGGTGGAAGCACAGGATTAACCAATGGTCGTAACGACATCGACAATGTTCTGGTCACCTCCGCGGTTACTGACTAAATCCCTTCTCAAAACTCCAACCCGACTGGACCTCACGCAACACCATCTGAAAGAACAAAAGTTCCCCTTCCTTCCATCATCACGACAAGGTGATCCAGCAGCCGGGGAGCGGCAACTCAAAACCTCCCTCCCCCTCCATCATCACGTGGAGCAATGCGACGCGGTGATCCAGGGGTCAGGGGCGGCAACTGCATCCCCTATATCAAGAGGGGCAGAAAGGGCCCCTGGCCCGCTGACGCGTATTTTAAAGTGAAAAGTTTGAGGACTGAACTTAGTTTTCAGTTTTCAGTTTTCAGTGTTCAGTGTTCAGTTTTCAGTGTTCAGTGTTCAGTTTTCAGTAACCAGAAACCAGAAACCAGAAACCCGGAACCAGTAACCAGAAACCTCCCTCCCCCTCCGTCATCGCGAGAAGCAACGCGACGCGG
>JAAUTS010000116.1 GCA_012031345.1 Blastochloris sp. | reverse complement strand
ACATCCGAAATCACTCCCGGAACAATTTGGCTCCCGTGCTTGATCAGATAACTGCCGCCGGGCCGGGCTGCCTGGTCATGCATCCAGACCATCATGGCCTCAAATTCATTCCCCACCTGCGGCAGGTTGTTCGGGTGCGCCAGCATGTCGCCCCGCGATACATCGATCTCGTCCTCCAGGGTCAGCGTCACCGCCTGCGGAGCAAACGCTTCCTCCAACTCCCCATCCATGGTCACGATGGACTTGACCCGGCTGCGTCGTCCCGAGGGCAACGAGGCGATCTCATCCCCCTTCGCACCACACCCGAAGCCACCGTGCCGGAAAATCCCCGGAAATTCAGATGAGGCCGCAGGACATGCTGCACCGGAAAACGCAGGTCAATCAGGTTGCGATCCGAGGCGATGTTCACGTGCTCCAAGTGATGCAACAGGGAGCAGCCGCCGAACCAAGGCGTGTGCGGGCTGCGGTCCACCACATTGTCCCCGTTCAAGGCCGACATGGGAATGAACTGCACATCCACAAACTGGAGACGCGCGGAGAACTCGTTGAAGTCAGCCCGGATTTTATCAAAAACCGATTCAGACCAATTCACCAAATCCATTTTATTGACCGCCACCACGATGTGTTTGATGCCCAGAAGTGAGCAAATGAAGCTGTGCCGTTTGGTCTGCACCACCACCCCATGCCGGGCATCAATCAGAATGATGGCCAGGTTGCAGGTCGAGGCTCCCGTGGCCATGTTCCGGGTGTATTGTTCATGACCCGGCGTGTCGGCTATGATGAATTTTCTTTTGTCCGTGGAAAAATAACGGTAAGCCACGTCGATGGTGATGCCCTGCTCACGCTCCGCTTTGAGTCCGTCCGTCAACAGGGCGGGATCGAAGTCGGTGCCCGTGGTGCCATGCACCTTGGAATCCTTCATCACCGCCGCCAGTTGATCCTCGTAAATCATCTTGCTGTCATAAAGCAGACGCCCGATCAGAGTGGACTTGCCGTCATCGACCGAACCGCAGGTGAGGAAGCGCAGCAGATCCTTTTCCTCATGTTGTTTGAGATAGGCTTGAATGTCTGTTTCAGCGAGGGAGGGAGTGTTCATGGCAAAAAATACGGTGGGGTCGGAACTGAAGTTGGGGCCTGGAGATGGTCTCAGGAAGGACTCAAAAATATCCGTCTTTCTTTTTTTCTTCCATGGTGGCCGCGCCGTCGTGGTCGATCACCCGTCCCTGCCGCTCAGACGTGGTGGCGAGCAGCATTTCCTGCACGATTTTTTCAATCGAATCCGCCTCCGACTCCACCCCGCCCGTCAAAGGATAACAACCCAAGGTGCGAAAGCGCACCCGCTTGGTCTCGATCTTTTCGCCCGGCTCCAATCGCATCCGGTCATCATCCACATGAATCAGTGTGCCGTTGCGCTCCACCACGGGACGTTCCTTGGCAAAATAAAGCGGCACGATGGGGATTTTTTCCTTCATGATGTAAAGCCAGATGTCCAGCTCCGTCCAGTTCGACAGAGGGAACACCCGGATGGACTCGCCCTTGTTGATCCGACTATTGTATAAATTCCAAAGTTCCGGCCGTTGATTTTTCGGATCCCATTGGTGATAGCTGTTGCGAAAGCTGTAGAAGCGTTCCTTGGCCCGCGACTTTTCCTCATCACGACGGCCCCCGCCAAACGCAGCGTCGAACTTGTAATGATTCAAGGCCTGCTTGAGTCCATCCGTGCGGGTGATTTGGGTGTGTTTTTCCGATCCGTGATCGAAGGGGTTGATGTTCAGATCGACCGCCTCCTGGTTGATCCAGACCAGAATCTCCGTGCCGATTTCCCGGCGCAGATTTTCCCGGTATTCATACATCTCCTGAAACTCCCAGCGACTGTCGATGTGCAAGAGGGGGAAAGGAATCTTGCCGGGGAAAAATGCCTTTTGGGCCAGACGCAGCATGACGGTGGAGTCTTTGCCGATGGAGTAAAGCATGACCGGGTTTTGAAACTCGGCCACCACTTCCCGCATGATGTGAATGCTTTCCGCTTCCAACTGGCGGAGGTGCGATAAATTGTAATTCATAAATCAGGAGTAAAGTTCGAAAATGCCGAGGACGGACGCCAAGTCAAACTAAATCTATAGGGATTGTAGAGTTTTACTGGACAAGCACTAGTTTTCTCGTAGGCTTCGTTCATGACCGCTGTTCTTGAGCAAAGTAAAGCTGACCTAAAGTCAGGAATCGAGTCGGAAAAGGATCAGCTTCGGGCTTGGAACGCTGAGCTGAACCCTCTCAGCCCGGCAGAACGGGTCGCCTGGGCTTTGGAACACTACGGACAAGGTCTGGTCCTCAGCTCCAGCTTCGGGATCCAATCCGCCGTCATGCTTCACCTCGCCGTCCAACAGGCCCCAAGGATTCCCGTCATTCTCATCGACACAGGTTACTTATTCCCCGAGACCTACCGTTTCATCGATCAACTCAGTGAACGGCTCGACCTCAACCTTCACGTCTATCGCTCCCGACTTTCTCCCGCCTGGCAGGAAAGCCGTCATGGCAAACTCTGGGAACAGGGTTTGGAAGGCCTGAAACGTTACAATCAGATCAACAAGGTCGAGCCCATGAAACGTGCTTTGGAGGAACTCAAGGCCAAAGCTTGGCTGGCGGGTCTGCGTCGGGAACAATCCGACAGCCGTCAGGATCTACAGGTCATCGGCCTACAGGAAGGTCGCGCCAAGATTCATCCCATCATCGACTGGTCCAACAAACAGGTCCATGACTACCTCAAAGCCCACGAACTGCCCTACCACCCCCTCTGGGAACAAGGCTACGTTTCCGTGGGAGACGTCCACACCACCCGCAAGTGGGAAGAAGGCATGAGCGAAGCGGACACGCGCTTCTTCGGCCTGAAACGGGAATGCGGCCTCCACGAACCCAGCGCCGGCGATTTCGCCATTTAAAACTGAAGCTGGGATTATGGTCCCAAGACTTGGCTCACCGCACGGGCCAGGGGGATCTGCCAAAAACCGAAAATCAGCAGCGCCGCGCTCAACACAATCAAAAGCAGTTTGCTTCCCAAATTCAGAACGATGGGAGCGGAAGCCTGCCTCGTCGGCTCATTCCAATACATCTCGCGCACAATCTTCAGGTAATAATACAAGCCGGAAGCCGCTCCAATCACCGCGATGCCGAGGAGCAAGTATTGACCCTGTTCCCAAACTGCGGCAAAGACCCCGAGTTTGCCGAGGAATCCAGCCAAGGGAGGAATGCCCGCCATGGATACAAAGGCCAAGGTCAGGGCGAAGGCCAAGAGGGGCGAACGCTGGGATAATCCGGCGTAGAGGGGTAATTCATCGCCACCCAGAACCGGATTGAGTTTGTTGATGATGTAAAAAGCCAGGAGCGAGGCCAGAGCATAGACACTGAGATAAAGCAACACCGCCTGAATCCCGCGTTCACTCAAACAACTGACCCCCAGAAGCAGAAAGCCCGCATGGCTGATGCTGGAGTAACCCAAAAGCCGCTTCAGGTTGCGCTGAGGCAGGGCGGTCCAGTTGCCCAACAAGATGCTCAAACCTGCCATCAGTCCGAGCACGGAACCGATGACCGGCATCAACGCCTCGTTTTTAAAGCCATCGACGGCAAAGACCCGGATCAAAATGACAAAGCCCGCGGCCTTCGAACCCACAGCCAGGAAGGCGGTGACGGGAGTGGGAGCGCCCTGATAGACGTCCGGGGCCCAGATGTGGAAGGGAACGGAGGCCATCTTGAATCCCAAGCCCACCAAAATCAACAAGGCGGCAAAAAGAAAACCACTATGCACAGGCCCCGCCGCCAGAGCCAGAGCCAGACTGGACAGCGAGGTGCTGCCGACGGAACCATAAAGAAAAGCGATCCCGTAAACCAAAAATCCGGTCGAAAGCGCACCGACCGATCAAATACTTGGTGCCGGCTTCCAAGGACCCAGCCTTGTTTCTTTGATAAGCCACCAACACATAGAAGGAGATGGTGATCAATTCCAGGGCCACAAAGATGGTCATGAAATTGATGGCCGAGGCCAGCAACATCATCCCCACGGTGGTAAAGAGCGGGAGGATCAAAAATTCCGCGCGGCCCAGGGGCAGGAGATCGACCGAATCCGAACTCATCCACAAAACAAAGAACAGTGTGATGAGGAAAAACCGCTTGAAGAAAACAGCCAGCGCATCCGCGTGATACAACCCGTGCCACTCCACTTCCGAAGAATAGGGAGCGAGCCAAGTTCCCAACAGGATGGCCACAACTCCAAGCATAGCGGCATAAGCCACTTTACGCGGAGCCAGGCCCGGCACAAACGCTTCATAGAGCAGCAGACCCAGGGCCAGGATCAGCAACTGAAGTTCGGGCATGAGCAAAAGATTCATAAGATCAAACACAGGTTCACAGGGGCGCGATCAATTGCATGGCAGGTTCAATCATTTTAATCAACCACTGGGGTTGAAGACCGATGGCCAACAACAAAGCCACCAACAAAAGGTAGGGCCAGGCATCGATCACACCCTTGAAATCCTGCACCTGCTCCGTGGCAGCCCGGGTCTCTCCGTAAAAGGTGGAACGAACGGCTCGAAGGGTGTAGATGGCCGAAATCACAATACCCCAAACCGCCAGGAAGGTGGCTTCAGGATACGACTTCCAGGCTCCGAAGAAAATGAGCAGTTCCCCGGCGAAGTTACCCAAACCCGGAGTGCCCATCGAGGCCAACGCGCCGATGATGAAAAGAAAACTGAGGAAGGGCGCCTTGGTCGCCAAGCCACCCAGGTCGGCCAGGGTGCTGGTGCCGGTTTTTTCCCGGATGACCGAAGCCAAACCGAAAAGCAGTGCGGCAGTCAACCCATGCGAAACCATCAACACCACCGCCCCACTCAACCCGATGCTGTTCCCGCTGGCCAGACCGAGGAAGATGTAACCCATGTGCATGACACTGGAAAAACCCAACATCAAATTCAGCTCTTTCTGCGCCATGGTGACCAGGCCGATGTAAAGGACATTAGCCAGCAGAAGAACCAGAAGCACGTTGACCCACATCTCCGCGCCCTCCGGCAGGTAGGGCACCCAAAGACGCAGCAGGCCGTAAAGTCCGAACTTTTTCAAAACCCCGGCGTGCAGCATGGCGGCAGGAGCCGGAGCCGAGGCATAACCCGCAGGTGCCCAACTGTGAAATGGCACCAGCGAAATCAAAATTCCGAAACCAGCCAGGAGCAGGGGATAGATGATTTTCTGATCGCCCGCTGAGAAAGGATCGTCCGCCAAGGTGATGGAAATTTGGCGCAGATCCAGACTGCGTCCGGCCTCCGGCATAGCAAAATAAAAAGCCATCAACCCGGCCAAAAGCACCAGACTGCCCGCCGCCAGATAAATCGTCATTTGCGTAGCGGCGTAACGACGATCCAAGCCACCCCAGATTCCAATCAGCAAAAAGGTGGGAATCAAGGCCACTTCATGGAAGACGTAGAGAAAAAACAAATCCAGGGAAAGGAAGGCACCGAGCGCCCCACAACTGATCATCAACACACAGATGTAGAACTCCGCCTCCCGCCTCACGTTTTTCGGAGAGACCGCCACCGCCGCTACGGAGACCACCGAGGTCAAAATCAACATGGCCAAGCTCAGCCCGTCCACGCCCAGAGTGAAGTTGATTTCAAAAAAGGACGGCAGGGCAATGCAGGGGAAAGAACTGACAAAATGATAACCCGGCGTGCTCGGCATGGACAGGGCCAGAACCAAAACCGCTCCCAGATTGGCCAGCACTGTGACCAAGGCGGTTTTACGGGCGGGTGCCCCCAGCGCAATAGCCAGGCTGGCCAGCACAGGCAGGAGCACTAGGAACAGAGGCAACAAATTCAGTGATGTCATATCGCCCCCCTCACCAAAACCCAGTAACAAAGCAGGAGCACACCCAAGATGAACAAGACCACGTAGGCCTGAAGATTGCCGCTTTGCAGAAGACGCAGAACCTCACCTCCACCGGAGGCAGTGATGCTGCTCAAACGGACCAGCAAACCACCGACCAGCCAATGATCGATCACTCCCAAAGCTTTGGCCAAAGCCTGCCTGGGGTTTGACCAGACACATCTCGTAGATTTCGTCGCTGTAAAATTTATCGCGCAGGACCTTGAAAATCGACAACTGACAAGGTTCCTCCTCCGCCTGATGATAAACAAACCACGCCAAGCCTGTGCCGAGCAGAAAACAAAGGATGGAAAGACCCATGACCAGTCCATACCCGCCAGCGTCATGTTCCACCGCGTGATGCCCCACATAATGGTCCATGCCGATGAATCCCCCGATGACCGACAGCACAGCCAACACCATGAGGGGAATGGTCATGACCTTGGGCGACTCATGCGCGTGGGCGACATCCTCCGTGCGTTCCCGGCCTAGGAAAGCGACCACGAACAAACGGGTCATGTAAAACGCGGTCAGGAAGGCAGTGAACATGCCGATGGCGAAGACTGCGATGTTCTTGTGATAGGCGACGAAGAGGATGGATTCTTTGCTGAAGAAACCGGACAGACCGGGAAAACCCGTCAGAGCCAGAGTGCCAACCAGGAAGGTGGCGAAAGTGATGGGCATATACTTTTTCAAGTTTCCCATTTTCCAAATGTCCTGTTCATGGTGCAGGCCATGAATGACGGAGCCTGCGGCCAGGAAGAGCAGGGCTTTGAAGAAAGCGTGGGTGCCGAGATGGAACATGGCCTCCGTGGTAGCGGAACAACCCACCGCCATAACCATGTAACCCAACTGGGAAAGGGTCGAGTAGGCCAGAATGCGTTTGATGTCGTTCTGTTGCAGCGCGATCAGGGCGGCGAAGACGGAAGTAATGGCTCCGATCCACATGATGAGTTGCAGGGCGGAGACGCTCAGTTCCAGAATAAAAAAGACCCGGCACAACATGTAAACCCCCGCCGCCACCATGGTCGCGGCATGAATCAACGCGGAAACCGGGGTGGGACCTTCCATGGCATCCGGCAACCAGACGTGCAGGGGGACTTGGGCAGACTTGCCCATGCAACCCATGAAAAGACCAAAAGCCGCCAGGGTCAGCACCCCGGGGGCGATGGCATTGACCAGGTCAGGACGTGAGCTGATGATCTGTTTCAACTCATCAAAATGGACGGAACCGAACAAGGCCCAGATGGCGATGATTCCAAGGATAAATCCGAAATCCCCGATGCGGTTGACCACGAAGGCTTTCTTGGCCGCCTCCGCCGCGCTGGGACGTTGAAACCAAAACCCGATCAAGAGATAGGAACTGAGACCGACCAGCTCCCAAAAAATAAACATCATGACCAGGTTATCCGCCAGCACGATGCCGAGCATGGAAAACATGAACAGGGACAGCTTGGCGAAGAACCGGGACAGTCCGGGATCTTCCTTCATATAGCCGTAAGCAAAAATGTGGATCAACAAGCCCACGCCCGTCACCACCAGCAGCATCAGGCAAGCCAAGGGATCGGCCATGCCTCCGATGGTGATTTTCAAGCCGGGCAGAGTGGCCCACTCCAGAGCACTAAGCTTGGCCTGACCCTGCTGCGCGAAGATCAAGACCGACCCGGCAAAGGAAACAGCACAGGCGGCGATGGAGCTGAACACGGAGACTTTCTTCAAGGGATGCAGAAACACCGTGATCAACACGGCGGACAGCAGGGGGGCAGAAGAACAATCCAATTCATAAAATTTTAGAATTTTAACGAGTTGAGATCGCCCATGTTGGTGGTTTGACGCAGACGGTAAAGGGCCACAATAAGAGCGAGCCCCACGGCCACCTCCGCTGCCGCGACCGTGATGATAAAGAACACCATGATTTGCCCGTCAAATTCACGCGCCACCGGGCTGAAACGGTTGAAAGCCACCAGAGCAAGATTGGCCGCGTTCAACATCAGCTCCAGACACATATAAACCACCAAAATGCTGCGCCGGATCATGACCCCGGCCATGCCGATCATAAAAAGAATGCCGCTCAGAGCCAGGTAGTGGTTCAGAGTGATGTCGGTCAACGGATTCATTTCACCTCCCGTTTGCTCAGCAGGATCACGCCCAAGGTGGCCACCAAGAGCAGCACAGCCGTAATGGCAAAAGGCAGGGTGTAACGACTGAACAGAATCATGCCGATTCCCTTCGCATCACTGCTGATCTCCCCGCTCCACTTCAAAATCGATTGGCCCGCTGGGAGCGCCGTCAGAACTTGGTCAAAGAAGAGGGCGAAAATCACGGAGAGCAGCAAAACTCCACAAATTTTACCGTAAGGCACCGGACGCTTGGCCTCCGCTTTGATGTCGAGAAGCATGATGATGAAAAGGAACAACACCATGACCGCCCCGGCATAAACAATGATCTGCACCGCGGCCAGGAAGAAGGCTTCCAGGGTGACGAAAAGGGCGGCCAGGAACACAAAAGTTCCCACCAAACACAGGGCGGAGGCCACCGGATTACGGTTCAAAACGACCGCCAAGGCCGCTCCGACCAGTCCGACCGCAAATATCCAAAAAAAGAGTGCTTCCATCTGGGCAATAAAGTCTTGGCAAAATGAAGGGGGGAACCCAAGCGGTCAATCCTAATTGTTCAGCTCCCCGCTCTGATCACCGTTTATCTCTCGCAAGGTCCCCTCAACATCGCGGCGTTACTTCTGGGACCACTTCTTGATGGGGCGAGGTGTGATTCCACCCATCTCGTACAACTTCTCCTTGTTGTGAACCATGCTCTTGCGGTCGTAGGACGTGATGATGGGGAATTCCTTCTTTAAAAAGATCGCCTCTTCCGGGCAGACTTCTTCACACAAACCACAGTAAATGCAGCGGATCATGTCGATGTCGAAAGCCTGCGGCGCTTTCTCCACCTTGGCATGGGGACTGTCGTAAGGGATTTCTCCGGGTTTGATCTTGATCGCCCTGGGTGGGCAAACAAATTCGCACAACTGACAGGACACACACTTCTCGCGCCCCTCCTCGTCCTTCACCAGCGTCGGTGCCCCGCGATACCCCTCCGGCATCGGCCATTTTTCCTCGGGATACTGCATCGTCACCATCCCGGTGGAGGACATATCCATCAACGTCCGCTTGCCTTTGATGGTCTCAAAGCCCAGCAGTCCACGAACGGAACGGCGGAAATGTTTCAGCGTAATGGCCAGTCCTCCCACAATGGAGGGCAGATAGAGAGCTTCGATCCAGGACAGGGGTTTGCGTTGGACGATCATATAATAACGATAAGCTACTGGACAGTTTCGCCCTTGCAATTCCTTTGATGAGAAAAAAGTCAGCCCGCCATCGACTCGTCTTCCAAGGGCTCAAAATCCAGTGCTTCCACTTCCGCCAACAGCAAGGGTCCATCCCAGAGAGGAATCCGGTTTTGCTCGGGAAGATGAACCTCTCCCGTCAGAAGATCCACCCAGACCGGATGCTTCATGCCTGCCTTTTCCGAAAAAACAAGGCTCTCCCTGACCTCGGACGCCTCAGGCTGAGCCCCTCCCAGCCAGTAAGCCACGAACCGCGCTCCCGTCTTCTCCTGCACAAACCCATGCACCCGCAGCCGCTCCGGCGCCGCCGGAAACAACCCCTCAGCCAACCCGGCCTCTGGACGCACCGACAGGTTGAACACGCTGAATACATGCTGCGCCGCCGTGTAAGCCGGCTTGGGACCGACGGCCGTCAAATCGGATCGACATTCAATCAACCCCTTCGGATTCAGCCCGGACAAGGCATCAGGCCGATTGTAATGCATGTCCGCCATGGCAAACAAATTCATCGGAATCTCCCGCGCCGCATGAACAATCAGGCGACGACTGTTCCACTTGGCCTGCTGCAAGGGCGTCCAATCCAAGTCCCTTAGTGCCCCGCAACTGTTTTGGGAAGGTGCCCCCGTTTCACCCTGTCGCAGGGGAATATCCACGCCCTGCCTTTGCATCATGAGCTTCAACTCATGATAAAGTCGCAGACAGTCCGGGTCTGGCGGATATCCATGAAAGGTGATGGCATCCACCAAATCCAACTTGCCTGCCGCCTTCATGAGAGAAACAAACTCCTCCGCATAGGAAACATCCCCCGCCAGGGCCAGAGCCCAGAGACGGGCTTCCGGTTGATGACGACGCAGGATGGCCGCACTGCGTAGGTAAAGATCCACATAACCTTTCACCGGAACACAGTCCTTATGGTCCACCTCATTCCAAATCTCCCACTCATGCACACGATCCCGGTAACGCAACACCATGGCCTCCACCCAGCGGTCCCAAGCCTCCAGGGCCTCGGTCGAATGCGGAATGCCTCCCGCCAATTGCGCGTCCCCGCCGCCGGAATAGGCCGGATTACCATAAGACAATTCCATCCAGGGTTGAACCCCCCGGCTTATTGCGTCGTCCACAATCCGATCCAGCCAGTCAAACTCATGCCGACCCGGCACCGCTTCCGTGCGCGCCCAACCGGCCTGCAAACGGATGCGCTTGGCCCCCAGCGGGCCCAACCATTGCTTGTAGGCGTGATAATCCGCGTAGTTTCGATCCAAGGTTTCACCGCCGATGGACCAAAGTGATTCCTTGGTTTCCAGCGCGCTGCGTTTGTAAAGTTTTCCAATCATGGTCATCAATGATCTCCAGCAGTTTTTTGTTCAGACACCGGGACAGGCCAAAAATCCGCCATCCACGGGCACGGTGATGCCGGTGACAAACCCGGACTTCGACTCATCCACCAGCCAGTTCATGCAACCCAACAATTCATGGGCTTCACCGAACCTTTTCATGGGAGAATGATGCAACACCTGGGCACCACGGGCACTCGGGCTCCCGTTCTCCTGATAGAGCAGCTTGCGGCTTCGTTCGTTGACGAAGAAACCGGGGGCGATGGCATTGACCCGAATCCCGGCCGGCGCCAAATAGGCCGAGAGCCACTGGGTGTAATTGATGATGGCTGCCTTAGCTGCCGCGTAAGGAGCCACTTTGGAAAGAGGCCGGTAACTCGTCATCGAAGCGAAGTTGATGATGCTACCTCCCCCCGCCAACGCCATCTGTCGGCCAAAAGACCTGGGAGGGAATCGCCGTCCCCAGCAAATTCAAATCCACTTCACGCCGGAAAATCTCCAGATCGCAGTTGAAAAACCGAGCACCTTGGAATCCGATT
>JAAUTS010000014.1 GCA_012031345.1 Blastochloris sp. | reverse complement strand
GCCGCCATTCCTTTTGAAAAAAGGTTCGAGCGGCGTAATATAAACTCACATCTACAAGTAGATCGCCCTAGTGCGAGTCAAACTGTTCCAGATGCATTTCCCTTGGATCCCTCCACCCTTTCCGGGCGTCATCGTGCCACATTCACTTCAGATGTCACCAGCCAATGTCAAACTCACGCCGGACAAACAAGCTCACTAAAAATTACCCTTTCCTCCTTCGTGATCTCCATGCCCTTCATGGTGAAATCCTGCGATTGAAAACAACTCCGTCATCATCACCGCCGGAATCGGCCTTCCACCCGCGCCAGCTTCTCTACCCCATTTTCTTCTGTTCAAAGCTCCGGCTCCTTTTACTCTCCTCCCTCTTATGGCCAACGAAACCACCGCCATCCAACCCAGCCGGGAACAGGATTTTCCTGAATGGTATCAACAAATCATCACCGCCGCTGATCTGGCCGAAAACTCCGAGGTCCGCGGTTGCATGGTGATCAAACCCTGGGGTTACGGCCTCTGGGAACGCATCCAACAGCCCTTGGACCGCATGTTCAAAGAGACGGGCCACGAAAACGCCTACTTCCCCCTGTTTATCCCTCTGAGTTACCTCGAAAAAGAAGCTGCCCATGTCGAAGGCTTTGCCAAGGAATGCGCCGTGGTCACTCATCACCGCTTGGAAGTCGGACCGGAAGGCAAACTCATCCCCTCAGGCCCACTCAACGAACCTCTTATCGTCCGTCCCACCTCGGAGACCATCATCGGTGCCGCCTACGCTCGCTGGGTTCAATCCTATCGCGACCTGCCCATTCTCATCAACCAATGGGCCAATGTGGTCCGCTGGGAGATGCGTCCCCGCCTCTTCCTTCGCACCGCAGAATTTCTCTGGCAGGAGGGTCACACCGCTCACGAAAACGCCGCCGAAGCCGTGGCTGAGACCGAAAAAATGCTCGAGGTTTATGAACGCTTCGCCCGGGAATATCTCGCCCTCCCCGTTCTGACCGGAGAAAAGAGCGAAAGTGAACGTTTCCCCGGTGCCGTGCGAACCCTCTGCATTGAGGCCATGGTGCAGGACCGCAAGGCTGTGCAGGCCGGCACTTCTCATTACCTGGGACAAAATTTTTCCAAAGCCTCCGGCATCCAGTTCGCCAACCGCAACAACCAACCGGAGTATGCCTATACCACCAGTTGGGGCGTCAGCACCCGGCTCATCGGCACCCTGCTCATGGCGCATGGTGACGACAACGGCATCGTCCTACCTCCCAAAGTTGCCCCTTCACAAATCGTCATCATTCCCGTCACACCCAAGGAAGAAGGCCGGGCCGCCGTCCTCGAAGCCTGCGAAAAACTCGCGACAGAACTGCGTCAACTCCAACTCGACGGCGAACCTCTGCGCGTGCGCCTCGACACCCGCGACAAGCCGGGCGGAGCCAAGGGCTGGGACTGGATCAAAAAAGGTGTGCCGCTGCGGGTGGAAATCGGACCCCGCGACTTGGCAGCCGGAACCGTGTTCGTGGGCGTCGGGATCAGGGCGTCAAGGAGAAGACCTCCTATTCCCAGGCCGATTTCGTGCAACAGGCTGTGACCCTCCTGACCGCAATCCAGAACGGTCTCTACCAACGCGCCCTGGCCTTCCGCCAGACCCACACCCACGTCATCGACACCAAGGAAGAGTTTTACTGTTTCTTCACCCCGCAAAATCCTAACAAACCGGAAATCCACGGCGGCTTTGCTCTGAGCCACTGGTGCGGCTCCGCTGCGGTGGAGGAGCAACTCAAGACCGATCTCAAAGTCACCATCCGCTGCATCCCCTTCGGTCCTCAGGAGCCCGGCATCTGTCCATTCACTGGCCAGCCCAGCCCCCAGCGCGTCGTCTTTGCCAAATCCTATTGACCAAAGGGATCGTCCATCCCGCGCACTCTTCTCTAAAGTCGCTCCAGCATCCCCGCATACCGGGCACGCAGCTCATGCACCACCCTTCCGACCTCCAAATTTCTTCCTTCAAAACTGTGGACCGGCATCACCCCCAATCGACTGTTGGTTAGGAAAATCTCCTCCGCCCCTTCCAGTTCCTTCACCTCATAGGCACCCACCCGGCACTCCTCCGCCCAGCTCTCCAGCACCCAGCGCCGCAACACTCCATCCCGACACCCGCACTCCAGATCCGGAGTATGCAGGATCCCTTCACGCACCCAAAACACATTGGCCATGCAGGCGGACGCGATTTGGCCCTTCTCATTCAGCAGCAGCGCTTCATCCGAACCACTTTCCTGCCGGGCTTGTTGACGGGTCAGATAGGAAAGGGTTTTGTAACGGGCCTCCCAACTGGCACGACTCAGAACCAGCGGAGACAACTCCATACTCATGCCCGACGGCACTTCCGGGAGCCCCTCCTCCCAAAGTTGGGTTTGAGTCTTGGGTGTCAGAAACCAGCGCCAAATTCCCTCCTCCCTCGGAGCCTTACTCCAAGGGCCCGGATCAGGCATGGGCAAGCCCAAAGCCTGTGCCGCCTCTGCAATGTTTTCCAAATGCATCTGATGAAAAATCGCCCTGCCCCCACGCACCTGCAACGTCTCAAACACACCCCAACCCCAGCGAAAGCCAGGATCATCCACCGCTATCCACTCCGGCCCACGCATCAAGACTCCCGCCTGACCACTCCGGCAGCCGTTTCCCCGTCCTGCTCTCTGGTTCTTTCATACAAGGCATAAGCCTCCTGCATGGCTCGGGCCTTGTGATGCGTCTCCTGCCACTCCCGGCCCGGATTGGAATCCATCGTGATGCCGCTCCCCGCCCAGAACGACAAACAACCCCGGACCTGCTCACAAGTGCGGATCGCCATACCCAACTGCATCGAGCCATCAAAACCAAAATACCCGAACGCCCCGGTGTAACTGCCCCGCTCCCGACCCTCCAGACGACGGATCAACTCCATGGCCGTGCGCTTCGGGGCTCCCGTGATCGAGCCTCCTGGGAAACAATGCCGCACCGCTTGAAGAGGTCGGCAACCCTCCCGCATTCTTCCCACAATCGTGGACACCAAATGAAACACATGGGAATAAGTCCGGCACCTCACCAACTCCTTCACCTCCACACTCCCATATTCACAAAAAGTTCCCAGATCGTTGCGCTCCAAATCCGTAATCATGACCAACTCGGCCACTTCCTTCGGATCCGTGGACAACTCCAGAGCGTTGCGACGATCATCCATGGCTTGCCGACTCCGTGGCCGCGTGCCCTTGATCGGCTGCGTCGTCACCCGGCGACCTTGGATACTCAAAAATAGCTCCGGAGAGGCCGCCACCAAATCCCGGTCCGGCCAACGTAACAAAGCGGAATACGGTGCCGCGGTCAGTTGCCACAGTGCCTGAAAAAATCTCGAGGCATCCCAGGAAGTCACCTCACGATGAAAGCGTTGGGCCAGATTCACCTGATACACATCACCCCGTCGAATGGCCTCCTGCGCCTCACGCACCATACCTTCATACTCCTGTTGGGTGCAGGAGGCTGACCAACCCGATGACGGATCAGTGATGCCCCCCAAGGCTCCCGGCAGTCGCAAGGTGGGCAGGGACAGGCTGCCCGCCGCGATCACTTCCACACGTTCATGAAAGGCGAAACGAAAGTTCCCTTCATAGCTGAACTGTCCTACCGCGGCGCCAGGAGGATGCAGGGGATCCGACTCCTTTTTTTCACGATACGCCTCCAACCGCTCCTCCAACTTCGACCAATCCTCCGGCCCTCCCTCCAGCACCTCCACTGGTTCTTTGACCCATAGAAAAAACCCTCCTTGTAAGGCCGGTGTATCAGTGCCGAGTAGTTGGAAAAGGGACAGGACATCCACCTGTACATTTGCAGATCTTTCCCAAAAGCCAAGGAGCCATACACGATCTATTCACCACGCATTTGAGATAGCGAATCATCCTGATCGCCGGCTTGGCTATCCTACCCGATCCTTTCCAAACCCGGCTTCACACCCCCGCTTCTCAGTTCAACCACAGTCGAAACTTCAGACAATCCAATCAACGCTCAAGCCATCTTTGGGTTTATTGAGGAAACTCCTTACCTTTGATCTTGTAATCCCCTCTTGAAAAATATTTCTCCAGCCAAATGTAGAGACAGATGAAGAGGTAGCGGCTCCCCATTTCCCGGATCTTCAGTTTGGCCACACCCGTCCGACGATTCCGCCAAGTGATCGGCAGCGTCGTCCAGGTATAACCCCGGACCATCGCTTTCAGGGGAAGCTCCACCGTGATGTTAAAGTGAGGTGAAAGTAAAGGTTTGCAGCCTGCAATGACCTCTTTCCGGTAGGCTTTGAACGCATTGGTCGTGTCGTTCAGCTTGATGGCAAACAGCACCCGGATGAACTGGTTGGCCAGACGATTGAAAACATATTTCACAAAGGGGTAATCAATCACACCCCCGCCGCGCATGAAGCGACTTCCGAACACACAGTCATAACCCTCATTCAGTTTGGTCCAGTATCGCACCACGTCCCGACAATCATCCGATTCATCTGCCATCATGATCACCACCGCATCCCCCTTCATGACTTCCAGACCTTTTTGAATCGCACAGCCAAAGCCGTGCCGATCCTGATTTTGCACTGGAGCCAGTTCTGCCAAGCCCTGCCGCATCTCGCTCAAAATGGCCCAGGTCCGATCCGTGCTGCCGTCGTCCACCACCACGATTTCATGAGGCACGCCTTGTAGTTTGAGTTCGAGATGGAGATGACGAACGGTGGATTCGATGCAAGCTTCCTCATCCCGGGCAGGAATCACAACGGAAAGCAACGATAGTTGGTTGACGGTGATTGATTGCTGATTTTCCATGTTCCCTTGAATTCCCTAGTTAAAAGCATGAGGCTAAAAGCGCAAAGATTTTAAATTCTCCACGCTCCACGCTCCCTACCCGTTCCCTGAAATATCCAACCACTGCGGATTGGCTTCTGCGTGTTGGGCGATTTCTTCCAGAATCTCACGGATCGGAGTCTGTGGTTCCCACCCCCATTGAGCCTTCGCTCGCGCGGAATCCAAAACCATCCAGGGCAAGTCAAAAGGTCGGGGTTGCGGATCGCAAGAAACCTCATGTGGTCCGAAACGATTTTCACACCATGCGCTCAGTTGTTTCAAAGACATGCTGTTGTTCGCCCCACCGGCCAGGTTTTGAATTTTTTCCACCTTGCGCCCCGGATCCTTCATCTGCTCGATCAGCAAAGGAACCAGATCCCGTGGATGCAGGGCATCGCGAACCTGATATCCCTTCCCCCCAAAGCCGATATACTTGAGGGGCTTTCGCCGCAACCAACGGTTGATCCAGTAGGCAAAGATCCCCTGGTCGGCCCGCCCAAACTGACCCGCTCCAGCCAGAACACCGCAGCGATTGATCCAAACAGGAAACCCAAAAGTTTCCGCATACTCCAGGGCCAAATTTTCGGAACAGAGCTTGGACATGCCGTAGAGAGACAAAGGGGGCGACGTGCTGAAACTCTCGGTAATGCCCTTCATGCTAAAGGGCGCAGAGGGCAGGGTGCTCGGAGCTTGAGGTTCAGCATTTCCCATCGCCATGCTCCATGCCCCATGCTCCATGCCTTTGTCTTCCGGACAAAAAGCTCCCTGATGTTCCTCCACCGGAATCGCACTGAGAGCCGGAATGGAATAGACCCGGCTGGTGCTGAGCAGCAGGAAACCTGCCTGATGCTTTTTACAAAATTCCAGCAACTGTAAAGTGCCGACGAGGTTATGATCCATCACATCGTAAGAAGAACTTTTCCCATCCACTCCGGCCAAAACACTGGGATTGGCCGCACAGTCGATCACCCAATCCACTGGCGGCACTTGCTCAAGGTCCGCAGGCTTCCGGACATCCCCCATCAGCAAACTGCAACCAGCAGCCCGTAACCGCTCGATATTGGTTTCACTCCCTTTCCGAATCAGGTTGTCGATGCCATGGATGGCAATCTCTGGGTGGCGTTTCCGCAACTCAAGCACCAGGGTGCTCCCCACAAAGCCACAGGCTCCGGTTATCAGGATCTCTTCTGGCAAGGAGCATGGTGCAGGGGGCATATAGCTTGAAGTAATAGACATAACGCTCATGCGTAGAGATTAAGTGTTCAAGGAACGTGAGAAGCTCAACACTTTTCTGGACTGTTCCTCCAGACGATTAATAAAACCCTGGATTTCTTCTTCCTTTAAAACTCCTGCTCTGACCATCATAAATAAAATATTGGCCGTTTCAAAAATGGATCTTCGGCTAAAATTAAGAAATTGCTGAAATTCCTTATCGGAAGTGCTCCCTGAACCTTCGGCTATATTATTTGTAATACTAAGAACCGCTCCTCTCAATTGTTCAGCAAAGCGGAACAACTTTTTTTCTTCCAATTCATCAGCCAGCTTAAAGAGTGCCACACTCAACTCGGCCCCAATCTGCCAAATTTGCAAATCTTCAAATCTGAATCTTGAACTCATCGTGTAAGTCGTTGTTGCTTTTGTAGCTTTCCCGCCCCATGCATCTGGCGCCATGCTCCATGCTTTATCAAGCACAAGCCTGATGAATTTCCCCCAGAATCTCCCTCAATCCATAACGATAGCTCCAGCCCGGGTAGTGGGATTGGAACTTGCGGACATCGCTGATCCACCAGATATGATCGCCGATGCGGTTATCTTCCACATAGCTCCAGTTTAATTTTTTGCCGCTGATTTCCTGACAAAGCTCAATCGCTTCCAGCATGGAGCAGTTGGAATGTCGGCTGCCGCCCATGTTGTAAACTTCTGCGCTGCGGGGAGTTTGGAAATATTGAAAAAAGGCTTCCACCAGGTCATGACTGTGGATGTTGTCCCGGACCTGTTTTCCCCCGTATCCAAAAACCCGGTAAGGATTCCCCTGCACGGTGCATTTCATCAGATAAGCGAGGAAGCCGTGCAACTCCGTGCCCGCGTGGGCCGGTCCCGTCAGGCAACCACCCCGGAAGCAGACGGTTTTCATGCCGAAATAACGTCCATATTCCTGCACCAAAACATCCGCTGCCACTTTACTGGCCCCAAAAAGCGAGTGCTTGGTCTGGTCAATCGACATGCTTTCATCGATCCCATGCACGCCGTAGGGATGTTCCGGCCCCAGCTCCCATCTCTTTTCCTCCTCGACCAAAGGCAAACGATTCGGGCTGTCCCCGTAAACCTTGTTGGTGCTGGTAAAAATAAAGGGCGTCTCCGGGCAGAACAAACGGCAGGCCTCCAACAAATTGAGAGTCCCCAGTGCGTTCACGCCGAAGTCCGTGTGTGGCTCCCGGGCCGCCAGTCATGACTGGGTTGGGCCGCAGTGTGCACAATCAAGGCCAGATCCTTTCCATATTCCCTGAACAGACTCTCCACTCCTTCCCGGTCCCGTATATCGAGCGTCCGATGGGAATAACGGGTCAGTTTTTTTTCCAATCCCTGCCTCGACGAATCCGTCGAAGCTCCCTCTCCAAAAAAATACGCCCGCATGTCATTATCCACTCCGAGAATATCAAGCCCCTCCTCATGAAAACGTTTGGAAGTCTCCGACCCGATCAAACCCGCCGAACCCGTCACCAATACAATCGACATATCCCAGAATTAACAGAGATCCAACGAACTACAAGAGTTCCGCGTTGAGTGCTTCAACTTCCCTTTTCCCCCTGCCATCTCCATAACCGCGCGCCTTTATCAACCGAAGCGACCAAGCTGGCTCTGAGTTTTTTTCCTGAACCAAATCAGTGCGAGACACCCTAAAAATTGAAGGCAATCCCCACCCTATTCCCTACCGAAGCACCATGGGAACGAAAACAAAGTCGCCCGCTAAATTAACATCCGCCTGTGTTGTAAGCGTTCCGATAAAAATAGGTCGGACCCGTTCCATTGTTGGTAGCGTTCCCCGGATCATACAGACTCCAGCCATTCAAAGCTCCAAAGGTGAATTCATTGAAGGGAGTCTCCCCGCCGATGTCCTCGAAGCCGGGATTCGTGATCAGCAGGCTCTCGGCAGAAGCCGGCATGGGAGAATACCAACTTCCCAACAGCAAAATCGAAATGAGGCCAAAACCCTTTTTCAGGTCTGCCTTCCATCTCAAAATGTGACCACACTTTCTCATAGCGAGACGGACCTGGTATGAAGTTCTGTCAGAAGATGTTGCATAAGAAATGCCTCATGAAAATCTTTTCCAAAAATAAGTGGAGACTCCTTGAATGCAGAGGTCGCTACCCCCCTCCAGAGTCAGTTTAAGGATTTTTCACACAAGGAAAGTCTCTCCCACAAATCCACCAGCGCATGGCCCATGCGTAGTCCGAGTTCAAATGTTCCAGCTGCGTCGTAGTGAATACGATCAAAACGCTGCAAATCATCCGTATCCACCCAAGTGGCGGCAGGGTCTGTCTCTACTATGGCAAGCTGAGCCATGCGAACTTCTTCACGACCGGGATGATACGTTGGGGCGACGCGTCCGATTACCACAGGAAGTGTTTGCTGCCCAAGGTCGCGGCGTAACCTTGAAAGAAATTTTTCGAGATGTTGTTGATAATCGGCCGCCCGAGACGAGTCACTCTCACCCTGCATCCAGGCCAGTCCCCGGAGCGAAAAACTGTGCCCCCTTTTCTCCAAACTGACACAAGCCGTCCTGATGTGATCTAACAAGGCTCGATAAAGCTGATGTCCGGAGCCCGACTCCGGATTCCAGTCCGTGTGTAGATTGGTGGCACCTCTGGAGAATTTTATGACCGCGAGGTTTGAGACCCTCCTCAACATTAAAGCCCGAATCAACCCAACTTCGGGACCAAAAACTTTCGTAGCTTCTGGTTGGAGATACCGAAAGTCTCCGCCTGAGCTGACGATGCCTTGAAAACTGCTGATGCTATCACAATCAAAGCAAATCTCTGCCTCGATCACAGCTTGATCCCTCAACAAGTCTTCCTCCCAGAGCGCTCTGCCACTGGCATTGGATTGTCCTGAAAGTATGATCAAATTATGGTGCATCTGAACAACACCTCAAACTAAAGACTCTTACAGCCCTCGTCAGCATCAATCAGGGCGAGCCAATCCCTGATACCCGATATTTTCTCATCCTGGTTTTGGGCAGAATTGATTCTCCGAAGTCATCCCCGATCCTATCCAAGCACTTGGAAAGGAAGCTTCTGAGTGAAGACTTTGATGTTACGGAAAAGAATGCTGCTGTGGATCATGCAACGGAGAGCCACATGGCCGTAATTCAAAATACAGCCGCTGTTCGTGCGCGAGCTGTCATCCACCTCCAGCAACGTCACACCATCAATCGCCCCGCGCAGAATTCCACCCCGCTGAAGAAACTGAAGTTTGTGCCATTGCCGATGCTCAAAGGGGCGGTTCAGACTGGCAAACCCGTTGCGGAAGGCAAAGGGTTCTTGCGACTAAAGGCGGTGCCCACATCATTGCGGGTGTCGTTCATTTCACGATAAAATTCCCAGTGATAATTCCTCACATTTTCACCATGCACCGCCGTCATTTTTCCGCTTGTTTTGCGGGGATAGTCCGCCATGAAGTCCTCCCGCGCCATGCCAGAGGCATGAATCATGAGCAGCGCGAGTCCGTTGGGCTCCAACGTCATCCACTCAAACTCCAGATAAATATTTCCTTCGAAAGTCTGTTCAGTCCAAAGGTAAATCTGTTTCTCCGTATTTTCCTCAACAAATGGCAGAGCTGGCGTCCTTACATGCAGACCTTCCGGGTTGGAATGAACCGCATCACGATAGCCCTGCAAATAAAATGCCTTGAGATGTTCCGGCTCGGTCAAGGTCAGATCCATCCGGCAGCTCCAGTCCTTATCAGGCACAAACTGAAAGGGAGCCAAATCTGTCCCACTGAAATGATGGCGCAGTTTCTTTTCAACCAACGGGTCGTAGTCGGTGGCAGCATCGCGGTAGCCCTGATAAATGGCTTCCTCATCCAATACCTGATCAAACATTTCCACGGTGGAGTGACACAAGGCCGGGCTGCCCGCATACAAAGTTTCACCGCAAGGTTCACGCAACCAGCCACGATGAAAGCGATCGTTGGTTCCCAAAAGGACTCCATTGACATAAAGCCTCATTTCCTCCTTGGCGTCACTCCAGGTAAATGTCACTTCATACCAGTGATGTTGATCAAAGTAATTGAAGGGAACCGCCTGAACCCAGGCTTTCTGTGGATGATTGAGCCCCTTCCAATGGTTCATGCCCTGATAAAACTGAGCCCGCAATTCGTTAAAACGAAACCAAGCCAGATAGAAGTGTGAGTTCCCATAGTCACGCGGTGTGGGGCAATCACTCAGCAGCGCGTAATTCGAGTAGTGGGGGTTGTCCATCCGCATGTGCTCCGCTCCGAAGCTGCAGGCCAGGTCTTCCAACGCAAAAAACCAACAGCGCACAGTTCCCTCCGGTTGACTGAGAGGATGCGGTCCGAGCTGTATTGAAGTATGAATGCTGGTGGGATTCAATCCCCGGCGACCCTTAAGATCAAGGATGCGATACGGACCCGTAACCTGAGTTGGCTCTGAAAGCTCCGGAAGCGTGTGAAGGTAGCGATGAGTCGGTTGGAACATGGGTGCGGCGCTTGCTCTTGCTCTCACTCTCCTCTTGCACACGTCTGCGAACGCCCCTGTGCTTTTCGGGCGCGCAACAGGACCAATGCCCCCAGCCCCCCCAACAAAAGCAAAACCGTGGAAGGCTCCGGAATCACGGCACCGTTCACGACGATGTTATCCACCCGAACCGAGCGGTTGGTCGCCCCATCGTTGTAAGTGTAGAGGCGAAAGGTCACCGCATCCGTAACATTGTTGAACAAGGGAATGTCGTTGAATGTAAAGGTGGTCAGTGTGGTGCTGGCAGGTGCCAATACCACACCCGGCCCGATGTCGTTGGCGAAGG
This sequence comes from Blastochloris sp., assembly GCA_012031345.1. Classification (GTDB taxonomy): domain Bacteria; phylum Verrucomicrobiota; class Verrucomicrobiia; order Methylacidiphilales; family JAAUTS01; genus JAAUTS01. The sequence continues at coordinate 23,133 of JAAUTS010000014.1, read as the reverse complement.
CATCCAGACTTGTGCGTAAAAATAAATGTCGATTGCCGGTGGCACCTCCTCTTCGCAGATCGAGCTGTAGATTGTCCAAGTCCAGTGCGAAGCTGGCCGAAGGGGTATTAAGGGTAAACTCAATGTATTGGTTGCCAGAAACAGCCGCAGCCGCTGTCCCTGCGGACGAAGCTCCCGGCAATAAGTTCAACTCAATGTTTCCCCCGTTGTCTTGAAAAGTGGTTCCCGGTATTCCAGAGGCCACACTGATGGAAGTGGCCGTGATATTGGCGGGCGGAGTGGTGCTGGGAGCCAAAGCCGAGATCGGACCCAAAGTGCCATTGATACCTCCCGTGAAATCATAGGTAATCAGCACAGCGGCCTGGACCGAGCCTAGGCAGGCCACCCACAGGATGAGAAAAAATACGGTGAAAATTCTATTTTTCATAAATAAATAATTCGTTTAGAAGCGAATGATTTGCGGAAGCTCTTGTTACTACCAAAGATAATGCAAGGAAGGGAATCTTGCCACAACACTTCCAATCGGTTACACGTAACAGATGCCTCGTAAATACGCGCCTCGTTCCGGAGAAAAGTCAGACTCTCCCCTGCGTCAAATGGCCAGGCAACTGGGCTTGTCTCCCATGACAGTTTCACGCGCTTTGCGCGGCGTGGGTCATGTCAGTCCGGCCACCGCTGCCCGCGTGCATGAGATTGCCCGGAAACTGAAATACCGTCCCAACCCCATGGTTCAGGCTTTTATGAGCAGCGTCAGGAGGCGCAGTGTGGAGCGCACTGGTTCCATCGCTTGGGTCCTCAATTCCACACAACACAAAAAGATCGCAGCTCCCTTGGAAAAAGTTGAAGCCGGAGCGAGGGCCGCGCGGAGTCCCTGGGCTTTACTTTGGAAGTTATCCATCTACCCGACCACCCCTCTTCTTCGTCCGGCATCGAGCGTATTTTAAAGGCGCGAGGTGTTTATGGAGTCATCATCGCGCCCCTGCCTCAACCGGGAACCTTGCCCAACTTTCCCTGGTCCGAATTTCCCCTGGCAGCCGTGGGACATTCCCTGAACGAACCCAAGGTCCATTATGTCATGTCGCATTATTACCACGCCATGGAACAAGTGGTGCAGGAACTCAGAAGAAGAGGATACCGCCGCATCGGACTTCTGGAGTCGGAAATGATGGAGGCACGCACGGAGCGAAGCCAGTCCATGGCATTTCGGGAGTTACTCAGCGGACAAGCCACTCCGTCCTGGAAAAAAGCCATTCAACACAATGATCGCTGGACCAAACAGAACTATGAGCAATGGCTCCAGGTTTTCCGCCCGGACGCTGTCATCGCCTCCTTTGCCCACATCCGGGACTGCCTGATTGAGACCGGAGTCACTATCCCCAAGGATTTGGGTTTGTCAGCCTGAGCTGGCGGGAGGATCTGCCGGATTGCACCGGAATTCGTCAACCTTATGCCGAGCTGGGCGCGGCGGCAGTTGATCTGGTGGTGGCTCAAATTCAACGCAACGAACGGGGGCTGCCACGTCTGGCCAAAGCCTTGCTCCTGGAAGGAGAGTGGGTCGAGGGTCGCACTCTCCGCCCTGCACCCCTTAACACCGCCACCCAGTCCTGAATCCCGATTCCCTCATTTCGCACGATCCGGCATCAGCTCCCGTAGGAGACTGTCGGTGCCGATGTGTTTGGCATACATTTTCAAGGCATAGGTGTCGGTCATACCGGAGACATAATCACAGACCGCCCGCGAGAGTCCGTCCTTCTTGATCCTCAAGGCACACTTCGGACTCACCAGGTGACTGTTGTCATGATAGAAATTAAACAGCGACTGTAGAACCTCGCAAGCTCTCTGATTGATGCGGCTGACTGAAGGATGATAATAAAAATGCTGCATCAAAAAATCGCGCAGGTTTTGAATCTGGGGTCGAACCCTGAGTGAAAAGCCCACCAAGCGACGGGTCTGTGTCCGGGCTTCATCCGCGGAGACGATGCCGGACTCCTCAATATTTTTGATGGATTGTTGACATAAATCATCCACCAAAAGATCGATCAAACAGCGGATGAGAAAACGTCGGCGACGATCAAATTCCAGCTTCGAATACTGGCGGTTCAAAGCCGTGTCCAGGCTCTCCCAGAGTTTGATTTCCCCCAGCTCCTCTGCTTGAACCAATCCATTGTCCAAGGCATCATCCAGATCACCGCAACAATACGCAATTTCATCCGCCGCATCCGCCACCTGGGCCTCGAGACTGGGTTGTATTCCTCCCCCAAAACTTTCCCGAAAGCCCTTGCAAAGCCCTTCCCGCAGCTCCCAGGAAAGATTGAGCCCGTTGAATTCCGGGTATTTCATTTCCAACTCCTCCACCACCCGCAGACTCTGGCGATTATGCTCAAAGCCACCATGATCCCGCATCAACTGATCCAAGGTATGTTCCCCAGGATGACCAAAGGCCGGATGCCCCAGATCATGGGCCAGAGAAACAGCTTCCGCCAGATCCTCATTCAAAGACAGAGTGCGCGCCACAGTGCGGGAGATGGCGGCCACTTCCATCGTATGGGTCAAGCGGGTGCGGAAATGATCTCCCGTGCCATTCAAGACCACCTGGGTTTTGTATTCGAGACGCCGAAATGCCGTGCTGTGGATGATGCGGTCACGATCCCGTTGAAATTCGGAGCGGGAGACATGAACCTCCTCGGAATGACAGCGGCCCTTGCTCTCAGCACTTAACTGAGCATAGGGAGCAAGAATCTGGCGTTCCTTCAACTCCCACTGAAGACGTGACTGCAAAGGCATGGCTCAAGCATGAAGCAAAATAAGATTTGGGGAAGAAAAAGCAGCTTGTTTCATGTTCAAGAAAAGATCCCTGCTGAAGAGAATTCTTCCTAGATATCATACTGGCCTCACAACAGCATTACTCAATGAGTTGTTGGCTCAGAGTCGTTCCACTAGACTAACAACTCAGTAAACCCCAGACACCGGCAACCGCCAGGACGGAACCCAACAGCGTCCAACGATCCGGCTTCTCTCCTTCCAAGAGCCAGACGATGGGGATAATCACGATGGGCGTCGTAGCGACTACGGCCAGGACGATGCCACTGGGAGTCTGCGACAGTGCCCACTGATAACACCCCACGCCCAACACAGGTCCAGCCAGGGCATTGAGCAGACAATAACCCAAAGCTCCGGGAGTCCTCACTCCGGTTAAACCGTTTCGTTCTGATGCATTCACGGAACGGCGACACCACTGGAACCAACAAAAAAACAACAGGGCCACCAACAAGCCTCCCTGAATCCGTTGAAAGCTCGACGTCAGACCATCCAACTCCAAATTCACACCCTGATTGAGCGCGACCGCCTTGCGACTCAGCACGGCACCCCCGGCCTGACCCAGGGCAGCGCCCACTCCAAAAGCCAATCCGGTCGCGTTGAATCCCTGCCCCAGACTTACACCTTTGGCTTCACGCGGTTTCAAGGCCAGAAACACACCACTCAGAATCACCGTCATCCAAATCAACTGAACAGGAAGCAGCATCGTGCCCAACCAAAACCACTCGATCACCACGGCAAACGGTGCAGCCAGACACTGCGCCAGCAGGATGCTGCGCCGCGCCCCGATCTTCTCATAAGCAAAAATAGGGAGATGTCCCCGAGACCAAATCCAATCAAGCCGCTCAAAAGAAATACAGCCAGACCCGGCCCCGCCCAGCCCTGACCCCAGATCAAGGCATAGAAAGCAAGTAGGATGGCGGCCAAGCTGAGCCGCAGAGTATTGGCGGGAACCGGACCCATCATGCGCGAGGCCCGGCTGCCAAAGACCGCCGAAAGCGCAAAGAAACAAGCCGTGGCCAGGGAGGCAATCACAAGCCAGGAAAACTCAGGACAAAGGCCGTCCCTTTTCTCAATTTAGATTTGACTGTAATTTTCCGTTGTGACTCTGCACGGTCTTGTTCACCAGGGCCAAACCCAGACCCGTGCCCCCTTTACGATACGTGAGAAAAGGCTGGAACAACTCATCCTGACGTTTCTTGGACATGCCTTCCCCCGTGTCACGCACCCCGATCACCACGACTTTCTTTTTTCCCATCCATCTGCTCCCGGCACTGAGAGTCAGGGTTCCTCCCTCGGGCATGGCCTGACAAGCGTTCAGCACCAAATTCAACACCGCCTGCTCCAACTGGGAACGATCCCCTCGCATCAGCAGAGATTCTTCAGCAATCTGTTTGCGGATTTCCACATTTTGCGCCGCCAACTTGTGCCGGATCAAAATCAAAACGTCATCCAACATCGCCGCTACATCCAAGTCCTCCAAAGTCGGTTCCGAGGAGCGGGCAAAGGTCAACACCTGATCGAGAATCTTGTTCATGTGATTCATCTTCATCTCAATCAAGGCCGCGTCCCGCGCGTGCCCCCCCTCCAACTTCAACTCCTGCATCATGGAATGAAACACCATCTGCACCACAGTCAGCGGATTGCGAATTTCATGGGCTATCTCCGCTGCCAACCAACCCAGCGCAGACAAGCGTTCCGTGGCCTTCAGGCTTTCCTCCACCTGCACCACCCGTTGCAACAACTGGGTCTTGGCTATTGCCACTGACGACAAACCCGCCATGGCTGTGAGTAACCGGATTTCCTCATTTGAGAAGCGGTGAATATCTTCCGTATAAACACACAAGACCCCCAGCGCCTTGGCTTGAAAAACCAGAGGCACCGCCAGCAGGGAGACCAGATGCTCCCGTCGGGCCAGTTCGGTGTGTTGGAACCGTTGGTTGTCCTGCACATTCAGCACAGCCAGCGGCTTCAAGCGATTGACCACCACCCCGACCAGCGATTCCTCCACACGCAAATTCGGTTTCTTTACATAAGCAGCCGAGGCTCCATGCCAGCTTTTAAAAGCAACTCCTGCCCGCTCTCATCCAACAACATGAGAGAACTCATGCGCGCCTTCATCAATTTGCAGGCATCCCGCGTGATGCGCTCCAGCACCCCGGCCTGGTCGTCCTCCGAAATGATGACCTGTCCCATGTCCACCAAGGTTCCCAGCTGATCGCCCTTGACCCGCAACTGGTTGATCTCCCAGGCCAGACTGATCCAGGAGGAAGCGTCTTCCGCCAGCCGTAACAGCGTTTTTTCATCCTCCTCTGTGAAGGCCTGCACCCGCGTGCTGTCGATGTTCAGAATCCCAACCACCTGACCCTTGACCTGGATGGGCACGGCGATTTCCGATTGCACTCGGCTATCGAGCGGGACATAGCGTCGATCTGCATGGACATCGTTCAGACGCAGAGGCAGGCCCGTGCTGGCTACCCAGCCCGTGACCCCCTCACCAATTCTCAACTTGGTCCGACGCGCCTTGGGATTCAGTCCCACCGAGGCTTCAATGTCCAGAGAACCCGTGTTGGGGTTCAGCAACATGAGGGAACCGCTGCCGCCGCGAACCGCCTTAACCGCCACCGTCAGCACCCGTTTCAACAAACCCTGAGGATCCAGCAGTGACGCGATGTCCCGCTTGGAGAGCTCGTTTTTCATCCCGGTTTTCATGATGTTAGGCCACAGGCAAAGACAGCGCCTGAGTCAGAGCCCGGAGCAACCGACGTTTACGCTGGGCATCCGTGATCTTGGCCCCGTTTTCATCCAACAAATAAAAGGTGTCCAGTGCCGCCCCCTTTTCCGTGGTGATGCGCGCATACACAATCGAGATGTTCTGCGCGGAGAGACAGCGGGATATCCGGTAGAGAATCCCGATGCGATCCGTGGCCTTGACATGCAACATAGTGAACTGATCCGATCCCTCGTTGTCCAATCCCAGCGCCAACTCCACCATTTCCTCCTCCACCGGGAGTTTTTCCCGGCTTTTCAAACGCGTCACCTCCCGCTCCAAATCATGGTCGGGATCGGTCAAACTTTTGATCAGCGTTTTCTCAAAAGCCTGCCGATCCAGCTTGTGCGTCACTGGTGCCAACTGATTGGTGCAGACCCGGAAAGCATCGATCACAATATGATCGCTCCGGGTCCAGATGTCGGCACTGAGAATGTTCAAGCCCGCCACGGCAAAGGATCCGGCAATTTTGGAAAACAACTCGTCCCGATCCCAGGTGACGATGTTCACCTCACTATGATCCTCCAGAGGTTTGTCCCGCCACTCAATGACCGGAGCCAGCGGATTGCCTTCCATTTGCAGTTGTTTGACAAAAAACTCATGCACTTGAAGGATGTCACTGACAATCTGCTCCTCCGAAGTATGCGTAAAATAAGGCGCGGGCAGGGCCTCAAAATGCGCCTCGTATTCTCCGTCATCAATCGTCGCGGGCAGTCGCTCCACCACCCGCTTCTTCAATTCCTTGCGCGCCTTTTCCGCCCGGCGCAGAAATTCATCCTCATCATTCAACACATCGCGTGTCGCCAGATACAGACTCCAGACCAGTCCTTCCTTCCAATTCGACCAGGAAGAATCCCCAATCCCTTGCACATCAGCAAAGGTCATCAACATCAACAAATCCAACCTCTCCTGATCTTGCACGATCTGGGCAAAATCCCGGACCGTCTTGGGATCATCCAAATTCCGTCGCAGAGCAAACTCCGTCAAACTCATGTGATGATCCACCAAAAACTCAGATTCTGCAAATCACGGCCCTTGATCCGCATCCGCCGGGCAAAGCGCACCGCCAATTGTGCACTCAACTGACTGTGGTCACGGCTGTTTCCCGACTTGCCCGTGTCATGCAAAATCAGTGCCAGATAAAGAATTTCCGGCTTGTCGCAGCGTTCAAAGATGCCCCGATATTTGACATAGGGTTCCGCCTCATCCCGCAACACCCGATCCAACTGCTCAATGCAGACCAGGGTATGCTCATCCGCGGTGTAACGATGATAAAACTCATGCTGCACCAGACAGGTCAGGGGCGCGAATTCTGGGATCAGGCTGCCTAAAATTCCCAGCTCATGCATCTTACGCAGCACCCTACCCACCCGACCCTTTTGTCTGACGATGTCCGTCAACATCTCCCTCACTTCCGGCAACCACAAAAATTTGCGCGTCACCAATCCGAGCCGGGCCCGCATCAGCGTTTCCAAATCCGGGCTCAACTCCATGTTCCGCTTCTGCATGATCTGAAAACACGCACCATCCGCACCGGATCCTCACTCAAGACACTGGCGGACTCTGCGGAAATCACGCCATTGGCCAGGGTGAAGCCGTTGATTTTCTCTTGGGCCTTGGCCCCCTGGGGCAGTAGATTCCAAAACAGCCCCCGTTTGGATTCCTGCTGACCGCAGATACGCCGGGCATGGGCGTTGGCGATCAAATACAAATCCCGGCTGTGCTGGTAATAATCCCGCATCATATCCTCAATGCGGCGTAGCAGTTGACGATTCGAGTAACCCAGCGCATTGGCCACATCCTTTTGCAGAGCCAACGTCAACACATCCCCGGCCCGGCCTTGGATCAGATGCAATTCATTGCGAACTTTTAAAAGAAAATCAAAAGCCCGATCCAGTTTCTTGCGGTCGCTGGCCGTGATGATCCCCTCCTCCTGCAAACCCAGGGTGCTGTCGATTCCCTTCAACCCCATGGCCACCCAAAGCAGGTTGTGATAATCCCGCAACCCTCCGCACCCGTTCTTGACGTTGGGCTCCTGTAAAAACACCGTCGCACCCATCTTCTGGTGTCGCTGCTCCTGATCCCGTAAACGCCAAAGCCCATAGCTGTGTTCATTTCCCTGCACACACAGCCGGTTGAACCGACGCTGAAACTCATCAAACAACTCACTGTTGCCCTTCAACAAACGCGCCTCCAAGAGCGCAGTCCGGGTCTGCATGTCTTCACGCCCCTGCTGGATCGCCTCCTCCAAATTCCGGCTGGCATGACCCACCTTCAACCCGATGTCCCACAATACATACAACACCTGTTCAATCGCATCCGTTACAAACCGTGCCGCCGGAGATTTGGCCGGTTGTTTATCATAAAGAAACAAAAGATCGATATCGCTGTAGGGAGACAGTTGCCCCCGTCCATATCCCCCCGTGGCCACCATGGCGATGCGCAGTTCACTGGCCGCGAGATGATGCGCCTTTTCCGCATTGTGCAGGGAGTTTTGAAAAATGTGCTGCAGGACCACCCCGATCATGTCTGCCCGCTTCTCCGCAAAGCCCAGACCGCTTTCCCCCGCGCGATGCGCCATGCGTAAACGGTGCTCTTCCACCTTGAGAAAGTTGCGGTAAAGATCCAACAGATCCGTCGGGCTGCGCTGGGCGAGATTGATCAACTTCGCCTCCGCATGTCTCAAAACCTTCTCCAAATGTGCCGACATAAGCAGTGACCCTAATCCCAGCCCTGACTTGAATCAACAGGAATTGATTTGCCTCCGGCCTGCCTTGGTCCCCTCCGAAACTCCATCCCGGTCCTCATTGTCATTTGCACATTTCCCAAGCACCCTCATAGTGAAGTCATGCTCAAACTCGGCGTAAACATTGACCACATTGCCACCCTCCGTCAGGCCCGCTACCGGGAACTGGGTCCCGACCATCCCCTCAGTGAACCCTGCCCCGTCCAAGCCGCCCATCAGGCTGTCGCCGCTGGTGCCCACTCCATCACAGCCCATCTCCGGGAGGATCGTCGCCACATCCAAGACCACGATGTTCTGCGCCTGAAGCGGGAACTCCAGGTGCCCCTCAATCTCGAAATGGCACTCACCCCGGAGATGCTCCACTTTGCCCTGAAACTTGAACCCGCTGAAGTCTGTCTGGTCCCTGAAAATCGTTTGGAAGTTTCCACGGAAGGCGGGCTCAACCTTCCTCCCCTGATCGAGGCCATCCGCCAGGCCAATCTCGACCTCAGCAAAAACGGCACGCGCGTCAGTTTATTTATTGATCCGGTGGAGGAACAAATCCACGCCGCCCACGCCTGCGGAGTTCCTTGCATTGAGCTGCACACGGGTTGTTTCGCCAATGCCCTGGATACCAAAACCCAGGAGGAGGAACTGGAGCGTCTCAGAAAATCCGCCAGCTTGGCTTTTCAGCTCGGTCTTCAAGTCAACGCCGGCCATGGCCTGCACTACCGCAACTTGCGCCTTTTTCTCCAAACCCCGCACCTCGACACCCTGAACATCGGCCATTCCCTGATCGCCCATGCCTGCGAAGTCGGATTACGCGAAGCCGTGGGTGAAATGCTTTCTCTGATGCGGGACGGACATCACGGTAAATCTGAGGAGTAAGGAACGCTCCACTCAATCGAGTGACAAAAAGGGGGGATAACAACCAAAGTCCTTTTCAGACTGTGGAACTTTCTGACTCACATCCCCCGTCTTCCAGCCCGCTCAGGATTCTTACTGCACCAAACCGCCCAAGGCACCCTTACCTTCCCAGGATTGGGGCTTGTTCCAAGGCACGGTGGAAATTTTTTCACGATCCGTCTTGGTGGTATCTTCCGGTTTGCTGGCGCAGGAACTGAACACCACGAGGAGGGCAAGAATAGGCAGGCTGAGGACTAAACGTTTCATCATCTGGGCAAGATAACCACTTTTTTGCTTAGCGATAGCCGAAAATGACCCGATCCCCAATTTGGATCTCGGATTTGGTCGCATCAGGAAGAATATCCGCAATGGCGTTGGTCGCATCCACGGAAACGGTTTTGATTTTGCCGATCAGGCTGTCCCCGCGATACACCACCAATTCCACCCCTTCCACCAGCTTGTTGTCCTTGCCCACATCCAAAACGACAAAGTTCCAGTCCTTGTTGATCGTGACCACCCGCCCGCTCAGATCATCCGGCGCGTAACCCTGCTCGCGCATGCGGTCCTGCTCCTCGAATTTCGCAACCAAAGCCGCTTTCTGGGCCAGCGCGTCTTCCACGATTTTTTTCTCCCGTTCGATCACCTGGATTTTTTCCTGGGATTGGGAGAGCTGGGCCACCACTTCCTTGGCGTTGCGCCCGCCCAAGTCATCCATCACCACTTTAAGTTGGCTGACAGCTTCATTCTTCTGCGTTTCCGCTTCGGCCTGGGCTGTTTTGGCCGTTTCGAGATCCTTGGTCGCACCCGCCAGTTTGGTGGTCACTTCCTGCACCTTGGCTTCCGTATCCGCCAGTTTGCTCGTCGTTGTGGTCAGGGTTTCCTGCGTGGTCTTCAACTCTTCCCTGGTGGCTTTAAATGCTTTGTTAACCGTCGCAATATATTCCTTCGGCTGATCCGGGCTGGTCTTGAAATCAGAGTTGTAAGGCACGGGCATCGGCGCATCTTTCAGAGCCGTTTCGACATTGCTCAACTGGGTCATGTAACCCTTCTTTTTCAGGGCCACGGCCACGCCCAAGCCCGCGGAACCCACGGACAACAAGATGGCAATGATACAAAATACTTTTCCTAACTTTGACATTAGTAACTCCTCTAGAGTCTCTGTTATTAGAGACTTACGCTAAGTGAACATAGTCAGGTTCGGGATGTCAATAGAAGATTCACTCACCGTTTTCACCATTTAGCACGCTGGTGAACCTGATCCAAGGTCCCCGTCCAGCTTCTCCCATTTCCGGCCAATTCCTGAGCCAGCCACTCCGGGGAATGCGAGTATGCCCCCAGCGATTCCACCATGTTCCGCTCCGCCTGATCCGCCGTGATCACCACCACCCGACCCTTATCCGGCACCTGCGCCACCAGACGTTCGATGATGCTGTCCGCCGTCTGCCCTTCCTGACTGTAGATCGTCACCATCCCCTTGACCTGACCCAGAGGCGTCGTCCCTTGTTTCCCATCATAAACCAGCGTCACCAACCAATCCGAAGTTTCATGCAGTTCACTCAATTGTTTCGACAACAAATCACGGGCATGAGTCCGGTTCCGGTTGTGCAAAGCTCGCAGCTCCGGCCAGTTGAAAATCACGCTATGCCCGTCCACCAATAAATACTTTTTCATTCCACTCCCATGGATTCTGCCCCATCCACCCCCATCTTGCCATGTCGAAATCCCTCACCCCACAACCTCAATCTTTGGAAACACTCCATTTTTCTAGCCAAGCTCCTGCTACTGCCTAAAATCCTAACCATGACCAAACAAGAGTCCATCCACCGTCTTCTCAACCCCGGCGTCGTCGCCGTGATCCGCGCCGACTCCTCCGCTCAACTTCTCAACATATGCACGGCACTGGCCGACGGCGGCCTGACGGGCATGGAGATCACCATGACCACCCCCAATGCTCTCGAGGCCATCAAGGAGGTCACCACCAAGTTGGGTGACAGAATTTACATGGGAGTCGGCTCCGTCATCGACGCCACCACCGCCCGCCTCGCCATCCTCGCCGGAGCGGAATTTGTCGTCACACCCGTGACCAAAGAGGAAGTCATCCGCTGCTGCAATCGCCAGGCTAAACCTATCGTTTGCGGAGCTTACACCCCCACCGAAGCTCTCCACGCCTTCGAATTGGGCGCGGATTTTATCAAAATTTTTCCCGCCGACGGACTTGGACCCAACTACATCAAAGCGATCAAAGCTCCCATGCCCCAACTACAAATCATTCCCACGGGAGGTGTGGACGTGAACACCTGTGCGGATTTCATCAAGGCCGGCTGCGCCGCCGTGGCCGCAGGTAGCAGCCTGCTCAAAAAAGATCTGATCGACCGACAGGATTGGAAAGGTCTTTCCGAGCTCGCTTCACAATTTGTGCAAAACGTCGCCGCCGCCCGCGCCTCTCTCAAAAAATAAAATCCTTCACCTGACCCCGGCCTACCCGCTCCCCGCACTCTCAGGAACTTTCCATCTTCCGCGCCAGTGCCTGTTCCATGGCCCAGTCCATCAACCACTGCGCCAGTGGTTGGCTCTGTTGGTCCAGGTCTTTCATCGCCGTCTTCAAAGCACCCAAGTCACGACTTTCCAAAGCTCCCTTCAGTCGCGCCAAAGCCTTCCTCACCGGCTCCAGCATCTCCGGCTCCGCCCGGCCTTCCGCCTGAACCAACGCCTTTTCCGTCACCCCTAACAAACGCTTGGCTTTCTGCTCCGCCTCCACCCAACGCCGCTCCTGCATGTCCTCCAAGGCATGTTCCACCGAGGCCGCCACCATCTCCTCCACTTTTTCATCCGCCACATTGATTACCGACCGAATCTGCATTTTAACTTCTTCCCCGGTCTTGGTATCCCTGGTCAACACATGCAGGATTCCGTCCTGATCCAATTCAAACTGCACCCCCACCCGCGCCGTGCCCCGCAGACCCGGATGGAAAGGAACATTCAGTTCTCCCAAAATCCAGTTATCCTTGGCCAGTTCCCGTTCCCCCTGCAAAATCCGGACCCGCATCTCACGTTGCCCGTCCACCGCATTCGTGAAGAGTTCTCCTGCCTTGGTCGGAATGGTGGTGTTCCTCGGTATGATCACATTCATCAAGCCTCCAAAGGTCTCGATCCCCAGAGAGAGCGGCGTCACATCCAACAACACCATGTCCCGCACCGCCCCGCTCAGAATCCCCGCCTGAATCACCGCTCCCCGGGCCACCGCCTCATCCGGATCCAGCTCCGTCTGGGGTTTGCGCCCAAACCACTGCTCCACCAACTCACGCACCAAAGGCATCCGCGTTTGTCCGCCCACCAACAAAATTTCCTGCAACTCCTCCGCCTTCAAGCCCGCATCCTGCAAGGCCCGCTGCACATGGCGCCGCGTTCTCTCCACGATGGGCCGGGCCAGTCCTTCCAACTCCTGCCGGCTTAAACTTGTTTCAAAATGATAGTCTCCACAAAAAAAAGGCAACTCCACCCGGACCGACTCCTCACTAGACAACCTGATTTTCAACTGCTCCGCCTCCTCCCTCAAACGGGCCTCCGCCACCGCGTCCAAGCGCGCCACCACTTGTTCCGGAATTCTTTGACGCAAACACCCCACCACCGCGCGGTCTATGTCGTCCCCTCCCAACAAGGTGTCTCCACTGGTGGACAACACTTGAAAAACCCCGTCGTTCAACTCCAAAATCGAACAGTCAAAAGTCCCCCCGCCCAAATCAAAAACCGCCAGCCGGGCCTGACGATGCGCCCGATCCATCCCATAGGCCAGCGCCGCCGCCGTGGGTTCACTCACAATACGCAACACCTCCAACCCCGCCGCCTCTCCCGCCTCCTTCGTTGCCTGACGCTGGGCATCGTGAAAATACGCCGGCACCGTAATGACCGCACGCCACACCGGACCCTCCAAATAATGTTCCGCCCGGCGTTTCAACTCACGCAACAATTCCGTCGCCACCGCTCCGGGGCTCACCCTCTCTCCGCCCAAATCGATCATCGCACGCCCCTCCCCGTCCGCCACCACTTCATAATCCAGGGCCTTCTCCTCCTCGCTCAATTCCGACCAGCGCCTCCCCATCAAGCGTTTGGCCGAATACACCGTCTGCTTCGGAGCCAGCAACCGCCTACGTTTGGCCGCATACCCGGTCAGAACAGTCTCCCCCTCTCCCCCACTCCAGGACACCACAGAAGGCAGCAGCCTTCTCCCCTCCCCGTCCGGAATCAACACCGTGAACCCCGCGTCCATCACCCCCACCAAGGAGTTGGTCGTGCCCAGATCAATTCCGATCACCGCCGTGGATGTGTCCTTGTTCATGAAAATCTCAGCTCGGATCGATCAGTTGAAATTGCGACCTCCGAAGCCTGGGCCAGCCATGGCTACTAAAAAAGAAAAAGCCAGATACCAATCCTGACCTGTTGTCGCTGCTCCTCGCTGCCGATCCAGACCTTGTCCATCTCAGGCAGAGCATCGCGCAAAACGCGACAGCACCGCTCCAGTTCCCCGACCAAACCCTGCATCTCCTCCCACAAGGCCAGCGCCTGATCCTGCAAGGCCGCCTTTTCCAAAACACTCTCCGCTCCCCTGCGCTCCTTCTTCAAGACATCACAGCGTCGGAACAAGGTCGCCGCCTTCATGAAACAATCCACCAGAGACTCGGGAACCGTGGTAATGGCGGAGGACGCCTCCCCTTCATTCAACTCCAGGAAATGTTTCAAACGTTGACGATCCGAAATCAAAATCTGCCGCGCCCGGTTCAATCGCCCCAGCGCATCCTCCTCCCCACCCTGATCTGGATGCCGCTCCGCACTCAACTTCAGATAACGTTGCTTGATCTCGTCCAAATTCACCTGAAGCTGTGGTTTCAGCCCAAACTCCGCAAAGGCATTCATCTCAGGCGCTGAAGCTCTCCCCACAGGAACAGTGCGCCTCCGCATTCGGATTGGTCACCTTGAACCCCCCCTTTTGCAAATCATCGCTGAAGTCCACCTCGGAGCCGCTGACAAACAGCGCGCTTTTCGGGTCCACCACCACATTCACCTCCGCACTCCGCACCAGGATGTCGCGCGGGACCGGGCCATCCACCAGATCCATTTTGTATTGTAATCCCGAGCAACCACCCCCCCACCACCGCCACCCGCAAGGCTCCCTGCGCCCGTCCTTGTTTACTCAACAAAGTCGAAACTTTACGCGCAGCTTTTTCACTCAACTTCACCAGCTTTTCGTTGCCAATCTTGTAAGGCAAAGGGGCTTCTGCAGATAAGCTCATTCCTGCACACTAGCCCATTCCTCAAACGGCTCAAGAGTAAGAAATTTCGTCCTAATGGGCTAGGCCCGCGGATGACTCTTCTGATAGGAACTCCGCAGCCGCTCCGCCGTCACCTGCGTATAAACCTGAGTCGTGGAAAGATTTTCATGACCGAGCAACTCCTGCACGCTCCGCAGATCCGCCCCCCGATCCAGCAGGTGGGTGGCGAAACTGTGCCTCAACTTGTGCGGGGACAAACGTGGGTCCAGACCCGCATGGGCCAGATATTTTTTAAACATCAACTGCACACTGCGCGCACCCAGAGCCTCTCCACTCGGACCCACCAGAGCCGCCTCCCCGCTCAAGGACAGCGGCAGAGCCTCGCGATAACGTTCATACGCCTGCCGGGCCTGACTCCCCAACATGACCAAGCGCTCTTTCTTGCCTTTACCCATCACGCGGATGATTTGACCCCGTGATTGGATATCCCCCACCTGCACACTGCACAATTCCTGAATACGCATCCCCGTGCTGTAAAGAATTTCCAAAATCGCCGCATCCCTCAAATACTGCCAGGCTTGCAGAGATTTGCCGCGCCGCTTCTTGTTTTCCGCCGCCTTGCCCATCTCGAGTGGTGCCCGCAAAAACACCTCCACCTGATCTTCACTCAAAAAGAGCGGCAATCTTTTTTCTTTGACCGGAAGTTTCAACTCCAACAAGGGATTCCGGGTCAAACGTCCCTCCCGGATCAAATGATGGTAAAAGGATCGGAAGGCGGAAAAACGCAAACGCAGACTGGCCGTCTTGAGCTTCTCCTGCTGCATCAAATGATAAAGGTATCGACGGAAATCAGCCGTCTGCAAAAGATCCCATTTCTTATCAGCAAAAAACGCCCGCAACTCCATCAGCGCCTGGCGATAATTCCTGACGGTCTTATCCGAGTAACCCTTGGCCGAGTCAAGGTGCCGTAAAAAATCCTGCACCCAGGGATCTTGAACCGCGTCCACCTTGGCCTGACCCTTTGTTCTCTTCACCATGACCCCCTCAAACCCCTTGCTGCTGGTCCTGCCCAGGTTCCCACTCCCTGACTTCCACCTCCACCTGCATGGTGCAGGTCACCGCACCGGGATTCAGAAAGGAACCGGCCACCGGAGGAACATATTCAGGATGTCGGCTCACCGCCGTGGCGATGTGGGTGTGTCCCACCACCATCCCGCTCGTGCTGTCAAAGGCGATCCAGCCCGCCCCCGGCAGAAAAATTTCCGACCAGGCATGGGTGGAGCCGTGCCCATGCACCGTCTCGGGACAAAACAAATATCCACTAACAAATCGCGCCGCTAAACCAAAGTATCGGGTCGACTCGATGAACAGGGTCGCAAAATCCCGGCAGGAACCCGATTTCCTCGCCAGCGTCTCCGCCGGACGTTGCACGCCGGGTTCCTCCCGCATCTGATATTTAAAATTTTGCGCGATGGCTTTGTTGATCTGATCCAGCAGCGTGTAGGTCTGGATGTTTTGTCCTGATTGCCAGAATTGCCCAGCCACTCACGCAGAATGCTCTCATCGTTTTGATAACAGAGCGTCTCATACGGCATCAGGGCGATTCTTTGACTCGGCTCATACTGGAAAGGAAAATTCACCGCGTTGGCATCAATCAAAAAATCCAAAGGACTCTCCTCATAATGCTCCACCTCCACCTCACTCAGAATGCTCAACTCGCTGGCTTGTTGGGGGAAACTCAGCGTGGCCACTGAGTTCCCATAAAGATCGCGATGCCACTTGGTCTTGCATTGCGGCGATACGGACAGCGTGGCCTTCTCCACCCGTATGTCATGGCCCACCCGCGGACGCAGATGCAGGGTGTGCGGCAGAATGCTCACAGGCTCGGAATACTCGTAACGGGTGAGATGGCGAATTCTGAAAAATTTCATAAAAAAGAATGACGGAAACGACTTCAAAGAGTACAACCCAGGTTGGAAATGTCCAACACCTTGCCCCGAACACCTTGGCCGAACCGGGCAACTTTGGCGATGCTTGCCCTCTTCTTTTCCCATCCCCTTATGAGTTCTCCCCAGCCCTTATTCATCGGCACCTACACCCGATCCCAAACCAGCCAAGGCATCTATCAATCAAAGCTTCGACCCCGGGACAGGGAACTGGGGTCCTCTGGTCCTGGCCGCGACCATGGAGAATCCCGCCTATCTGGCACTGCACCCCAGCCTGCCCCGCCTTTACGCCGTTTCCGAGTCACCCCAATCCAAAGTCAGTGCCTACACCATCAACACCAACCAAACCCTTACCCCGCTGGGCGAACGACCCAGTGGTGGTGCCGCCGCCTGTCATCTGTCCGTCGATGCCACGGGCCGCTTTCTTTTTATTGCCCACTACAGCAGCGGCACCCTGGCGCGTTTCGGCCTGGATCCGATGGGTGCCCTGGATGAGTCGCCCCTGCTTTTTTCCTTAAGCGGTTCCGGACCTCACCCCCAACGCCAACAAAAACCTCACGCGCACTTTGTTGCACAATCGCCCGACAACCGTTTCACCTATCTTTGCGACCTCGGTTCGGATCGTGTTTGGATTTTTCCCTTCCAGCCTGATTCCAGCGCCCTGACCCCCGCCCCGCTCCCGCCTGCCCTGACTCCCGCAGGCTCCGGTCCACGTCATCTGGCTTTTCATCCGACCCTACCCCTGCTCTATGTCAACAATGAGCTCAATCCGGGAGTCAGTGTTTTTTCGCGCGACACCGAGACCGGTGCTCTGGCCCTGAAGCAAACCCTGGCCAGCCTTCCTGGCAAGTTGGATCCCACCTGGAGCACAGCCCAGATCGTCTGTCATCCCAACGGTCGCTGGCTTTACCTCTCCAACCGCGTTCACAACAGCATCAGCCTTTTCCACATCGCAACCGACGGAACCTTGCGTCTCCATAAAGTCCAAGCCATCAGCGAGGAAACCCCGCGTCACATCACCTTGGACCCTTCCGGAACCTGGCTGCTTTGCGCCGGACAGACCAACCATCAAATCCGTGCCTACCCCCTTCATCCTGAATCCGGCGAACTTGGAAAACCCAACGACCCCCTGCGCGTGCCCGTCCCCGTCTGCCTGCTTTTTCATCGGAACTGAACCCTTGGTTAACCCACAAAAAGCATCCGCCGGATCACTCCAGACGGATGCTTTAAATCAATTCCCCACCGTGCCGTGCGGACGTTGTCCTTCGACCCTTAGAGTCAGGATGGGCGGCGCGGACACGTGCTGCCTTCCAACGAAGGCATGGCATCGGTGAACTGCGCTTGATGCCCTCTGTAAAAAACATTGGTAGAAAGCATACATCCGTTCCTCGAACACCGCAGGGAAAGTGTTTGCCGGAACCAGGCCCGGCTAAATTCAACCTAAAAATTTAAAAGAACCATTATCAAGAACCCGGCAAAGCTCAGCGTAACACCGCACCCACTTTGCCTTGGACAGCCGCCACCACTTGGTCCTGCCAGCCGCCCACTTCCTTCTCGGTCAATGTTCGCTCACTCGAACGATAAGTCAAGGCGTAGGCCATCGACTTTTTCCCAGACGCCAGCTTCTGCCCTGTCTCATCCTGGAAAACATCAAAACACACCACTTCCTGCAACTCCGCCAAACCCAGCGACTGGATGGCTTCCAACACCTCACGGTTGCTCACCTTGCGATCCACCACGAAGGCCAGGTCCCGCCGCAGGGCCGGGAAATTCGACACCGCCTGATACAGAGCCGCCGTCGGACGCCTGGAAAATTTCAGGGCCGCCTCAACATAAAAAACTGGCACCTTGATTCCATGTGCCCGGGCATTCTCTTCCGGCACCGGACTCGGATCCGAAAAACGAATTCCGGAAATTTGCGCCGCACCGCTTCCATCACTCCTCGCAGACTGTAATAATCATAAAGCCGCTCCGCCTCGGACCAATGCGCCGCACGATCCACTCCCGCGCCCAATAACACCAGACGCTTTTCCTCCACCGGACGTCCCTTGACCGCACGGTAAACCGTCCCAATTTCAAATGCCTTCACCGATTCCGCGCCCCGGCTCAAATTATGCCGCACACAGGGCAGCACCGTCTCCAACAAGGAGCCGCGCAACAAGGCATAATCCTCCGTCAAGGGATTCAACAAAGCGATCGTCTCTTCGCTCGCTTCCGTCCGCGGACGCAAACTGTTGGTCATCCACTCCGCATAACCCAAGGCGCTGAGCAGACGACGCAGCTCCCATTCCCGATCATACTGTGCGTCCGCTTCAGAAGTGGCGGCCACACCCCGCGACAAACTTCCCCGCACCCGCTCCATCCCCTCAATCCGGCTCAGTTCTTCTATCAAATCAATCTCCCGCTGAAGATCCGGGCGATGCGGTGGAATACGAAAAACCATACCCCCCGGCTGGCGCACACACCCCAAGGCTCTCAGGATCGACTCCACCCGTTCCTCCGAAAGCTCATACCCCAAAACCTTCTCCACCGCGCCCGGCCTCAACTCCACCTGTAGCTCTGGCACGGAGACCTCGACGGACTGGATCACCTCTCCCTGCAAACGCGCTCCGGCCAATTCCTGCAACAAAATAGCAGCCCGGTCCAGCTGCCCGGTCCACCGCTTGCGGATCAATCCCCCGCTCAAAGCGGTAGGAAGAATCACTCATCAACCCCAAACGCCGGGAAGTCTGCCGCACCCGTCCCGCCTTGAATTGGGCACTCTCCAAAACCAGTCGCGTGGTCGCTTCCCCCACACTGCTGAGTTCGCCGCCCATGACTCCCGCGATAGCTACAGGCCCCTCGGCATCGGCGATGACCAGGTCATTCCCTGACAACTCATAGCTTTTTCCATCCAGGGCCAGGATCGACTCCTTCTCCCCGGCCAAACGGACGGAAAGCGTATCTCCTTTGAGTCGGGCGGCATCAAAGGCATGAAGGGGTTGCCCTGTCTCAAACAAAACCAGATTCGTGATGTCCACCACGTTGTTGACCGGACGTAATCCCATGGCCCGCAACTTCTCCTGCAACCAAGCGGGACTTTCCGCCACCCGGACCTGCTCAAAAGCCGCCACGGTATATCGGGGGCAAAGTTCCCTGTCCTGAATATCAAGCTTCCAGGCACCCTGCCCGCGAC
The DNA here is from genome assembly GCA_012031345.1 of Blastochloris sp. Taxonomy (GTDB): domain Bacteria; phylum Verrucomicrobiota; class Verrucomicrobiia; order Methylacidiphilales; family JAAUTS01; genus JAAUTS01. The sequence goes on along the minus strand of JAAUTS010000014.1, from coordinate 3,527 downwards.
GTGCAAGCACGGGGCTCTCCGGCCTCGCGACCGGCACCGCCCCCAAAGCCACCAACTCACGGGCCAGACCTTGATAGGAAAGCAGGTCGGCCCGGTTCGGCGTCACTTCCACTTCCAACACCGTCTCGCCCTGAAAAAGTTCGCGCAAAGGCGTTCCCGGTTGAACCTCCGCACCTAAAATCAGCAGCCCGTCCTCCTGCTGAGGCAAACCCAGTTCCGTCCCGGAACAAAGCATCCCACTGGAACGCTCCCCGCGCATTTTCGAATCTTTGATCTCAAAACCCGCTGGCATAACCGCTCCGGGCAGGGCGCAGGGCACTATATCACCCACCTTGAAATTTTTCGCCCCGCACACGATCTGTCGCTGTCCTTTCCCATCGTTGACCAAACAAACACTGAGACGATCCGCATTCGGATGGGGCAACGCGCTGTCAATCCTCACAGCCACAAAGGTGCCGGCGTCTCCACTGAACCCCGTATGATACACCGACTCCACTTCCGTGCCGCTCATGGTGAGTTTTTCGATCAACTCCTCCTCGCTCCAGGTCCAGGCGCAATACTCCCTCAGCCAACTCAAAACAATTTTCATAAAGGAATCAGACTAAACCGGGGCCCGTCCACGAGGCAAGCGTGATGGACATCACCCTTTTTTAAACGTCTTCAATTGATCCCGCAACGCCGCCGCAACCTCGTAATTTTCCTTCCGCACCGCCTCTTCCAGAGCGTCCTCAATCCGGCGACATTGCTCCAAGCTCTCTTGTCCCTCCTGATGACGTTCGGGAACCTTCCCGCAGTGTTGGAGGGAACGCTGCATGTCTTTTAGTGCCTCGCCCAACGCCTCTTGGAAAACCACGTAACATTGCCCACAACCCACCCGTCCCGTTTTGCTTAAATCCTCTTGCGTGAACCCACAGGCCGGACAACTCAAGGTCGATGTCGCCCCCCGGTTCTGCCGCTCGGCCTCGGTCTTGATCAGGAGATCCGCCAACGAAAAGGTGGAAGCATTCGTCACCCCCATCTCTTTGGCGCAACGTTCGCACAAGTCGATCTTGTGCATCTTGCCATTGATGATTTGGGTCAGGAAAACCGTGGCTTTTTCAGACTGACACTTCTCGCATTGCATGGATAGGTCAGAAGCCGGACCTCCAACTTCTATCCGAATATAGGAGTGCCTGTGCTGTTGGTCAAATCACGATATGCCGCCATGAATCGCCCGGTCACCACACCGGGCTTGCCCTCGCCGATCACACGCCCGTCCAACTCCCGCACCGGAACAACCTCCGCCGCCGTCCCCGTCAGAAACATTTCATCCGCCACCCACAAATCGTAGCGCGTCATGTTGCTCTCCTCGATCGGCAGCCCAAGTTTCTCCCCCAGATCCATCACCGCGCGACGTGTAATTCCACCCAGAGCCCCCGCCGACACCGGCGGAGTGAAGATGCGCCCCTTCTTCACCACAAAGATGTTGTCCGCCGTGCACTCCGCCACGTAACCCTCATGATTCAACACAATCAACTCATCCGCCCCTGCCAGATTGCCCTCGATCCGGGCCAGAATTTGATTGAGATAATTCAGGGACTTGATCGCAGGACTGAGCGAGGCCGGGCTGATCCGCTGCGTCGCCGCCGTCACGATCTTCAATCCCTCCAGATAGGCCTTCTCCGGATAAATCGATATACCTGTGGCGATGCAAAACACCGTGGCCTTGGGGCACTTGATGGGATTCAACCCCAAATCCCCCACCCGCGGTCACCACCAGACGGATATATCCATCCCGGATTTCGTTCCGACGACAGGTCTCCAAGACCACCTCACAGATTTCCGCCTTGCCCAGCGGAATACTCAACAACAGCGCCTTGGCCGAGTCATACAAACGGTCAATATGCTCTTCCAGACAAAAGACCCGGCCATTGTAGGCGCGGATCCCCTCGAATATTCCATCCCCATAGAGCAGCCCATGATCAAACACCGAAATCTTGGCGTTCTCCCTGTCGTAAAATTCCCCGTCAATATAGATGTTCATGTTCCGGCAACTTTCAATTCCCCGTCCCTCAAGAGATAGCGCTGCGTGAAGCGATTCGCTATGCTGTCATCATGGGTGACAAGGATGAAAACCTTCTTCGTTTGGGCGGTTAAATCAAGCAGTAAATGCAGAATGGCCTCACTGTTCTCCGCATCCAGATTCCCCGTCGGCTCATCCGCCAGCAACACCGCCGGGTCCTGAATCAAGGCCCGTGCAATCGCCACCCGTTGTTGCTCCCCACCCGATAATTCCCTGGGCAGATGATCCAGGCGTTCGCCCAAACCCACCTGTCCCAAAAGCTCCCGCGCCCTCTCCTCCGCATTCCTTCTTCCCAGCCATCCCGGCAGCAGCACATTCTCCAGAGCATTGAGTTGGGGCATCAATTGATAGGATTGAAAAACAAAACCCACCTGCTTGTTCCTCCACCGCGCCGCCGCAACTCGCGACATCCCTCCCAAGTCCTCCCCCCGCCAAAGCACCCGGCCCGCACTCGGGGCATCCAGTCCTCCCAACAAATTCAACAGTGTCGTCTTGCCCGAACCCGAGGCCCCCTGAATCACCGTGGGAACCTCCCCTCCCAACTCCAGCGAAACCTCCCGCAGCACCGTCAATTCACGACGCCCACTGACAAAACCTTTGCTCACTTTTTCCAAACAATAACTCATAACCCAATCCCTTTACTCATTGTGCAACACCTTCACCGGATCCACCCGCATCGCGGATATCGCGGGCAACAAGGCCGCCAAGGTGCTCAAGATCACCCCCGAACAGGCAATCCCCAACACCGTCATCGGATCAATGATCGCGGGAATTGCGGAAAAATGATAAATTTCTGGAGGAAATACCTCCACGTGAAACACCCGATATAACAAATCACTGAAATCATTCCGATACGCCAGAACCAACAACCCTCCCAGCGTTCCCAGAATCGATCCCAACAATCCCACAATAAATCCATACAACGTGAAAATGCTCAAGATCTGCGAGTCCCGCGCCCCCAACGCCTTCAACAACCCAATCTCCCGCGACTTCTGCACCGTCACCGTAATCAGTGTGCTGCTCAAACCAAAAGCCGCCACGATCATGACAAAAAAGAGGATGAAAGACATCACCCTCCGCTCCGTGGCGATCGCAGCAAAAAGTCGCTTGTTCTGATCCTTCCAGCTCTGTGCACGCAGCGGAGGCTTCAGGCTTTGATTCAAACGTCCCTTCACCTCATCCACCCGGCGCGGGTCCGCAACCCGCACCGACAAGCCCTGCACCGCCTGTCCCAATCCATAAAGTCGCTGGGCTTCACTCAGTTCCATGATGAGAAAATTAAAATCATACTCAAAAAAACCAGTGGAAAAAATCCCCACAATCTTGAATTCAGAGGGCAGATAAAACCCCGTGTCCTCCCCCTCCTTTCCCTCCTGCGGAGGCAACATGTTTCTCAAATTGCGTGGAGAATGGATCAGCACCGTGTCCCCCACCCAGGCCTCATGTCGCCGCGCCCACTCATCCC
>JAAUTS010000115.1 GCA_012031345.1 Blastochloris sp. | reverse complement strand
GGGTCGATGCCATTTGCGCGGAAGCGGGAGTCACCAAGGGAAGCTTTTTCCATCTACTTCGCCAACAAAGAACGAAGCTTGGGCTGGCGGTGATTCGAGTGGTGGAGCGCCAGTGGCACCCGTGAGTATGCCAAAGCGTGGGAGAACAAAAATCACGATCCTCTGCAACAACTCCACGCCATGCTCGACATCATGGTGGGCTTTGCCTCCCGGCCCGGAGAACCCTGCGTGTGCGCCATCGGCATGATGGCCCAGGAGTTGGCGGTGACACATCCTGAAATCCGCAAAAGTTGTGCCTCCGAACTTTCCGTCTGGACGCAGCATGTGGCTGATCTGCTGAAAAAAGCACAACGACTTCACCGTCCGCCAAGCCGATTTAATCCAGAACAGGTGGCTTGGTTTCTCAACAGCCTTTGGCAGGGATCCATGCTGGTGGCCAAGACTCAGGAAAATCAGCAGATCATCGTCCGCAATCTGGAACACGCCAGAGCCTACCTGAACATGCTCTTTCCGGGCACAAAACCCACAACCCCAAAACCAAAAACCAAACAGAGAAAAAAACAAAAATGAATACCCCATGCAAACCCGTCGGCTGGTTCGAGATCTATGTCGCAGACATGCCTCGCGCCCGCGCCTTTTACGAAGCCACCCTCAACATCAAGTTGGAACCCCTTCCCTCGCCAAGTGAAGAAGAAGGAATGGAAATGTGGATGTTCCCAGATGCCATGGATCAAACCAAGCCGGGCTGCTCCGGCGCACTCTGCAAGATGAAGGACTACCAACCCGGCGGCGGCGGCACCCTCCTCTATTTTATTTGCGAAGATTGTGCCGTCGAGTCGGGCCGCGCCGCCGCCCATGGCGGCAAAATCTACAAAGAAAAAATGTCGATCGGTCAATACGGGTTCATCGCCATCGTGGCCGATTCCGAAGGCAACACCATTGGTCTGCACTCCATGAAATAACTCACAACCCATTCTACCATGACGAAATACATCGACGGATTCCTCATTCCCATTGCTTCCGAAAAAATCGCTGACTACGAAAAGGCCGCCACCCTTTGTTCCAAAATCTGGAGAGAACACGGCGCACTGGACTACGTGGAAGCGATTGGCGACGACCTCGCCGCGCACGGACCGGACAGCCGTGGCGCGGCTGAGGTGTTTGGTGCCCAACCTGGAGAAACCCTGATCTTTGCCTACATCACCTATGAATCGAGGGAACACCGCGATGCGGTCAACGCCAAGGTCATGGCCGACCCCAGGATGAAAGAGCTTTGCCCGGCACAGAATCCCGAAGCGAAAATTGCCTTTGATCCAAAGCGCATGATGTATGGCGGCTTCCGCGTTTTGTGCAGTAAACCGCACTCGCGCATGAAGCATTTTTGGATCTCCGTTTATCGACCAACAGGCTACGATCCTGAAATCATGGAAGACGAAGCCATGGCGCGCGAGATTGATGCACTCAACGATGAGATGGTCACCGCCGGGGTGCGAGTTTTCGTGGGAGGCCTGACTCCGCCCCGGCAGGCAAGGTTCCTGCGGAACTCTCCAGAGAACCGCACGACTTTCATCGAAGGCCCCTGCCTTCATGCGGATGAGCATGTGGGCGGCTTCTGGGTCTTGGCCTGTGAAGATATGGATTCCGCGCTGGAGTGGGGGCGCAAAGCCGCCGTGGCCTGCCGTGCTTCGATTGAAGTCAGAGCTTTTAACTGAACCGCCTATGATGCACCCCGACATCCAGTCTTACCATGAGCAACAGACCCCAGACCACCGCGAGGTCTGCGAGCTGCTGGCGTCAACTATTCTGAAACATTTGCCGGAGGCAGAGAGTAAAATCTGGCACCGTCATCCTGTTTGGTTTTGAAGGGCAACCCGACGGTCGGCTACAGCAGGCAAAACCTGGCATTCGCCTGATGTTTTGGAGTGGAGCCGATTTTGACGAGCCGGGGCTGAATATCGTCGGGCGCAAGTTCAAGGATGCCTCTGCCTTTTATAACCATGTCTCGGAGATTCATCTGCCGGAGTTGCAAAGATGGCTGGGCAAAGCGAGGTGCATCCGATGGGACTATAAGAACCTGATGAAAAAGGGCCGGTTGGAACGGGTGGAATCCACCTCTCCAGCAAAGCGGTCATTGGCAGATACCAAGGCTGCCGGAAAGAATCTCAAGTTATGAATCAAGGACATTCCATCATGCGCTTCCTGTCGGCCAAACCCCTGGAAGCCTATCACGCATTAACCCACCGAATTCCCGAATGGTGGTCATCGGACTTTGAGGGTCAGTCCGCCAGCATCGGCGACGTGTTCACGGTGCGTTTTGGTTCCACCTTTAAACGCCTCCGCATCGTGGAGCTGGAGAACCTCCGGCATGTGGCGTGGATCTGTGAGGCGCAACGCATTGTGATGCCCGAGGGCATGGCACCGCTGGGCAACGAAGCCGAGTGGGTGGGGCAGACCATTCGCTGGACGCTCGTTCCGGAGGGAACGGGCACCATGCTGAGCTTCCTGCATGAGGGCTTAACGCCGGAGAGCGAATGCTGGTCGGTCTGCGAGCCGGGCTGGGATCAGACCTTGCAAAGTCTCGCGCTTCTTCTGGAAACGGGGAAAGGTCGCCCGTTTGCACATCTCGATGAGGCACATCTGGCACTACTAACCCGCAAACCGATACCCACCCCTAAGATCTAACTTTTACTTGGCTTTGTGCTCCGTTTTGGACAAAGCCCTGCCAAGCTCATGAAAAACTAACATAAGATCATCCCCTCCAGTGATGGTTTCATAGTGATCATGAATTGAGGTCACCTTCGGCAGTGGCGACTCTTTCGTGAAAAATATCCTGACAGCACGACGCCCAAAATAATCTGCTCTTTGCAAATATTTCTCCTCACTCGTGATCTCCCAAGCCGCCAGCATCAAAGCTATCGCTTGCGAAAAAACCGAAGGCACCAGCGTTTGGGTAGCGATCGGCTCCCCTGTCATATAAAGATCCGCCGCCATTAACGTGTAATTACGATATCCTGCGGCACGAACACTCTGTGAGGAATCCGACGCGAGTTGCTTGTATCGTTTTGCCGTCAACACCCCAAAATAGGCGGTGCTCGGATTGCCGTAACTGGTATCCCAAACACTGCTATAGGCATACTTCGATCGGCCACGGGGGTCCCCAGGTTTGAGCGTATCCACAAAAGCCAAATTGACAAATCCTCTACCCGCTGTGACGAGATCATTCGGCACCTTGTTCAGGATGACATCATCACTGCGCAACGCCAGCGAACGCAGTTTCTCCGCCTCTACGGGAGGTAATAGCGGTGCCACGCTCCAGGCACTGATCGCCAAGCCAAGGTCGTTAGCCTGCCAATACGAGGTGAAATACTGAGGATCCGACTTCGAGTTGCTGCCCGCTGGCAACGCATCATTGTTGGGGTGGCGACGATTGTTGAATTGATCCACCACCCGGTTGATTGCAGTCAACATATCCGTTTTTTTAAACCTTTGAGTCTCGACATCCATGTCAGGCGCATCCACCCAGGCATGAGCCCACGCCGCTATGTAATAACCTCCATGTCGCGGGAAGGAAGCACCCGTGCCGACTTCATGTTGGTGATATTTCGCATGACGTGAAAAATCTCCCGTTTCCTTGTCCCCAATTTGATGATCCCAGAGTCCCTGAGCAAAGCGGCGCATGGGTCCATCTGCCAGGAGTTTAACGCGTGGCCAAAGATCCCAATCACCCGAATATTCATGAGTCAGATTTTCATAATGTTTCTTACTTAGCGAAGCATCCAGGTATTGCTCAATCACTGTCTCCCGTCGGAAATCCCAACCCAGATGCTCACCCCATGCCAACAAGCCCGTCTTTTCACTCTGTGTGTTTTTCATCCACCACTCCAGTGCCGCATCAGCCTGCCTGGCATAATTGACTTCACCCGTCTTTTCACTCAAAGAATACAGCAGTTGATAAAGTTCCTGGTCACGTCCCACATTGGCCCCATCCCAGGCCCGATCATGGTAACGCACCCCTTCACCAGACAGTTCAGGCAGGCTGCTTCTGATGGGATGCACAGGCAATTGGAGCGTCCGCCGATCCAGCATGGACGCAATCATGGGTGTTGACTGTTCCCCATAAGTGTCTCGTCCGGAAGTCAACAGCGCATCCGCATAAGCTCGCACCATTCCCTCATAATCGACCACATTACTCATTGGTCCGGGCTTGACTTCCGCCGTAATGAAAACCAAGTCATCCACTGAAGTGCGGGCCCCATCATAGGTGCCGTCCGCTTTTTTGGCCTTATTGGGCAGATCTATTCCCGCCCTCGTAAGATGACGACCCTCTGGCGCCTCAAATCCGAAAAAAATATCCGCCCCACCATTGCTACGCCTCAGGATTAAACCTGGAACAGTGACCGAACTTCCATCGTCAAATTGCGCAAATGCAAAAACTGTTCCAGGCCAGTCCTCGTTGTCTCGCGAAAGCAGCGTTAGCCCAAAAGCCACCACCTGTTCTCCTTCTTCACCACCTTCGATCCCAACAAACTCAAAAACAAAATCATTGCTCCGAATCGGATGAATCGGCTCTGTGATCTGCCCTCCCAAACCAAGCACCTTGACCCCGGATAATGCGCTGATTCCAGCTTCTTGTGAAGCAACCACCATTCCATACCCATCCCGACGCTCAATGTGCAGAACTTTTTCACGACCATATCGCACATCCATCCTCGCCGAGACTCCCTCGGCGTTGGCATCACTCAGGACACCCTCCTCAAAATCAATCACCCCTCCCTCACCGTTTGCGTATGCTTTTGCCACCCGGTCTGCAAATCTTTCCGCAGTCACGACTGTGGCATGATGCTCAATGTTTTTTAACCCAAGACTTCCCACCACCCGAAACTCCGCCCACATCGGCAGACAACATGCACCATGAAATAAACACAGTAGTGAAACTATTTTGAAACATGGGGTTCCTGTTCTCATGAGCCACAACCTAAAGAATCCTCACCACAAGAAAAGGTCTTGTTAATTGATCCCGTTCAACAATACCCTGCTTCGTGCGCGTCACCCTTGCTCAAGTCGCCTCCAAGGCCTCCGTATCCAAAGCCACCGCATCCATGGCTCTCCGCGGCGACTCCCGCATCAGCTCCAAAACACGGGAAAAAGTCCGCGCCGCCTCCATCCAACTTGGTTACCGTCCCGATCCTGCCCTCGCACTCATCGCCTCACACCGCTGGAAGACTCACCGTCACGGCTCCAAATCCATGCTGGCCTGGATCACGTGCGAAGATCTCCTCCCGAACACGGGCAAAACCCGTAGCTCGGTCTTTTCCCGCCTTTCTCTCCTGCAACGCAGGGCCGAAACCTTGGGTCACACTCTGAACATATTTCACCTTCGAGAGCATCGTTCCCCAGCTGCTCTCAGCCGTCTCTTACTTCACCGCGGTGTGCGTGGTGTGCTGTTTTCCGCCATTCCAAACTCCCAAACCCTGACCGGCTTCAATTATGACGACTTTTCCCTGATCGCTTTCGAACTTGGCCTCTGGCACCCTCCATGGCACTGTGTGCGACGTGACGTCTTTGCTGATGCACGACACACCTGGCAGAAAGTTCAACAAAGTGGCTACCTACGCATCGGGGTTGTAGCTGGGGAAATCAAAAGCAACCAACTTCACGCTTCCGCCCTGGCCCCCCTCCTCTTTGAACAAATCCTGTTACCTCGTCGCACTCCCAGAATTCCCCCTCTTCTCGGGGACATCCGGCATGGAACTTTTGAACGTTGGCGTCGCAAACATCAACCCGACGCCATTATTTTCTCCAAGACTGGCTTTATCAACAGGCGGTAAAAGAGGGATTCGAAAGCCCACAACTTGCTGCCTGTGCTGCCATTAAAGTCACCAAAAACTCCGATCGCCTGGCAGGCATGCGTCCCCACCATGAGGAAACTTGCCGCATCTCCCTGGAATTGCTCCATGAAGATCTGCGTCTGGGCCAGCGCGGAATTCCTCTGTTTCCACGTGATATCCTTGTGGCCTCACAATGGATTCCCGGCACCACCCTACCCATCGTGAGCCTCCAACCTCTATCCTCTTCAACTTGCTCCCAAAACCTACCTACCTAAATCCACCCTCTTCCAGCCCTCGCGCCAATATCTCCTCCGTCCGACCTGACTCGCTCATCTCCAGTGCCGCCTCCCAGATCCTGCTCCAGTGCGGCAGCAGCTCCCCATAACGTTTCCAACGCGCTTGATGCTCCAACATCTTCCCCATCCACGCACCGCTCTCCTCTTGTAACAACAACTCTCCCAGTCGCACCCGTATTTTTCCAAAGCCACCCTCCTCCACGGCTCCGTCCTCGCATCGTCCAAAGCCATCTCAATCCGTCTCAGCCAGTCCGCCCCCTCCAGCCACCGCGTCTGCTCCAGCATCTCCGCCAACATAGACTCAGACCACGTAGCCATGTTCACAAAAACCGCCCCCACCGATTCCAAAGTTTGCCCCGGCACATCACGGGGTAAAACCCCTGAAAAAAACAAAAGCGACTGCTGCCACTCTTCCTTCCAAGGCGACCAGTGGGCCAGCACCTCATCCAAAACCGCGTGCCCCGGACGCTCATCCACCGCATCGTGCAGGGCCACCAGAGGCAGCAACGCCGAAACACTCCAACCATGCACCCGCTTCTGCAACATGTTCATCATGACATCCTCCCCCCGGAACAAGGGAAAAAAGGGCGAAACCGGACGGCTTAAATCCATCCCGCACAAAGCCAGACAGGAATAACGCTCATCCAACAAAGCCAATCTCTCGACACCCCGATAAACCTGACACCCCTGCAATGGCAACGACTCATCCCAGTCCCGGCTTCTTCCTAACAAAGATCGCACCACGGGCTCGCGGATCACCTCATTCCCCAGATGCCCCACCATGCAAAATTGCACTCTGGTCTCAGGCCGGGCCAGTCTTCCTAACAATCCCTGCTCGCACCCCGCAAAATCCCAAGGCCCCACCACATCCCGCAACACCTCCGTCACCCGCCGACCCAGCACCCGGCCCAACTCGCCCGCCACATCCACCGATTCCCCCAAGGATATTTTTCAACAACGACTGCCGCTCCAAGGCATGTTCCGACTTTAAAAAACGATCACTGCACCCCAGGTTCAAGCCTCCCGCCCTCCGCTGCGCCGAAACCTCGGTAAAAAATCATCGTCCACACCCAACACCGCCCGACCCACACAAGCCAACATCAAACTGTTTCGATTGCTCCCCAGTCGATACCCCACCGCCTCTCCACACAACATCCACGTGACCAGCTCAGGATCCACCTCCGCCTGGCGCGATAACTCCTGCGCTATATCTCTTCGACCCTCCGCACCAAAATAAAAAAGCTCCAAGGCACCCGCATCCCCCCGCATCCGTCGCATCATCTCACGATTTTCTCCGCCTCCGCTCCATCCGAATCATCCCCTACCACCACCTTCCACGCGCGTCCCTGACTCAGCCCATACTCCGACCAAGCCCGCAGTGAACGCTCAAACCCTGGGGCCGATTCCGCGTCGGCAACATCATCCACTCCAGCTTTTTCTGCTCTTCAACATTCCCCGACTCTGCCTCTTCCCCGCCTCACCTAACATCTCGCTTTTAAACCCGCTTCATCAACCGCCGAACCCGGACTCCTGCAAATATCCTAACATGGCAGGAACCCGGCCCAGCTCATGACCACTCCAACCATGATCCCGATCCAACTCCACTTGCCCCTCCCTCAAACTCTTACCCTCCGAAAACACCTGCCACACCTGGATCAATTCCAAAGGACAACTCAACACCTCCCCGGAATTCGACCTCAACAACGTGCGCCCTTCCCCACCCTGCAAAATCTGCGCGGGCCACGCCATCCAAAGTTCCTCCTGCGCCGTCCTCCCACTCCGGGCCGATTTCTCCCTGCTCATCTCAAACTCCTGGCTGCGCCGCATCCACGCCTTTTTAACTCAAGAGCCGCCTTCCACACTGCGGGCCAATGCTCCAACAAACGGACCAGAGTCTCCAACTCTCCCCATCTTGGCGACACATTCTCCCCATCTCCCCTCCACTCCACAGGCCAAGCCGGTTTCCCCTTCAACAATTGTTGGTCCAAACTTTCCACCACTCCTTTCAACTCCTGCCGATACGCCTCGCAAAAATCCCGATCACGCACCTGCGCCCGCAGACGTTCGCCCTGCTCCGACAACTCTCTCCAATAAAGCTCCTCCGCATAACGTCCGAATTCCTCCGGCTCCCCTCGGATCCAGCCGCCCAGCCAGATGCCAAACGACACCGGATCCCTCGATGCGTCCTCACGTTGATAGGCCCGCAACAACCTTCCCACCCAGGCCGCCCAACTGCCCCCATTCACCATCTCCAAAGTCAATGCTCCCGCACTCTCCCTCCGCTCCAGCCTCACATGCTCCACCGTCGCTGGCAGTAAGGCCGCCAAGATCCCTCTCCGGTTCTGTTGCAGAAACATTTGAAACAACACATCCTGCGAACGATGCCTTGGTGGAAACGGAGGCAGCGCCTCCGCCCCCACGCAGGCTAGATTCATGGCCGGAGACAGGAAATGTCCCAGCGTGGGTCGGGTCACATGATACAGCACTCCCCGCGCCACGCGTCGTCTCTCGTAAGCATCCCCGTCCCGCAGCCAGCCCGGCACCTCATCCCCACGCACACTCAGGAAAGCCCCGGCCCCACCCTGAGCCGGATCTCCACGATGTCCAGCACCGAAATTCCCACCCGGGCCGAGGGATTTCTCAAGGTGGCTTGAAGCGTCGTATCCAACCCCAGCAAACTGCCTCCCCCGCGTTCCTGCAACAATCCAGCAAGACTCTTCCCCAAAAAAGCTACATGACACTCAAACACATTTCCTTCCTCCTCCACACCCCAGGACTCCCCCTCCAGCCAGTCATAATGCCAGCCCTGTGAGGCAAAACTTCCCACATCCACCCGCTCCTCCGTGCCCAGCGCCCGCCGCAGATTCCACCGCGCATCATCATCCGACATCAAAAATGTTTCCCCCACCGCCTCCAACATCAGCGCATTACGCAGCGCCCCGGTCTTCAGCCCCTCTCCCGCCGGATACAAGGCCTCCTCCAGCAACCCACTCTCCAACCCCGCCTCCTTCGCCAACTCCTTGGCATAAACACGCCGCTCCTCCGCGCCCAACCACCCCAAGCTCAAGCCAGGCAGTGCCGCCTTCACCAACGCCGCTGCTTCTTCCGCATCCTCCCCTTCACTCTCACTGGCCAAGACCAACCGCACACTCTCCTCCCGTCCTGCCCAATGTTCCCGCGCCGACTCCAGCCAGCTTGCCAAATGTTGTCCCACTCTCCGCATCGGCAGCCCCACCATAGTTATGGGTGTTTTCTCCTCCCTCCGTCCAGCCTGCCCCATTTTTAACCTTTCCCAGAAAACCTTCTCCTCCAGCAGCCATCCTTTCTCACGCAGACCGGACAATCTTTCCTCCACTTCCCTTATCTCCAAATCCAGACCCCAGGCTTCCTCCATCTTGTGGCGATGCCCCTCCAAGTCGCTCGGCACCTGACACATCCTCAACCACTCCAGCTCCTCCACCCCCAGACTCCCTTCCGCCCACTTCCCGGTTCCCACAACAACTGCTCCCCCGCTCCACTCGGGATCGCCAGAAATTCCACCGCCACCCAGCGCTCCCCTTTTGCCTTGCTCTGCATCCCCCCACACTGCCAGCCCAGCTCACCCCGACTCCACCCCAAAATCCCTTTGCTCTCCCCACACTCCTTGCGCTTAAATCCTCTCATGACCCCTCACTCCCTGCTCAGCCCTCAGCTCTCTACCAACAACGCATCTGGGGCGGACGCAACCTCGAAACTCTTTTCCAACGCAAGCTGCCCCCGGACCAAAAAATCGGCGAAGCCTGGGAACTCTGCGACCGGCCCGAGGCTCAAACCCTGCTCCAACCTTTGGGTAAAACCCTCCATGACTTATGGACTGGCAAAGCCAAGCAAGACTTCTTCGGCACCGCCGCCCCCGACACGGAACGATTCCCCATCCTGATCAAAATCCTCGATGCCCAGGATAAACTTTCCCTCCAGGTTCATCCCCCCGCCGCACTCGCCGCCCAGTTCCAGGGCGAGCCCAAAACCGAGATGTGGTATTTCCTCGAATGCTCCGACCAGGCCGAAATTTACGTCGGCCTCAAATCCGGTGTAACCCGCTCTTCCTTCGAAACCACTCTGGCCGAAAAAAAAGTGGCGGACTGTTTTCACCGCTTGAAAACCTCTCCCGGCGAAACCATGTTCCTCCCCTCCGGGCGCGTTCATGCCATCGGCGCAGGCAACATCATCCTGGAAATCCAGCAAAACTCCGACACCACCTTCCGCGTCTATGACTGGGATCGGATCGACGAAAAAACCGGGCAGTCCCGCGACCTTCATGTCTCCCAATCCCTGCAATGTATCAACTTCCAGGACATCGAACCCGACTTCGCCCAACCTCACGGGGAATCCATTCTTTCCTGTATTTATTTTCAAGTGGGACGCTGCCCCTTCTACGAAAAAGAAACCCGGGAACTCGAGGCCGGACCGCGATCCTTCCAATATCTCTTCGTCTCCCAGGGAAGCTTTCAGGCGGGCGATGCCACTTACCCCCGAGGCAGCAGCCTCCTGCTCCCCGCCAACTCCGGCCTGCTCGAATTCAGCTCCCTGGAAGACTTCAGCGAATTAATCACCGTAACTTGGCCGGACTAAGGAACCGCTGATTAAAGGCAATCAAACCGCAAAGACACAAAGATCGCGAAGAAAGTCAGGTTTTTTACAGAGGAATTTATTTTTCTTAGCGGTCATCGCGTCATGGCGGTTAAATCAGCGTCTCCCTTAGTGGGACTGTCCCTCAATTCAGAGCCGCCTCTTTCATCAACAAAACTTTCTCATCTTCTTTGTGGCAAATTTCAATAATAATTCCGGCAAGGGACGCTCAATGTTAAAGACGTAACGAGGTGGCGCCGGGAACACCTTGAAGGTCGGCGACTCAAAAGCCAGCAGGGCCAGCAGTGCCTCCTCTCCCTCCATCTCTCCCAACTCCGCCCGCAACAATTCTCCATCCTTGAAAATCAACATTCCCTTGCTCTCCCCATCATCCAAATCAATCCGGCAGGTCTTGCTCTCCAACTGAACAATCTGCAACAAACTGATCGGACGGAATCCCTGAATCACCGACTCCGGCTCACTTTCCAAAACCCGTTGCAGCACCTGGGTCAGATCCCGGAACATGAAGGGCTTGGCCAGATAATGCACTGTCTCGGTGATGGGTGGTCTGTTTTTGAAATCCTCCAAGGTCGCCAGAGCCGACATCACGATGATCGACACCCTGGGATTATGCGTCACCG
>JAAUTS010000114.1 GCA_012031345.1 Blastochloris sp. | reverse complement strand
CGCCGTTCATGCGGCGGTGCCTCTGCCTCATCAGATCAAAAAAATTGCCTTTCAATCAAAGGAAACCCCCATCCTGACCCTGCAACCCTGGTCCAGTGAGGGGAGACGACAATCTTTCTCTCCCACAAATTGCGCTAACATCCCAACCCATCAGACATCCTCTTTATGAAAAAACTGAAAATCACCGTTGAAGGAAAACATACGAAGTCACCGTGGAAGTGGTCGGAGATCCATCCGCTCCTGCCACCAGCCCTGCCGGAGCCGCCGCCGTCAGTGGTTCCGCCAGCGTCTCGGTCGCCTCGGTGGGAACTGCCTCCAAGTCTCCCTCCGGTCCGGCCGCTCCGGGTGATGTCGTCAGCCCCCTGGCGGCAAGGTCATCACGGTTCACGTCAGTGCCGGACAAAAGGTCAAGGAAGGGGAGGAACTCGTCACCGTCGAGGCCATGAAAATGAACACCTTTGTCTTCGCCCCACGGGACGGTGAGGTGGCCAAAATAGCCGTCGCCGCCGGGGACGGGGTGGAGGAGGGTCAGTTGCTCGTTTCCCTGGTCTGAAGCTTGGAGATCGTCACATGCTGGAAGACTTTCTCAGTTTTTTCAAACCACCGGATTTGCTTTCATCACCTGGCAGATGTTGGTCATGTGGGGGGTCTGCTTCTTCCTGCTTTTTTTGGCGGTTTTACAAACAGTTTGAACCCCTGCTGCTGGTGCCCATCGCCTTCGGAGCTTTTATCGCGAATCTCCCCACCCATGGGGTGTTGACCGTGGTGGAGAAACCGAACGGCGTTTATGACAGCGGCTACGTGGATGTGGAGGTGTATCAAAAAGCAGAACCACGACAGGTCGAGGTGGAGGCGGGGCAATGGGCCGAGGTGGTTAAGTTGCGAATCGAAACCATTCACGGGGGGCTTTATGATTTTCTCAGTCAGGGAATCAAACTGGAAATCTTTCCGCCGCTGATTTTTTTGGGGGTGGGTGCCTTGACCGACTTCGGTCCACTCATCGCCAATCCACGAACCCTCTTTCTTGGTGCCGCTGCTCAGTTTGGAATTTTCTCAACCTTCTTCGGTGCCTGTCTGTTGGGGTTCAACACCCATCAGGCCGCCTCCATCGCCATCATTGGAGGTGCGGATGGTCCCACCTCCATTTTTACAGCCAACAAACTTGCCCCGGAACTGCTCGGCCCCATCGCCGTGGCTGCCTACAGTTACATGGCCCTGGTCCCGCTCATTCAACCTCCCATCATGCGGCTGCTCACCACCAGGAAGGAGCGCTGTATCCGAATGAAATCCCTGCGCCCGGTGTCGCGGGAGGAGAAATTGGTTTTTTGCCTGCTGGTCACGCTCGTCTGCATTCTGCTCGTGCCGGATGCCTCCGCATTGGTAGCCATGCTGATGTTAGGTAACTTTCTGCGCGAGTGTGGTGTGACGGATCGTCTGGTCAAGGCCTCCCAAAATGAAATCATCAACATCATCACCATCTTCCTGGGCACGAGCGTCGGAATCACCATGCAGGGGGAACGCTTTCTGCAAACGCAAACCCTCAAGATCATTGTCCTGGGCGTTTTGGCCTTTGGGTTGGCCACCGCAGGCGGTGTGCTCATGGCCAAAGTCATGAACCTGCTCGTTCGATCCAACCCCATCAACCCTTTGATTGGATCAGCCGGGGTCTCCGCCGTGCCCATGGCCGCCCGCGTTTCTCACCTGGAAGGGCAACGGGCGGACCCCAACAATTACCTGCTCATGCACGCCATGGGACCGAATGTGGCCGGGGTCATCGGGACCGCTGTGGCCGCAGGATATTTTATTTCCACCCTTCGCTGAGGTGGGTATTTTTCCGGTTCCGGAATGAATCCATCCGTCATGAAACCCGACGGCTCCGCTGTCCTCAAT
Source organism: Blastochloris sp. (assembly GCA_012031345.1). Taxonomy (GTDB): domain Bacteria; phylum Verrucomicrobiota; class Verrucomicrobiia; order Methylacidiphilales; family JAAUTS01; genus JAAUTS01. The sequence goes on along the minus strand of JAAUTS010000114.1, from coordinate 9,508 downwards.
GAGGTTGCGGGCTGGACCTTGCATCAACACATCGAGTTGGCTTCGACCAACGACAGCGCCCGGTCCCTGCCGGCCTGGCATGCAGTTTGTGCCCGGCGACAACACGCGGGTCGGGGCAGGGAACAACGGGTCTGGATTTCTGACGAGGGCGGCCTATGGCTCTCTCTGGTGGTTCCCACACCCGGTCCGGCCCAGGATTGGCAGGCACTGCCTTTGCTTGCCGCCGTGGCCGTGTTGCGGGTTCTCAAAAGTCTGGGAGTCGATCAGGCCCGCCTGCGCTGGCCCAATGACATTTTGGTGGGCGATAGAAAATTGGCAGGCTTTTTGGTGGAACGTTTTCATCCTGACCGTGCAGTGGTGGGTCTGGGTTTGAATCTGTTCAATCACCCGGAGCAGGTTCAACCCGCACTGGCAGGTCTCACTTTGCGTCTGGCGGATTTGTTGCCGCAGCCCCCGTGCCGGGAGGAGTTGCTGGAAAAGATTTTGCAGGAAATGCGTCGGGTCCACTCCCAAGTGTTAAGCTCCGGCTTTGCCGCCTGGATGGGGGAACTGGAGGGTGTCTGGCAGATCAACCGTTCCATTCGACTTATCCTTCATGGCGAGAACGAGCCCTTGGAGGGATATTTCCTCGGGGTGAACGAACAAGGCGACCTCCGCATTCAGGAAAAATCAGGAGAGCTACGAACCCTGAGTTTCAGCAAAGTGCACCTGTTGACAGAACATTGATCGAGCCAAGAGAGGGCTGTGGATTATCCTGACAAAGCTTAATTGCAAAGCCGCCAAGATCACCAAGGTGAAGATGGTTGAGTTTTGCAGTAAGTTAATTTGACCCACTTCAGGAGCGTTGGAGTCTAGCCTGCTGCTTCCGATATTTAGTCGGAAGCCTTCTTTGTGTGTCACTTGATTACGCAAACCTCAATAAGACAAGAGACTTTTTCGATGGAAATAGGGGCCGTTTTTGTGAAACGCCAAGACAAGCACTTTCATCGAATCCCGCCCTTGGATAAGACCAAGAAAGAGAAGGGTTCTCACTGATCGGTGATCCTTAATGGATATGGTCGAGCAGCGAGGATGCGCGGGCGAGGAGAAGTTGCGAGTTTCGTGTTGCAAGTTTCAAAATGGCGCGGAGTCTAGAAAAAATCCTGAAATGAAAACTCAATTATCGGATAAAAATGTGCAATGTAGTAGACTGACCCCAGTGACCACTAAAAATGGACTAAGATTCGTATCTTTTTATCAAGATATGCATAGTTTGACAACAGGGCAATATTCAGACTATGAGGAATCAGGGGACGATGCTTATGTTTATCTAGTTAGGCAATACCTATTAAAAGGAAAACTGGACTATTTATTTAAAGTATTTCGTTTGTTTAACTGGGGAGCATCTTTTGATTTTGAGAATAAGGAGGACTATCTGTCGATCATTGTAGCCCTGTTAACCGAGGCATTTATTGCTGATAAGAGAATGGATTTATTGACTAAACTCTGGCATAGAATTCTTGAAACCCAGAACCGAGATATTAAAGTTTATTCCAGCTATACAAAAGCGAAGGAAAATCCTATTCCTCCTGGCGAAACACAGGAAGGAGCCAAGAAAAAAGTCCAGCAAGCTTTGGATCGTTCCGTTAAATTGATTTTATCAAATCTCAGTTCATATGAAAATTTTTGCGTAAAATTAGGTCTTGATGACGATCTGACCTTTGTAAAAAAGGCTCGCAGTGCTATCGAAAGTAAAAAGTTTCCTAGCAGGATATTTAGATCGAGACCAAAATAGTATTTCATGCCAAGATCAATTGTGTGCGCCAACCATAGCAACAGAAGCGCTAGCCGCATAAAATCCCATGAACCTTTCGATCTTCTTCGTGTTCTTGGTGTCCTTCGTGGTTGAAAGCGTCTTTCCGGATAACAGCGAACTGCTGGCCCAAGGTTCCAACCCTCTCCAGCGCATCACCGAAATCCGGCATGAGAAGGCGGATGGCTCTGAGATCGTGGCCTACAGCTATCAGCACGACATCGCGGGGCAATTGACCACAGAGAACACAGAGAACACAGAGAAACCTTTGGGTATGATTTGAGAGGGCAATTATTCACTGGGGTCAGTCTACTACAATTCATTCACTGTCACTGGGGTCAGGCCAACCCCAGTGAATTTTTCAGGAAACTATTCAAATATGGGAATCTTCTAAATAATATGAAAGTATTTATAAGAATCACACTTGTTTTAATGACTGTAATAGCCTTGTTTCTTATATCGTTCCTTCTTTTTCCTGCTAAATATGCTGATTTAATTTATAGCTTTTTAGGTTATCCCAGACTTAGAGAGGAAGTTGCAAATTTGGTGAAGATAAGTGCTGAATTAGAGAAATTAAAGGCTATGAATGCAGAGTCGTTCGATGTAAATAAAATTTCTTTAGAGGAGATTCAAAAAATAATCAGGCAATCCGCGTTTTCGATCATTGGGGTAATAAGTATGTTATAGAGCATGTTGTGATTGAAGGAGTTCAAAAGCTTAGAATTCTTAGTATGGGAAAGAATGAGGTTTATGAAAATGGATCAGGTGATGATATATATTTCTATTGAAGAAAACCAATGGGGGCTAATTGACGGAGCTAATGGGGTCACGTCTCAACGGGCTGTTGCCCGAAGAGCGTATTTTTTGACAGCGTTAGATTTTGAGTTCTGATTTATTCTGTCTCTATGGGGTCTCTATGGGGTCGGTTCTTTACAATTGACACATTGCTAACACCTAAGAGTCCTCCCGACACCCTTCGGGGCTGGGACGTTCAGCCTGCGTCTCGTTCGTCCGCCTACGGCGGATCACTCGCCTGCGCCCCTAGGAAACTAGCAATTCGTGTCCCCCCGGTTCATACCAAGGAGCAATTAAATCTTTTTCTTTCAAGTAAGGTGGATGGGTGGATGGGTGGCTGGCCTTGCCGCAAAACCGCAGTCAGCCAGATGTTTGTGTCCGGTGCTATTCAAGCGGAAGACTTGCCAGTGGCACGGAGGCAATGCTACATTCGGACCAATAAGTGTCATTGAATCCATCGTGAAAGACCTGAAAAATCTCTCCACACCCAAGTTGGTGGAGGTGGCTCGCTACGTTCATGGGCTCAGCGAGGCAGCCCAAAAAGAACGAATCTCTTTGTTGCACACAACTCATGGCTGCCTTGACGACAAAGACGGGGAAGCCTTTGAACTGGCCTTACAGGGCGCGCGTTGTTTGGAAAACAAATAATCAAAAAATCCATGAAATGAAAACTTAAGTGTCGGAATAAAAATATGCAATATAGCAGACTGACCCCAGTGACTGACCCCAGTGACTGACCCCGGTGACTGACCCCAGTGAGAAAATATATTAATTGAATTAGGCATGCAACCGCCGCCTGAGAAACCTAAATCAGAGAATGATTGTGAACAAAACAAATAATAAACTAAAAGTTTTCTTATTGATGGGAGCAGCAAGTTCCATATTTATGTGCATAATGACAAGTTATTTTGGATTGAAATTCGTTAGTGACGGAGCCTACACGCATGAAGCAGGCCGGAAGTTTATACAAACAAATCCTTCTGAAACTGAACTTAAGGAAGAAATTCTTTTTCTTTGTGTAACTTTGGATGTGATTAGAAATAGAACTGGATTATTTCTGATTATTACTTCTTTATATAGTTTTTTTAATATTTTTCTGTGTTTTTGTTGCGTTAAGGAACCGCTCAGTAAGACCCAAACAGAGACTGCGAGGGATGCCAATCAACCCACGGGGTCGGTTCTTGAAAATTGACACATTGCTAACACCTAAGAGCTCTCCCGACACCCTTCGGGGCTGGGACGTTCCGCCTGCATCTCGTTCGTCCGCCTAAGGCGGATCACTCGCCTGCGCCCCAAAGAAACTAGCAATTCGTGTCCCCCTGGTTCATACCAAGGAGCAGACTCGGTTATTGGGAAATTTGTTACAGACGCACGCGCTTATCAAGAAATTCTTGGCCATGAAGAAAGGAGACTAGAGGTTTATATGCGGGCTTACGAAGCCTACTTACTTCCTTTTAACGGTTCTGTGTGTTGTAAAAAAGAGGATGTTGAAAAAGTATTTAAAGAACAGGCGCTACCTTGGATAAAAGAACAACAGAATGGAATAAATAGGGAAAACAGAGAACAAATAAAAATAAATGGCCTTTTTGATACCTTTTCTTATAAGCATAAGGTAGGAAATACTCCTGCTTTAGAAAAACCAAAGTGCCTTTAAACAATAGTTGATATAATATGAACTTGCTCAACAAATCCTATTTTTTTTTGCTTTTATTCTTGTTTCTTCTTGTTGGAGGCATTTCAATTGCATACCCTTTTATGTTGCGTGACGACGCAATCCAGTCCGAAACTTGGTCTGCTTTTAGCCTTAAAGAAAAAAGGGCATTTTTGTTGGGTTTCAGGCATGCCAGTGGAAATACTCTTAACTCAAAAGCAGCGAAAAAAGGTTTTGTAGTTCTAAACTTCGACAATAATTTTATTGATAGCCTAGACAAATTTTATGCTAACAAAGATAATCGTAATGTAAGAATATTTGGAGCCATAGAAATAGAGCTCTTGAAGCAACAAAAGCAAGATTCTGATGAAATTGAAAAGAAGCTTATTTACGAAAGAGGCTTACCTTCTTTTGCTTGGTAGTCTCGGACGGGGCGTGGACGTCATGGTCATTGGGGGCAACGGTCAACGGGGTCGGTCTATGAAACCACTGCTCTACTTGCTGGGGTCAGTCTACTACAATATACATTCTAACCAATGCCAGCACTGACCATGGACAGGTTTGAAGTAAGAAGGTGTTCTTCAGATCATGGTGTAAACTTTGGGGCGACCAGCATCGAATGCCTGGAACGTCAGAATTCTTGTGGGAAGCCAAAACAAATTCCATCTCTGCCGCAAAACCGCAATCAGCCGAAAGTCTTGGTGCCGGATCGCTGGAGCTTTGATTTTAAGGTTGGGTCAGCAGCCGGAATGATCGGATAATTTTAAGTAACTAACTAAGACATCACAGATAACTCAATGAAACTTTATCTTTTACACGTTTTGGTAGGGCTGTTTATTCATTGGAGCAGCTTGATGATGTTTGGATGTGAATCCGCTGTTTTGAATAAGAATGATTCTTTGGGAATTCTTTTAGAAAAGGTCGACTTTGCTCAGAGTAATCTGGAGGAAATTTTGCCATGGATTCGCGCGGAGGTTCAGAAAAAAGGTGAGACGATCAATTTCAGGCAACCGGATAAAATTCCACTTCCAACCCAAAAAATGAATATTCGGTTAAGGAATGTGCCAGTGATTTCTTTGATTGATTTCCTCGCAAGTTATACTGGAACGAAAGTCAGATACGATGATGAAGGACATATTGTCTTTCTGACTCCTGATAAAACATCGGATTACCCAACCAAGCTCGAATATGTTCCTTCTGCGATCAAGGACAGAGATGTGGTCCCTGATGAGGCAACCGCTGTTGCCATCGCCAAAGCGGTCTGTCTTCCAATTTATGGAGAGTCGAGTATTTCCAGGCAACTTCCCCTCAAGGCAAAGCTGATCAATGAACTATGGATTGTAAGAGGAACTCTTGGGAAAGAATTCGTTGGAGGCGTGATTATTGTAGAAATATCAAAGAAAGACGGGAAAATTTACAGCGTTTCTCATGGCTTATAATAAACAAAAGCTGTTTAGAATCTATTATGAGATCAACAGGAGTTATCGTTTTGTGGATTCTTGGGTTTATTGTAAGTGCGTATTTAGCAGAGGCTTTGCTTGGATTTATTATACAAATCATCGAAAAGTAGTAAATATATCTTCCCTCCTTTGCTCGGTCTGGCTAGAGTCAGGCTATTACTTTATATATTCAAACTAATGCCGACACTGACTGCGGACAGCTTTGAGTAAAAAGGTGTTCTTCAGATCATGGTGTAAGCTTTGAGGTGACCAGCATCGAATGCCTGGAACGTTAGAATTCCTGTGCGAAGCCAAAACAAATTTCATTCCCTGCCGCACAATAGCAGTCAGCCGGGAGTCTTCGTGCCGGGGAAAAGGATCTCCAGATGTCTGTTTTGGGTGTAAAGCAACCAGACGGCGATGCGTTTTGTCTCCAGTCCGGTCAAGAGTGAGAGGGCTTCCCGGTAGAGCTCCATTTGTGCCAGGTGTCGGGTTTTGGATTTTTCCGGGTCCGGGTTTGATTCGGTTTTATAATCGATGATGACCGCTTGCTCCGCCCTGCCTTCAGGACCAAGGAAGAGGTGAACCCGGTCAAACACCCCACTGATGCGTCCTTTTGCCCCCAGACAGTCGAAGGCTTTTTCTCTCCAAATCTGACAATTCTGGGCGGGGTCGAAGCAAGCTTGTAGCGTGGCGGATTCAAGACTGGCCTGTGTTTCCTCCCAGGCAGCAAATGGTTCCGGTTCAAGTTTTTGATCCGGCGCAGGAAGCGTGGTGAGGGAAGCGCGTTCCACCTGAGCCAGCCAGGCATGGACCCTAAGACCGTGGAGCCGGGCCTGATTTTGTTTTTTTTTCCCAGGAAAAACCCTGCAGGGCATTCTCCTCGGAGTCGTCGGCAGAGGGGCGCAGAACGGCGGGCACATCCGCCGGGGCGGACATCGGCGGGAGAGGCGGAAGAGTTCTTGGTTCCTTCTTGCTTGGATCGGGCTTGGGGCTTGGGTTTGCGGACTCATACCATTCCCAGTCGCCCAGGATGCGACGCAATTTCATCCCTGGAAGCGGTTCCGGCAGATCTTGCTCCTCTGCACCCAGAAGTTGTCTGAGCAGGCTTTGAGGATAAAGACTTGAGCTCAGATCACGATCATCACCGATGATGTAGAGGGCGTCCCGGGCCCGGTCATGGCTACGTAGAGCAGGCAAAGATTTTCATAGGCGTTGAGTGCCTCGTCGTTGTTCAGAAAGGCTTCTGCTTCGGGCAGGGTCCTGAGCAGGGCCTGGTTGGGCATTTCACAAATCCAGTCGAGTCGCCCCTCAGCATTGCGTCCGCAGAGCGGGGCGTTCCGACGTTGATTGATGTGATGTTGGCGACGCACCAATTCCATCAGGATAACCAGGTCAAAACCCAGCCCCTTGGATTTGTGAATGGTCATGACTTGAATTGCCCCCGGAGTTTCGGCGGAACGCAGTTGATAACTTTTTAAAAATTGAACAAAGACGTCGGGATCCCGTGAGCCGCTCTGGTCAAACTTTCGGGTGGCCTGCCGGAGGATCCGGGCGCGTTGTTCATGGAAAAGATCGGGAGAATGGGCCTCTTGCAGGTGGGTAAGAATGGTTTCCACCGCAAAGAGAAAACCCTCTCCCGCCAGGCGATCCCAGCAATGGAGTCGCCAGTCCTGACCTAACATCTCCAACCATGACTTCAGCGGTGAGGCCCGAAGCCAGCCTTCACTCAGGGTATCGGTGGGATGTGCCAGGGCTTGAGCCCAGGCGATGATGGCCAATCCATAAAGGTTGTCGCGGCCCGGTTCCACGGTTCCTTCCAAGACCACGGGCAGCTTGCCTTCGCGCCGCAGATATTCCGCAATCTGCCGGGCTTTTTTATTGGAATAAACCAGCACGGCACAACTCAGGCCCCGGGTCAGGGGTTGGATCTTTTGCAGGAGCTGCAAAAGGGCCTGAAGATCCGTCTCTTCCTGTTCCTCGTCCTCTGCTTCCTGTTTTTTTGTTTTTTCCGAAGGCAACTCCAGGTAGCAGGCCAAGCCCTTGGTCTTGCGCGCGCTGCGATGTGGGGCCCAGTGACGCGCCCACTCGGGTCCGCCCAGGGGCAGGATTTGTTGAATCAAATCGGTTTGACCGAGGGTTTGGTTGACCCAATCCACCACGGACAGGGAGCAACGGTGAGTTTCGGTCAGGGATTCGGTTGACAAAACCGGAGCATAACGTGCCCGTAATTCATCGAAGAGTCGATGATCTCCCCCGCGCCAGCCGTAGAGGGATTGTTTCACATCCCCCACACAAAAGAAGCTGCGGGTTCGGCTGTTGTCCTGTAGGACTTCATCAATCAGGTTGGCCAGAACGCGCCATTGCGCGCGGCTGGTGTCCTGAAATTCGTCCAACAACCAATGTTTGAATTTTGAATCCAACCTGAATTCGAGATGTTCCCGTTCCGGACTTGCCGTCTGGTTGGGATCGAGCAGCAGGGGCAGGTCGGCAAAGACCAGACGACCCTGGCTTCGAATCCTGCGTTCGTAGGCTTGGTCATAGGCTTGCAGAATGGAGGCGATGCCTTTGGTTTGTCTCAGGGCATGAGACAGACTCAGATTTCTCCAGTGTAAAATCAGGGCCCGGAAAAGTTGGGATAATTCCGCGTCAGGATGAATTTTGGAACCACCGAGATTGAAGGAGTTGAGTTCAGGGCTTTCTGTGGTCCAGGCCCCGAGCAGGTTATCCCAAACCCGACTGGCCGGACTTTCCAGTTTGAGGTGGGGAAGCCAGTGAGCCAGGGCATGTTTGGATTTTTCCCAAGTTTCAAGTTGTTTGGGTTTAAGGTCCAGCGTGAGCAACTTTTCATCAATACGCGAGATGAGTTGCTCCGGGTCTTCTCCGATGTGATGGGGCTGCAACCATTCGGGATAAGCCTGCCGGGTCCAGTCTGCGGCATCTCCACTTTCCCGAAATAATTCATAATAGTTCTCCAAATAATTTTTCAAGGATCGTCCCAACTGCTTGGATTCCCTGCCCCAGGTGGCTTGGCGGAAGCTTTCCAAAAAGGCCTGTCGATCTCTCGCGCCGGACGAACCGGAATACAGCACCTGGCTCAAAGCCTCCTGCCTTGCCTGATCCGCGCTGTGATTGTCCAGCAGGCTGAAGTGGCCTCCCAGCCCCAGTTCCAGAGGGAAGGCGGCGGCGATGCGATAAAAGAAGCTGTCGATGGTGGTCAGTTGCAGGCGGTGCAGACTGGAGGCAAGCGCACGCAGGGGTGGGAGAAAATCCTCCGGCTTACGTTCTGCCATCTGGAGAGCCCGACAAAGTTCGCGTGCGGCCTCGAGATCGGCGGCGGCGCGGGCCAGACGTCCCAGCACGGTTTCGAAGAATTCCCCGGCTGCCTTGCGCGTGAAGGTCAGGGCCACGATGCTTTCCGGCGGTTCTCCTTGAAGAATGAGTTGCAGGATACGATTGCTAAGACGCCAGGTTTTCCCGGAGCCGGCCGAGGCTGTGATGAGGCTGTGAGTTTGGAAGTTGTCCGGGAGTGTGTTCATGGGGGTTGAACGTTCAAGAGAGGGGGTCCGTGCATCAGTTGGGCGGGTCCGTTGCGGTAACCAGAAATCCCAGGGTTCCTTGTTCCAAAGAGGCTTTTCCAGCGGGGGCCAGAATCGTCCCCCGTCGATGGCTTGTAAAACCTGGCTTGCACAGAGCAGGGCGGAGGCGCAGATCGTGGGGTCAAAATCTTCCCAGAGTTCGAAGCGGGTTTCCTGTGCTGCCTCCGGGAGCTGAATATAACCACAACGCAAATGAGGTTCTTCCTCCGGATGTTTTTCCAGGCGGGCGGCG
>JAAUTS010000113.1 GCA_012031345.1 Blastochloris sp. | reverse complement strand
TGGGTCTTCTTCACGGGTTTTGTGTTGATCAATGCGGCGTTGCTCCTGCTGCAGGTGCTCTTTCCGCACCGTGGTGCGCTCAGTCGCCGGGATGGTATCTTGCTGGCCAGCAATGCGCTGTTCATCGGGGCTGGCATTTTCGCCAACCTGGCTTTTGAAACAATTGGGCTTGACCTGTATGTGGTGGCATTGCTCGCTAGCCTGTCTCTCATATTGCTCTGGCGCCGCGGGGCGCAGCCGCTGGTTGTCTACTATGGTATTGCCTATGGTTTGGGTCTGGTTGCGACGGCCATCTATAAAAGCCTTGCTGCCTGACACTGATAATGGCATTCTGGCGCAGGATTTGCCGGGGTGATGCATCTGGTTCTTCTATCGCTTGCGTAGTGTGCAGTGCTATGGTACAATGCTTGCACGCGATTAAGTGCGGCTGTTTTAGCTTGCACGCCGACGTAGCTCAATAGGCAGAGCAGCTGTTTTGTAAACAGCAGGTCGTCGGTTCAATCCCGATCGTGGGCTGTCCGCCAACCGGGCCGGCTCCGCCGAGTTGACGCTGTTGGAACAGAGTCAGCGATGCAGAGGAAATGCAACAGAAACCAAGCGGTTTCCATAGGAGGAAAACGCAAGCAGGCACAGAAGAATGTTAGTTTGACGATTAGAACGACATAAACGACAGATCAAGGATCACATATTATGGCTAAAGAATCATTCGCACGCAGCAAGCCCCACGTTAACATCGGCACCATCGGCCACGTTGACCACGGGAAAACCACCCTCACCGCAGCCATCTGCACCATTTTGTCCAAAAAAGGCTTCGCGGAAGCCCGTGATTACTCCTCCATCGACAATGCTCCTGAGGAAAAAGAGCGTGGGATCACGATCAACACCACCACGTGGAATATCAGACGGAAAACCGCCACTACGCGCACGTGGATTGCCCCGGCCACGCGGATTACGTCAAGAACATGATTACGGGTGCCGCCCAGATGGATGGCGCCATTCTGGTGGTCAGCGCCGCTGACGGCCCGATGCCCCAGACCCGCGAGCACATTCTGTTGGCTCGTCAGGTTGGTGTGCCTGCCTTGGTGGTCTTCATGAACAAGGTGGACATGGTGGATGATGCGGAACTGCTCGACCTGGTTGAGTTGGAAGTTCGCGAACTCCTGACCAAGTATGAATTCCCCGGCGACACCATCCCGATTGTCAAAGGTTCCGCTCTGAAGGCTCTGGAGTCCAACGATGCGAACAAGCCGGAAGCCAAGTGCATCCTGGATCTCATGGAAGCGGTGGATAAATACATCCCGATGCCTGAGCGCGCCAAGGATCAGCCCTTCCTTATGGCGGTGGAAGATGTTTTCAACATCGCGGGTCGTGGAACGGTGGTCACCGGACGTGTGGAACGTGGTGTGCTGAACCGGAACGAAGAAATTGAAATCGTCGGGATTCGTCCTACGGCCAAAGACGGTCGTGACGGACATCGAAATGTTCCGCAAGATTTTGGATTCCGCTGAAGCGGGTGACAACGTGGGGATCCTTCTGCGTGGCACCAAGAAGGAAGACGTCGAGCGCGGTCAGGTTTTGGCCAAGCCGGGTTCGATCACGCCTCACACCAAGTTCAAAGCCACGGTTTACGTGTTGAGCAAGGATGAAGGCGGACGTCACACCCCGTTTTTTGCGGGATATCGTCCCCAGTTCTACTTCCGCACGACGGACGTGACCGGCATCGCCAACCCCAAAGAGGGTGTCGAGATGGTCATGCCTGGAGACAACATTGAATTGACCATTGAATTGATCACCCCGGTGGCCATGGAAATGCAGATGCGTTTCGCCATCCGTGAAGGTGGCCGCACCGTGGGTGCAGGTCGCGTGGTGGAAATCATTGCCTAAGTGGCGCTTAAGCGCTAACTTGCAGGATGGTGAGGTGCCAAATCCGGTAAGAAAACCGGGTTTGGCTCTTGCCTTTGTCAAAAGATTTAGGGCAGTAGCTCAATTGGTAGAGTAGCGGTCTCCAAAACCGTCGGTTGGGGGTTCGAGTCCCTCCTGCCCTGCTCACCGAAGAAAACGAAGAGAAGACATGGAAGCATTGATGATTGGCGGCAGTTGGTGGGTCACGGCCTTGGTCTATGGACTGAGTCTGGTCACGGCGGCTGTCCTGGTGGCGTATCGTGTTCAGATCGTTCGTTTCATCCGCGAGGTTCGGGTGGAATTGGGCAAGTGCACCTGGCCCTGGGACCCTGAGCAGACGGGTTTCCGCAAATACAAGGTGTTGATTGACACGACCCTGATTATCTGTGTGGCCACGCTTCTGATGGCCGGATACATCACGGGCTTTGACTTCGCCATCAACAAACTCGTCGGTTGGCTGGTTAATTTTTAAGATCATGAGTGACGAAACCCAAGACGCCGTTGAGGCAATCGAAAACGCAGCCCCTGTGGCACGGAAATATCCGTCCCAATGGTTTGCCCTGCATGTGCTCTCCGGTCAGGAAAGCAATGTGTACAAGCACATGATGAGCCGCATCCGCACGGAGGAGATGGGGGATTACATTCATGAGATTGTCATCCCGACGGAGCGCATTTCCGAGGTCAAACGCGGCAAGAAAATCGAGACGGAGCGCAAGCTTTATCCGGGTTATGTGTTTGTCTCGATGTATCTTTACGACGAGCAAAAGAAGATGGTCGGCCAGACCTGGTATTTTGTGCAGGAAACGCCCGGCGTGATCGGTTTTGCGGATGGTGAGCATCCCATTCCCATGCGCGCTTCGGAAGTGGAAGGCATGTTGAGCCAGATCCGGGAAAAAGAGGAGAGGGTCACGCCCAAGGTGGCTTTTGGCATCGGGGATCGCGTCCGGGTGGGCGATGGTCCGTTCGAAGGCCAGGAAGGTTTGATCGGCTCAGTGGACGAGGAGCGTGGCCGTGTGCAGGTGGATGTGAGCATCTTTGGACGCTCCACTCCGGTCGAGCTGGAATATTGGCAGGTGGAAAAACTTTAAAGGAACACTGGCAGGGTTCCGCCGGAGTGCCGGCCTGGGACCTGAGGTGATCGAAAACTGAAACTGAAAAAGTAGATTATGGCAAAAGAAGTAGTAGCGAGTATCAAATTGCAGATCCCGGCGGGAGCCGCGAATCCTGCACCTCCCGTGGGTCCGGCTTTGGGTCAGGCGGGTGTGAACATCATGGCGTTCTGTAAAGAGTTCAACGCCAAGACCCAGAAGGATGCTGGCAACATTTTGCCCGTGGTCATCACCGTTTATAAGGACAAGACCTTCACCTTCATCACCAAAAGCCCGCCTGCCGCAGTTTTGTTGAAGAAGGCGGCCAACATCGCCGCTGGATCGAAAGAGCCGAACAAAATCAAGGTGGGCAAAGTGACCAAAAAACAGGTCATGGAAATTGTCAAAATCAAGCGTAATGATTTGAATGCCCGTTCGGACGAAGCCGCCTTCAAGGTGATCGCCGGCACGGCGCGCCAAGCGGGCATAGAAATTATCGACTAACCACTCAGGAATTTAATCCGGGTTCCTCTCTTCCACGGTTCAGGCCGGGGCGGGGGGAACCACCCAAAAAGCAGGAGAGGGGAGAGTCCAAGACTCAAATCTCGTTGGAACTGCAACCAGGAAACAACATGGCCAAAATCGCAAGCAAACGTTATCGTAAAGCGGCAGAACTCGTTGACTCGAGCAAAGCCTATTCATTGGAAGAAGCTGTGCAGCTTCTCAAGAAACTTCCCGCTGGTAAATCCGATCAGACGGTGGAAATCTCTTTCAGCCTGGGAGTGGACCCCCGCCAGAGCGATCAGATGATCCGTGGCACGGTGGCGTTGCCCCATGGTTCGGGTAAAAAGGTCCGGGTGCTGGTCTTTGCTTCAGGCAAGGCGGCGGAGGAAGCCAAGGCGGCGGGTGCCGAGTATGTGGGCTTTGAGGATTTGATCAAAAAGGTGACGGAAGGTTTCCAAGACTTTGACGTGGCCGTGGCCACTCCCGAAGCCATGACAGAAGTGCGTAAATTAGGCAAGGTGCTCGGACCCCGTGGTCTGATGCCCAACCCTAAGACGGGCACCGTGTCCGAGGACGCCGCCAAGGCCGTGCGCGAGTGCAAAGCGGGCCGGGTGGAATACAAAATCGACAAAACCTCCAACATCAGTGTGGTTTGCGGCAAGGTTTCTTTTGACGAGAAATTGTTGGCGGAAAATGCCTCGGCGGTCTTGAACGCGATCGCCAAAGCCAAGCCTTCCAGCGCGAAGGGTCGTTACATCAAGAACTGTGTCATAGCCTCCACTTTTTCGCCGGGCATCAAGCTGGACGTTTCCAGCTATACGGCCAACTGATCCGGGAATGACATCAATCGTAAGATACTAAATCGAGAGAATTCTATATGAGAAAAGAAAAAATTTCCGTAGTGGCTGAAGTGCAGGAATGGGTGCAGAACGCGCCGTATATCGTGGTGACGGATTACACCGGAGTCACGGTTGAGCAGTTCAGCGAGTTGCGTAATCGCCTGGCGGCGACCAAGTCCGAGATTCACGTGGTGAAGAACACCTTCCTGCGCCGGGCTTTGAGTGATGCCAGTCTGCCCAGGTGGACGACTATCTGAGCGGTCAGACCGCAGTAGTTTTGGTGAGTCCGATGTGGCTTCCGCCGCCAAGGTGCTGAAGAATTTTAACGCTGAATTTCAGAAACCCGTGGTGCGGGTCGGCATCGTGGATCGTTCGGTGCTGAGCGCGCAGGACATGGCGGCCATTGCGGACCTGCCTTCCCGGGAGGTGTTGCTGGCCAAGTTGCTCGGCCTGCTCAACACGCCGGCCCAGCGTTTGGCCTCGATCCTCAACACGCCGGCCTCGCAATTGGCGCAGGTCATCAAGGCACACGCGGAGAAGGGCGAATAACCATTTTGGCTTGAATTCTTCCTGTCGGGGGAATCGGAGCCGGAAAACAACAACATAAAAGGCAATGTGTTCTCTCTAGCCCGGAAGCCTTTCCGGGATAATTGGATGACAGGTGTTGTCCGCTAGAAGAACCGAAAAACCTGGAGAATGGACGGCTCGGGAACGCGAAAGCGGGAACGGATCGTCCCCTAAAAATAGTATGGCAGCAGATCTGGAAACATTGGTCAGTCAGCTCAGCACCCTCACCGTGCTGGAAGCGGCTGATTTGGTTAAGAAATTGGAAGAAAAGTGGGGCGTAAGCGCCGCTGCACCCGTGGCCGTGGCCGCTGCCGGTGGAGCCGCCGCCGCTGCCGCACCTGCGGAGGAAAAGACAGCCTTCGACGTGATCCTGAAGGAAGCCGGTTCGAACAAAATCGGCGTCATCAAGGAAGTCCGCGCCGCTGTGGCCGGTCTGGGCCTGGCTGAAGCCAAGGCTCTGGTCGAAAGCGCACCGAAAGCCCTCAAGGAAGGTGCGACCAAGGAAGAAGCAGAAGACATCAAGAAGAAGCTTGAAGCTGCGGGCGCCAAAGTTGAGATCAAGTAAGATCTCCTCTTTCCCAGCAGGGTGGGGGGAGTGGAAGCTCCCCCCGTTCCTGACATGGTCACCGGCCCATGCAAAAAAAGCCGGACGATTTTTAAGAAAATCGGACCCACGGGTCCGAAGCAGTCAGAGTAACAGTTAAAACGAGAAGGCAGACAATTATGGTTACGGCATACACCGGAGAACGCATCAACTTTGGAAAATTCCGGACGCAATCGACGTCCCCAACTTGATCGAAGTCCAGTTGAAATCCTACGAGGATTTTCTCCAGACAGGGTTATCCGTGAGCAAGCGGAAGAATGAAGGTCTGCACGCCGTTTTTTCCGAGGTGTTTCCGATCGAGAGCTACGACGAAAAATCAAGCTGGAGTTCGTGGATTACGAAATCACGGAAGCCAAGATGTCCTCCCTGGAATGTCAGCGCGAAGGGGCCACCTATGCGGCACCGCTTTATGTGACTTTCCGTCTGCGTAACGAGGGCAATGTGATCGAGGAGAAGGTTTACATGGGCGAGCTGCCGATGATGACCGACCGCGGCACCTTTATTGTCAACGGGGCTGAGCGTGTGGTGGTGAGCCAGTTGCATCGCTCACCGGGCATTTGTTTTGAATCCAGCATTCATGCCAATGGCAAAACCCTTTACTCCTTCCGTATCATTCCGGATCGTGGTTCCTGGTTGGAAGTGGCTTTTGACACAAGCGACTTGATGTATGTGCATCTGGATCGCCGCAAACGCCGCCGTAAATTTCTCATCACCACTTTCCTGCGTGCCTTGGGTTACAGCAGCAATGAGGAAATCCTGAGCTTGTTCTATCAGATCGAAGATTTCGGTCTGGACGAAAATCTGGATGAGGAAGTGATCAGCTACAAGGTGTTGATCAATGAAGTGCGCGACACGGCTAACCAGGATCTGGTGGTGGCCCGTGCCTTCGAACCCCTGACCAAGACCGTGGTCCGTCAGTTGCTCGATCTGGGCATTGACACGGTCAACGTGGTGGACATCCGCAATGATGACACGATCATCCGTTGTTTGAAAAAGGATCCGACCCGCGACAGCGAGGACGCCTTGAAGGACATCTACAAGCGTCTGCGTCCTGGAGATCCACCTACGGTGACCAATGCCAAGGCATTGCTCAAGCGTCTCTTCTTTGATCCTAAGCGTTATGACATCGGGCGTGTGGGTCGTTACAAGATCAACCAAAAGTTGGGCTTGGGTGTGGATCAGGAAATGCGCGTTTTGACCAACGAGGACATCATCGCCTCCACCAGCTACGTCATCAACCTGAAGCAGGGTGAAGGCAGCACGGATGATATCGATCATCTGGGCAGCCGTCGTGTCCGCGCCGTGGGTGAGTTGCTGGCCAACCAGTGCCGCACGGGATTGGCCCGCACGGAGCGCTTGGTCAAGGAACGCATGACCTTGTTCGACGTGAACACTGAGGGGATGACCCCGCAGAAATTGATCAACCCCAAGGCATTGTCCGCCGTGATCCGGGATTTCTTTGGTCGCAGCCAACTTTCGCAGTTGATGGACCAGACCAACCCTCTCTCCGAGCTGACCCACAAGCGTCGCTTGTCCGCGCTGGGACCAGGAGGTTTGAGCCGGGATCGTGCCGGGTTTGAAGTGCGTGACGTTCACCCTTCACACTACGGACGCATTTGCCCGATTGAAACGCCGGAAGGTCCGAACATCGGTCTGATCTCTTCCATGTCGAGTTTTGCCCGCATCAATGAATTCGGGTTCATCGAGACGCCCTACCGCAAGGTGGTCAATGGTCGTGTGACGGAAAAGATTGATTATCTCACCGCCGATCAGGAAGAAAACTACATCGTGGCCCAGGCCAATGCCACCATCGACAAGCAGGGAGCCTTCACCAGTGCGAAGGTTTCCGTGCGGTTCAAGGGGGACTTCCTGGAAGTTGAGCCGGAAAAAATTCATTACATGGACGTGTCCACCAAGCAGTTGGTTTCGGTGGCGGCGGGTTTGATCCCCTTCCTCGAGCATGACGATGCGAACCGTGCCTTGATGGGTTCGAACATGCAACGTCAGGGTGTGCCTTTGATCAATGCGGAAGCGCCGCTGGTCGGCACAGGCATGGAAGGCAAAGTGGCCCGTGACTCCAAGGCGGTCGTGCTGGCGGAAGGCAGCGGCAAAGTGGCCTCTGTCTCTGCCAACGAGATCATTTTGACCAAGGACGGGGAACTGCCTGAGGGTAAAAAGCGTCTCAAGACCGATGCAGAAAATGGAATTTTCTACCACAAACTCCGCAAGTTCATGCGCTCCAACGCGGGCACCTGCGTCAACCAGCGTCCGCTGGTCAAGAAAGGTCAGAAAGTCACCAAAGGACAGGTCATCGCAGACGGTCCCTGCACCGATCAAGGGGAACTGGCTCTGGGCCGCAACGTGCTCGTGGCGTTCATGCCCTGGAACGGTTACAACTTTGAAGACGCCATCCTCATCAGCGAGAAGATCGTCAAGGAAGACATCTACACCAGCATCCATATTGAGGAATTTGAAATCTCCGCCCGCGACACCAAGCTCGGGCCGGAAGAAATCACCCGTGACATCCCGAACGTTGGGGACGAGGCATTAAAGAACCTCGGACCGGACGGCGTGGTGCGCATCGGGGCGGAAGTCGGACCGGGGGACATCCTGGTCGGCAAGATCACACCCAAGAGCGAAACGGAGCTGGCACCGGAAGAGCGCTTGCTGCGCGCTATCTTCGGTGAAAAAGCGGCGGACGTGAAAGATTCCTCGCTGGTAGTTCCCTCCGGCACCTATGGCATCGTCATGGATGTCAAGGTCACGGCGGGCAACGCGGCCACCAAAATGGCCAAGGTGGAAAAACTGTCACCGACGGAAGCCAAGCGTCAGAGCAAGGCCATCACGGACAAGTATGCCAAGAAGACGAACGAGTTGACCGAAGAGTTGACCCAGTCGCTTTCCAACATTTTGCTGAACGAAAAAATTCCGCTGGATGTGGTCAATGCCGAGACGGGGGAAATCATCATCCCGGCCAACCGCAAGATCACCAAGACTCTGCTGCGCAAGATGGCGGCGGTGTATGATCACATTGAGATCGACCCCAGCCCGATCCGGATCAAAATCCGCGAAATCATCAGCACCTTCGAGTCCAAGTTCCAACAGCTCGACAACGAGAAAGACATGGAAATGGACCGGGTGGAAGCGGGCGATGACATCGATCCCGGCATCATCAAGCAGGTCAAGGTTTACGTGGCCTCCAAGCGCAAGCTCTCGGTGGGTGACAAGATGGCCGGACGCCATGGAAACAAAGGGGTGGTGGCGAACATCGTGCCTGAGGCCGATATGCCCTTCCTCCCGGACGGTTCCCCGGTGGACATCGTGTTGAATCCTCTCGGGGTTCCCTCGCGTATGAACGTCGGACAGGTTTTGGAAACCCACCTGGGTATTGCCGCACGGCTGCTCGGGTTCAAGGTGGCCACGCCGGTTTTTGACGGGATTCCTGAAACCAAGATCCGTTCCTATCTCAAGGAGGCCGGTCTGGATGAAGATGGCAAAACCAGACTCTATGATGGACGCACGGGAGAGGCCTTTGATCAACGTGTGGTGGTGGGCCAGATTTACATGCTGAAGCTTGGTCACATGGTCGCGGACAAGATCCACGCCCGTGCGGTCGGCCCCTACTCCCTGGTCACGCAACAGCCCCTGGGTGGTAAAGCCCAATACGGCGGTCAGCGTTATGGGGAAATGGAAGTGTGGGCCATGGAAGCCTACGGTGCCGCTTACACCCTGCAGGAGTTGCTCACGGTCAAATCGGATGACGTCCCTGGTCGCACCCGGATTTACGAAAGCATCGTCAAGGGGGACAACTCCCTCCAGGCGGGCACCCCGGAATCCTTCAACGTGTTGATCAAGGAAATGCAGAGCCTTTGCCTCGACGTGAAAGTCGGCGAGCGCAGCAAGGACGGTTCCGACCAGATCAAGAACCACAACGACGACTTCGGCCAGGCGGCCTGAGTTGCGGTGTCCAACGAATTACCTACGACGAACCACAAGACGACAGTTAAGAAAGCAGACAAAACACAGCTATGAGCAAGGAAACACAATCAGCACGTGAGATTCTCGGCGCGGAGCGCGCGGTCGGGTTTGATGAAGTGGCCATTTCCATCGCCGCCCCGGAGACCATTATGTCCTGGAGCCGCGGTGAGGTGAAGAATCCGGAAACGATCAACTACCGGACCTTCAAGCCCGAGTTTGGTGGACTGTTTTGTCAGCGCATCTTCGGTCCGGTCAAGGATTACGAGTGTGCCTGTGGCAAATACAAACGGATCAAATACAAGGGTGTGATCTGCGACCGTTGCGGCGTGGAAGTGACCCTGGCCCGGGTGCGCCGTGAGCGCATGGGCCACATTGAGCTGGCTGTGCCCGTGTCGCACATTTGGTTCTACAAGTGTATGCCCAGCCGGATTGGTCTGATGATGGACATGACCGCCCGGGAGCTGGAGCGTGTGATTTATTATGAAGATTATTTGGTGATCGATCCGGGCAACACCCCCCTCGAAGCCAAACAGCTTCTGAGCGAGGTCGAATATCGTGAAGCACAGGATCAGTATGGGGACGGCTCCTTCCTGGCCCGCATGGGTGCGGAGGCAATCCGTGATTACCTCAAGCGTGTCGATCTGGCCAACCTGATTGCCGAGTTGGAAGTCGCTCTGGTTTCCACCAAGAGCAAGCAGCTCCGCAAGAAAATCTCCAAACGACTGAAACTGGCCCAGGGCTTCCTCGGTTCCAACAGCCGTCCGGAATGGATGATCCTGGAAATTCTCCCGGTCATCCCGCCCGACCTGCGTCCGTTGGTTCCTTTGGAAGGTGGCCGTTTTGCCACTTCCGATTTGAACGATCTCTATCGTCGCGTCATCAACCGTAACAACCGTCTGCGCACCTTGTTGCAGTTGAAGACCCCGGAAGTCATCATCCGCAACGAGAAGCGCATGTTGCAGGAGGCGGTCGATGCCTTGATGGACAATGGCCGTCATGGTCGTCCCGTCACCGGAGCCGGAAATCGTCCGTCTCAAGTCGCTTTCCGACATGTTGAAGGGTAAGACGGGTCGTTTCCGCATGAACTTGCTGGGCAAACGTGTGGATTACTCCGGTCGTTCGGTCATCGTGATCGGGCCGGAACTGAAACTTAACCAATGCGGTCTGCCCAAGAAGATGGCTTTGGTTTTGTTCGAACCTTTCATCATCCGCCGCTTGAAAGAGCTGGGTTATGTCCACACCGTGCGTAGCGCCAAGAAGCTGATCGAACGACGCGAACCCATCGTCTGGGACATCCTGGAAGAGGTGACGGTGGGTCATCCTGTACTCTTGAACCGCGCGCCCACGCTGCACCGTCTGTCCGTGCAGGCCTTTGAGCCTGTGCTGATTGAAGGCGATGCCATCCGTGTGCATCCCTTGGTGTGTACTGCCTACAACGCCGACTTTGACGGTGACCAGATGGCGGTTCACGTGCCGCTTTCCGTGGAAGCTCAATTGGAAGCCCGCATTCTGATGCTGGCACCGAACAACATCTTCGGTCCCTCCAATGGTCGTCCCATCACCACTCCGACGCAGGACATCACCCTGGGTTGCGCCTTCCTCACGGCAAATCCCCGTAAGGCGGCTTCGGCTAAGGCTGCGGAGAAGACCCGGCTTTGCATCATGGAAGATGCGGACGAGGTGCTCTACGCCTACTCCGAAGGTATGGTGACCTTGCACACTCCGGTCCTGATCAAAAATCCTGACCTGGGGAACGAGACCATCTTCGGTGACGCCACTAACAAGCGGATCGAGACCACGCCGGGTCGGGTTATTTTCAATGGCATTTGGCCCAAGGAAATCGGCTTTTACAACAAGAAGGCCGGTAAAAAGCAGCTCGGTGAAATCATCAACCGTTGTTATCAGGTCTGTGGTCATGCCGCACGGTGCGTGTCCTGGATGACATGAAGGAGATTGGTTTCAATACGCACCAAGGCGGGCATCTCCATCGGGATTGATGATATG
>JAAUTS010000112.1 GCA_012031345.1 Blastochloris sp. | reverse complement strand
GAGACACTGATTTAACCGCCAAGACGCGATGACCGCTAAGAAGAATAATAAATTCCTCTGTAAAAAACTGAATATCTTCGCGATCTTTGTGTCTTTGCGGTTTGATTGCCTTTAATCAACGGTTCCCTAAGTCAGGTTTTAGGTAATGACGCAGAGGTGGGCGGGCTGGGCGGCGGGGACGGCGTTTCGATAAATGGTGGTGTCGAAGGTGACCAGACGGCCCTGATGTTTGACGGCTAGGCCGAGAAGATACAGGTCGCTGATCTGGCGGGAGCCGAGGATTTGTCCGACATCAAAGATGTTTTGGTCGCGCAGGCTGAGGTCATTGGGCCAGAACTCGTGATCGGTGGCGTTGATGAAGCGGTTGAGTTTATGAATCACGGTCGTGGGGGAGATGCGAAGGATTTTGCTGTAGTTGGGATTAGATAACACACGCATCAGACCGTTTTCCGTCAGTGCATTGCTGGCCCAGCCGTAGTGGCATTCTGTTTCCATCCAGCGATGCGCGGATGAAAAGAAGGGGTGTTCTTCATCGAAAAGAGCCACCAATACGTTGACATCCAGAAGAGCCCGCATCAGATCCCTTCCTCATCCATGATGCGTTGAATGTGTTCCATGGTGATAATCTCTCCCCTAGAAGGAAACACCGGAATGCCGTTGCGGATTTTCATGACGGTGTCTTCCGGGGCAGGAGGCTTTAAGCCTTGTCGGGCCAGGCGGGAGAGCAGCGGCACCCGCGGTGCTTTTTTCCCTGACGGCGATTTCCTTGGCGGCTTGCAAAATGTCCGGCTCGATGTCCAAAGTGGTTCTCATGCATCAGATGCTATCGCATCAGATGCGGCTGTCAAGAGAAGCAAGTTTGACAGAAATGCAAGATTTGCTAGTTTTCTTACATGACAACTTCATTACGGATTGACGAACAGCTTTATCGCGAGGCCAAGGCCGAAGCAGCCCGGCAGGGAATCACCATCACTCGCTTTTTGGAGGAGGCTTTGAAGCTCAAGTTGAATCGGCTCCAGCCAATTGAAAAAGGAAGGCCGCATCCGTTTCGTGTGGCTGATCCGGGGACGTTCTTTGCGTTTTCAACGGAGGAAATCAAAAGAATCGCCAATGAAGAGCAGGAAAAGCATGACTTAGCCAAACTGGGTTTTCCTTGGAAAGAGCAGGTTTGATGACTCTGGTTCTCCCAGATGCCAATGTCCTCATTCATGCCTTGCGCCGGGGGACGCCCCAGCACGAGTGTTGTCGTCAGTGGCTGGTGGAAACGACCACGAGGATGGATGAGATGGGTCTCTGCGAACTGGTAGAGGTCGCCCTGCTTCGTATTACTTCACTCCCTAATTTGGGAATTGCTTCGATGGAAGAGGTGCTGGGTTTTTGGTATGAAGATCTCTGGAGTTATCCTAAGGCCCGCCGCCTTGTTGCCACCCCCGCTCACCGACGTTGTTTCGCTGGGCTGGTGAGAGATCTCAAACTTTCCGGCAACGACATCAACGATGCCTGGTTGGCAGCGCTGGCCATGGAGCATGATGCCACGCTGGTCAGCCTGGATCGGGGCTTTGCCCGTTTTCCCGAACTCAAGTGGCATCATCCCGGAGGGGGTCAGAGCCAGGGTTCCTGAGGGCGGGAAAGGTCAGCGCAGGAAGGCTTCGTGGAGGCCGCCATCGACGGTGATGATTTGGCCCGTGGTTTTGCTGAGGCGTTGGGTGACGAGGAGGAAGTAGGCTTCAGCCTGGTCGGCGGGGGTGATGGGGCTTTTGGTGAGGGTGCGGTCGGCGTAGAATTGCGCTAGTTTTTTGACCAAGGATTCGGTGGCTTCGTCCTCGGTGTAGGGAATGTTGTATTTGGCCAGGGAACCGATGACGCGGTCGCGGGGGAACATGGCGGAACCTTGGACCACGGTGGCGGGGGCGACGCCGTTGACGCGGACGAGGGGGCTGAGTTCGATGGCGAGTTCCCGCACGAGGTGGTTGGCGGCGGCTTTGCTGGTGTCGTAAGCAAGGGAGCCTTTTTTGGCGACGGCGGCGTTGGCGCTGGTGGTGAGCACGAGGTTGCCGCGCAGTCCCTGTTCTTTCCAGGTTTTGAAGGCTTCATCCGCCACAAGGTAGCTGCCCGTGACGTTGATGTTGAAGGTAAGAGCCCATTTGTCATCGGGGATGTGGCCAGTGGTGTCGCTGGGAACGAAGATGCCGGCGGTGACGCAGATGGAGTCGAAGCCGCCATAGGCCAGGGCGACCTGGTCGAGCATGGCGCGGATGGAGGCGCGTCGGTGATGTTAGCGGCCAGGCCTAGGGCCGGGCCGCAGTTGGACAGACCTGTGCCAGCCACGCCGATGCCCAGGCCGAGTTTGTCGGTGATTTCTTTGGCGGTGGCAGCGGCGGCTTCCGCGTTCAGATCGACACAGACGATGTGGGCTCCTTCTTTGACCAGGCGGTGGGCGGTTTCTTTGCCGATGCCGCTGCCAGCACCGATGACGATGATGGTCTGGCGGGCCAGTTCTTTTTCGGCGGGCATACGCTGGAGTTTGGCTTCTTCGAGCAGCCAGTATTCGATGTCAAAGGCTTCCTGCAAGGGCAGGGCGATGTATTCGTCGATGGCTTCGGCTCCGCGCATGACTTCGACCGCGCAGTTGTAGAATTCGGCGGTGACGCGGGATTCGGATTTATCCTTGCCCCAGGCGATCATGCCGAGGCCGGGGATGAGGATGACGGTGGGGTTGGGATCACGCATGGCGGGGGAGTTGGCGTGTTTGCATTTCTGGTAGTAGGCGGCGTAGTCTTGGCGATAACGTTCGAGGCCGGAGCTGAGCAGTTGTTTGAGTTGGGCCAGGTCGTCTTTTTGGGGATTCCAAGGGACGTAGAGAGGTTTGATTTTGGTGCGGAGGAAGTGGTCGGGGCAGGAGGTGCCAAGTTCGGCCAGGCGCGGGGCGTCCTTGGAGTTGACGAAGCGGAGGATTTTTTCGTCGTCCTGCACGGTGCCGATGAAGCGTTTTTGTTGGGAGACCTGGCCGCGGAGCCAGGGAAGGATGGCGGCGAAGCTCCGCTGGCGGGTTTCCTGGTCGAGGGACTGGTAGGCAGGTCCGCCGAAGGCTTGGGCGTCTCCGCCCTTTTTGGAGTAGGCTTTTTCGATGTAAGCGGAGGCTTTTTCAATGAAGCCGAGGGTGAGTTCGTAGCAGGCTTTGTCGTCGTCGTCCCAGGAGATGAAGCCGTGCTGTCCCATCATGATGGCCTGGCATTTGGGGTTGCGCTGGGCGATGTCCTGCATGGCCAGGCCGAGTTCGAAGCCGGGGCGCATCCAGGGGACGTAGGCCATTTCACCGCCGAAGATTTCCTGGGTGAGTTTGATGCAATTTTTACTGGCGGCGATGGCGATGATGGCGTTGGGGTGCATGTGATCGACGTGTTTGCCGGGGACAAAGCTGTGCAGGGGAGTGTCGATGGAGGACGCGCGTGGGTTGAGGTTGAAGGTGGTGTGGGTGTACATGCCGACCATGTCGTCTTCCGCCTGGGATTTCAGACCTTTGTCGGAGCGGGAAGCATAGACTTTTTGGAGATCTTTGAGTTTGGATTGATAGAGGGAGGAGAAATTTTCCCGTTTGGCCGTGCGTAGATCGCCGCCGGAGCCTTTGACCCAGAGGACTTCGACGGGTTCGCCCGTGAGAGGATCTTTTTCCATGATTTTGGAGGAGGTATTGCCGCCGCCGGTGTTGGTGATGCGTTGGTCCGCGCCGAGACAGTTGGAGCGATAGACGAGACGATCGGCGGGGGAGAGAGAGGCGACTTGTTGATCATTCCAGAGATGAGAGACGTGCTGATAGGATTGGTTCATGTGGGGTTTTCTTTGTTTGAGTTGCTATTTGCCTGATTTAGGCTTGACCTGAGCCATTAATCAAGTAAAAAACACAGAATCCTGCAAAACACCATTGCCATGCTTGCTGTTGAAAGACAACGTCGGATTCTGGATTTGGTTCAGAATCAAGGATCGGTGCGCACCACGGAGTTGGCCCAGGTTCTGGGGGTGACGGAGGAGACGGTGCGGCGCGATTTTGAAAAGCTGGAGCAGGAGGGGCAGGTTTTGCGGGCGCATGGGGGGGCAACGCGGCTGGAGGCGAGTCGGCGAGATCTGCCTCTGAGCAGTCGGGAGACGGAGAATGTGCAGGAGAAGCAGCGTATTGCCGGACTGGCGTTGCGCTGGATTGAGCCGGGGGACACGGTGTTGTTTGATGCGAGTTCCACGGTGTTTGAGTTGGCCCGCTTGTTGCCGGACATGAGTGTTACGGTGGTGACCAGTGCCTTGAAGGTGGCGGTGGAGTTGAGCAGTCGGCCCTCGGTGCAGGTGGTTTTGACCGGAGGGGTGCTGAGTCATCGCTCACTTTCCTGTCAGGGTGCCTTGGCGGATCAGGCTTTGGAGTGTTATCACATAGAAAAGGCTTTTTTGTCCTGTCGCGGGGTGGATGTGGAGCGGGGCTTGAGTGAGGCGAATGAGGAGCAAGCGCGTTTGAAGCGGCGGATGATGGAGTTGTCCGATCACGTTTATCTGCTTTGTGACGGGAGCAAAATGGGTCTGAAGTCTTCTTTTTACTTTGCGAAACTTTCGGAAGTGGGGAGTTTGATCACGGATCGGGAACCGGAAATGGAATTGAAACAAAAATTAACATTGGCCGGGGTGGCTTGGCATCATGGCTGAGTCCGGATCGGCGGGAGTGCTGCGGGAATAATTTTATGGGAAGCAAGGTCTATTTGGCGGTGGATTTGGGGGCCAGCAGCGGAAGAGTGTTGGCTGGTGTCCTGAAGGGAGAGCGACTTGAGTTGCGCGAGCTGCATCGTTTTCCATGTGAGGCGGTGGAGGAGTCCGGGGGTTGGCGTTGGAAAGTGGAGGCGTTGTTGGAGCAGATCACGGTGGGTTTGGAGAGGGCGGTGGGCGAATATGGGGCGGAGATTGTTTCGTTAGGAGTGGATACCTGGGGGGTGGATTACGTTTTGTTGGACGAGCAGGGGGAAAGGTTGGGAAGACCCTATCAATACCGTGACAAGAGGACGGAGGGCATGATGGAAAAGGCCCTGGGGTTGATGCCCAAGGAAGAAATTTATGGACGGACGGGGATTCAGTTTATGTTTTTCAACACCTTGTTTCAGCTTCTGGCGGACAAGAGTTTGGGTCAGGCGGCCAGACTTTTGTTCATGCCGGACTTGGTGAATCACTATTTAACGGGAGTCCAGGCGAATGAACATTCCATCGCCAGCACCAGTCAATTGCTGGATGCACGGACGCAGGACTGGGATGGAGAGTTGATGGATAAGATGGGGATTCCCCGCAGGCTTTTTGGGCCTTTGGTCAAAGCGGGAACGGTTTTGGGGCCGTTGAGGAAGGAGTTGCAGGAGAGGTTGGGGAGCCGTCGCATCAGGTGGTGGGGTGGCAGCCATGACACGGCCTCGGCGGTGGCTGGGATTCCCTCCCTAGAAGAGGAACCGGTTTTTTGAGTTCGGGAACCTGGTCATTGATGGGGCGTGAGTTGAAGGAGCCGGTGTTGAGTAAGGAGGCGTTTGAGAATGGATTTTCCAATGAGGGCGCGGTGTTGGGTCGGACGCGATTTTTGAAAAATATTGCGGGTATGTGGTTGTTGCAGGAATGCAAACGGCACTGGGATGCGGGAGGGTCCACTCTGGATTATGCGGATTTGGTGCGTCTGGCCGGGCAGGAGGAGCTCGCGACGGCCTGGCTGGATGTGGATGCGCCTGACTTCACGGCGCCGGAGAACATGCCCGAGGCTATCGTCGCTTATTGTCAAAAAAACAAAATTCCCGTCCCGACAACACCCGGTCAGTTCACCCGCTTGATTTTGGAAAGTCTGGCCCACAAGTATGCCGAGGTCAAAGTGGCGTTGGAAAAAGTGACGGAGCGTAAGGTGGAAAGGATTCACATTGTCGGGGGAGGTTCCCTGAATGGTCTGTTGAATCAGTTGGCGGCGGATCGCACGGGTTGTGAGGTGGTGGCCGGGCCGGTGGAGGCGACTTCTCTGGGGAACATTTTGATGCAAATGGTGGCGGACGGCGAGTTGGAGTCTCTGCGGGCAGGGCGGGAGTTGGTAGCGCGTTCGTTTCAGGTGCAGGTTTTCAAGCCGGCCCCAGTTATTTGAGGCATGGAGTGACAAGGACTGGAACAGACAAAGAATTGGTTAAAAAAGTATGAGTGAAATTTTGAAGGAATTAACAACCTTGTCGCATGACCTAGGTAGGGAGGATCGGAAGTTGGCGATTTTGGGAGAGGGGAACACCAGTGCGGATCTGGGGGATGGAACCTTTTGGGTCAAGGGTTCTGGCAGTTCGCTGGGCACGATGAAGCCGGAGCAGTTTGCGCGGGTGCACAAGCGGGAGGTGTTGGATTTTGTGGAGAGGGAGGCATCGGAGCAGGAGGTGCAGGATTTTCTGCAAGCTTGTCGGGTGGAGCCTTCCATGCCGCATCCCTCGGTGGAGACGTTTTTACATGCACTTTGTCTGGAGTTGGGCGGAGCGAAATGGGTGGGGCATACGCACACGGAATCGATGTTGTCGATATTGGCGAGCAAGGCGGGAGCGGAACCATTTTTGCGGCATATTTATCCGGATGTGATCGTGGTGTGTGGTCGTCACGTGGCGGTGGTGCCTTACGTGGATCCGGGTTTGGAGCTGGCGCGGGCGGTGAGGGGTGAGTTGATACGTTTCAGGGAAGCTCATGGGAAAGGGCCGAAGCTGCTGCTGATGGTCAATCATGGTCCGGTGGCTCTGGGGCAAAGTGCGCGGGAAGTGTTCAACATTTTATTGATGGCAGACAAGTGGGCCCGGGCCTTAAATGGCATGGGAACCTGGGGTGGTCCGCAGTATATGAGCGAGGCGGATGCGGACCGTATTGACAAGCGGCTGGATGAAGCGTTTCGTAGAAGACAGATTTTGGGCGGGAAGCCGTGAGTGGAAGAATTTTTTAATCAACGCAGAAAACACAACAAGGGTCATCTCATGAAAAATCAAACACTGACATGCTGGCAGGGGAAACTTCCGAGAGTGGGCATCCGGCCCACCATTGACGGGCGTCTGGGCGGGGTGCGTGAATCGCTGGAAAGTCAGACGCTCAATCTGGCCAAGCGTGTGGCACAGTTGATTTCCTCGCAGTTGCGCTATCCCAACGGTCACCCGGTGGAGTGTGTGGTGCCGCCCACCTGCATCGGCGGGGCGGCGGAAGCGGCGCTGGTGGCGGAGCAGTTTCAGAATGAGAATGTGGGGGTTTCGCTGACGGTGACGCCGTGTTGGTGTTATGGGTCGGAGACGATGGATCAGGATCCGTTGATACCGAAGGCGGTTTGGGGTTTTAACGGCACGGAGCGTCCGGGGGCGGTGTATCTGGCGGCGGTGTTGGCGGGGCATACGCAGAAGGGTTGGCCAGCCTTTGGCATCTATGGCCGTGACGTGCAGGATGCGGGCGACAGCAAAATCCCGGATGATGTTTCGACCAAGATGCTGCAATTTGTCAAAGCGGGACTGGCGGTGGCGTTGATGCGGGGCAAGTCCTATCTGGCCATGGGTGGGACGTCGATGGGGATTGCCGGGTCGATTGTGGATCAGGGCTTTTTTGAGCGGTATCTGGGAATGCGGGTGGAGTCGGTGGACATGACGGAGTTCATTCGCCGCATGGACAAGGGGATTTATGATCCGCAGGAATACAAGCGGGCGCTGGCCTGGGTGAAGAAACATTGCAAAGAAGGCAAGGACTACAACGCGCCGAAGACCAAGCGGGATCGGGCCCATCTGGATCAGGAATGGGAGTGGTCAGTCAAGATGGCCTTGATTGCGCGGGATTTGATGATTGGAAACTCCGTCCTGGATGATCTCGGTTACGGGGAGGAAAGTTTCGGACACAACGCGATTGTCAGTGGATTCCAGGGTCAGCGTCAGTGGACGGATCATTGTCCGAATGGCGATTTTCTGGAGGCGATCCTGAGCAGTTCCTTCGACTGGAACGGGATACGGGAGCCGTTCATGGTGGCGACGGAGAATGATGCGTTGAACGGGGTGACCATGTTGTTTGGTCATTTATTGACCAATACGGCGCAGATCTTTGCGGATGTGCGGACTTATTGGAGTCCGGCGGCGGTCAAGCGGGTGTCGGGCCACAAGTTGACGGGGTTGGGTGCGGGAGGATTTTTGCATCTGATCAATTCCGGTCCGGCGGCTTTGGATGGCACGGGTGAGCAGAGCATCAAAGGCAAGCCGGCGATGAAACCTTTCTGGGAGATTTCGGAGGCGGAAATGAAGAAGTGTCTCGATGCCACGACCTGGCATCCTTCGATCACGGAGTATTTCCCGGGTGGCGGCTGGTCCACGCGATATCAGACCAAGGGCAACATGCCGGTCACGATTGCGCGTTTGAATCTGGTGTATGGGCTGGGGCCAGCCTTGCAGATTGCGGAGGGCTGGACCTTAGAGTTGCCGAAGAAGGTGCATGACATCCTCGATGAGCGGACGAACCCGACCTGGCCTACGACATGGTTTGTGCCACGCACGGGGGGGACGGGAGTTTTCCGGGATGTGTATTCGGTCATGAATGCCTGGGGAGCGAATCATTGCGCCTTCAGCTATGGCCATATTGGGTCGGAGTTGATCACGTTGGCGGCCATGCTGCGTATCCCGGTTTACATGCACAATGTGGCGGAGGAGCAGGTGTTCCGGCCGAGTGCGTGGACAAGTTTTGGAACCGAAAGTTTGGAAGCGGCGGATTTCCGGGCCTGTGAGGTATTTGGTCCGGTTTATGGTGCAAAAAAATAAGAAAGCCCTGAATGAACCACAATACACATGTTGAGAACCCGGATGTGATCCTGATTGGCAGCGGAGTCATGTCGGCCAATCTGGGAGTGCTGTTGAAGAGTCTGGACCCGGCCCTGCGTATTCAGGTTTATGAAGTGACATCCGAGCTGGCCCAGGAAAGCTCCCACGGCTGGAACAATGCCGGGACGGGTCATGCCGGGATTTGTGAGCTGAGTTACACCCCACACGCCGAGGCGGACGGGACGGTGAAGGTGGACAAGGTGATTCAGATTTTCGAACAGTTCGAGCAATCCAAGCAGTTCTGGAGTCATGCGGTCCGTTCGGGAAAAATTGCGCAGCCCCGGGATTTTATCAATCCGGTGTCGCACCTGAGTTTTGTTCACGGGCAGAAGCAGGTGGATTTTCTCAAGGCCCGTCATGCGGGGATGTCCGCTCATCATTTTTTCAAGGAAATGGAATACAGCACCGACCGGGCCACCATTGGTGCCTGGGCACCATTGTTGACCGAGGGTCGGGGCGAGGTGCCAATCGCCGCCACCAAAATGGATGGCGGCACGGATGTCAATTTCGGAGAGCTTTCCCGCAAACTGCTGCATTGGCTTTCCCAGCAGGAGGGTTGCGGCATCGCCTCTTCGCATCGGGTGGTGGATTTGAACCGGACGGGGTCCGGCTGGGAACTGGTCATCCTCAATTCCGAGACAGGGGAGCGGAGGCGAAATCGTGCGGGCTTTGTTTTTGTGGGTGCGGGTGGGGGCAGTCTGCCTTTGTTGCAAAAGGCGGGCATCCCGGAGAGCAAGGGCATGGGGGGGTTCCCTATTGGTGGGCAGTGGTTGGTCTGCGACAAGCCTGAGATTGTGCAACGTCACCAGGCCAAGGTTTATGGACAGGCCTTGGACGCGGCACCGACGATGGCGGTGCCGCATCTGGACACGCGGGTGTTGGATGGCAGGAAGACCCTGCTCTTCGGACCCTTTGCCGCGTGGACCACGAAGTTTCTTCATCGCAAAGGCAGTTACCTGGATCTGCCCTGTTCCGTGAAGCCGGACAACATTCTGACCCTGATTAAAATAGGACTGAGTAACCTGGAACTGGTGCGTTATTTGATCCAGCAGGGCACACAAAGCATGGCGGATCGCATGGAGGTGTTGCATGTTTTTTATCCGGCGGCCCGGGCTGAGGATTGGAAATTGATTGATGCGGGCATCCGGGTTCAGGCCATCAAAAAAACGGATGGAGAAGCCGGGATTGTGCATTACGGAACGGAAGTCATCACCAGTGCGGATGGCAGCATCTCCGCTCTATTGGGAGCCTCTCCCGGA
Source organism: Blastochloris sp. (assembly GCA_012031345.1). Classification (GTDB taxonomy): domain Bacteria; phylum Verrucomicrobiota; class Verrucomicrobiia; order Methylacidiphilales; family JAAUTS01; genus JAAUTS01. The sequence goes on along the minus strand of JAAUTS010000112.1, from coordinate 1,377 downwards.
GCATCCGTTTCGGTCAACATTGTTTTGGAGGTGGTCCAGCGTTGTTTCCCCAGTCTCCTGGCGCGGTCGGAGTGTCAGGCCCGGCTCGATGAAATGATCCCTGGATGGAACACTGATTTCAAACGCCCGGAGAACGCCAGACGTTTTCAGGAGATTCAGAGCGGGGTCAATGCCGCGCTACAGTTGAGTTGAAGCCGTGATGGCCGGGTGGGCTTTTACAGGACCTTGTTAGCGGGGAAAGGTTCTTGCCTTGAGGCGTGATCCGGCCAGTCTTTCCCACTTATGCATGCGACTGAATACTGGCAGAAGATGAGTCCTGAGAAGAATCATGAAATCCTGGAGTTCGCCTATTTGAACGACAAGAAGCTGTATCGCCGGGTGGTGGAGGATTTGTCGGCTCAGTTGCGCAAGCGGCCCAAGCTCATTCTGGAGACTCCGCGGGCGCAGCGGCATGAGTTGTTCCGTCCCTTGTTGGGTCTGCCCAATGTGCATCTTTTGTCGCAGAATCTGATGATTCTCTGGTTGGGTCAAAAGCAGGTGACTTTGTTGAATGCGTTTTTGGATGCGCTGGGAATCGAGCATGACCAGGCGGGCAGTGTGGAGCGTTTTCCTGAGACGGTGGACAAGAAAAAGCTCAGCAGTGCGGTGGAGGGGCTGTATCAGGCCTTTCCGGAGGAGGACGTGAATGCCTACCTTAGTGTGTTTGACAGCATTTCGGGAGTGAATTGGCCGGAGTTGAAGGATCTGATCCGGGTGGATGCCGCGACGACTTCTCCTGCCTGAATCCGGGCCGGAGGCTCGAAGCTGAGTTGACTTGGATGCATGCTTTGTCCATGGTTTTCTGAGTATGTCCAAGACAGATACATCATCCTCCGTCAGCACGATGACCATGGGGCATCACCAACTCAAGGTGATGGTGGAACCGGAATTGGCCACGAAAGTGGATACAGCGATCAAGCGCAGCCAAACCTATCTCAAGCGGCTCCAGCACGAAAAGGGTTACTGGATCGGGGAACTCATCGTCGATACCACCCTGGTCTGCGACATGATGTTGTACATGTATTGGATGGATGAGATCGATTACGTCAAGCAGGGCAAAATCGTCAAACACATCCTGGACCGTCAACTGGCAGATGGGGGCTGGAACATTTACCCAGGGGGCCCGAGCGAGATCAATGCTTCGGTGAAATGTTATCTGGCGTTGAAGTTGGCAGGATTTTCCCCGGAGGATCCGGTGATGAAAAAAGCGCACTCGGTGATTTTGCGTCTGGGTGGGATTCCTAAGATGAACACCTACGGGAAGCTTTATCTGGCCATGCTGGGACAGTTTCCTTGGAAGTTATCTCCCGATCATTCCTTCGGAAGCGATGCTCTGCC
>JAAUTS010000111.1 GCA_012031345.1 Blastochloris sp. | reverse complement strand
CTCTTTCCTCGGGTGCGGGGTGAGACACTGGATTTTTTTCAAGTGCGACGTTGGGAGGATTTGGTCCCCGGCCCTTGGAATCTCCTGGAGCCGGGTCCGCAAAGTATAAGCGTGGATCCGGCGAGTCTGGATTTGATCCTGGTGCCTGGGCTGGGCTACGACCGGAGGCGACAACGCCTGGGCCGTGGCCGAGGTTTTTATGATCGCCACTTGGCCACGCTGCCAGCCCGGGTCCAGCGGCTCGGACTTTTTTTCTCAATCCAGGAAGTCATTAAGCTCCCCTGCGACGAACACGATCAAGCCTTGAGTGCGGTCCTGACGGAACAAGGCTGGGTTTAAAAGAACGGCGCGGCGCGGATCAAGCCAGCGCCGCCCGCATGGAGTCCACACACTGCTTCAAGGCGGGTTCGGGATTTTCCACGTCCGCCTCATACTCGATCACGGCCATGCCGTCGAAGCCCCCGTCCTGCAAGGCTTGAGTGAAGGCGGGCAGATTCAGGTTGCCCGTGCCCACCACCACATCGTTCCACTGTCCGTTGCGGTCGAAGACAAAGTCCTTGAAATGAATTCCATAAACGCGCCCAGCATAACGCTTGGCCCACTCCACCGGGTTGCCCGGACCGGGTCCGATCTGCATGGCCCAGGCGGTGTCGATGCAAAGGCCGATCTCCGGCCCCCCCAGTGCCAGCAAATGATCCAACACATCCGGAGAACCTCCGAACATGTAACCCCCGTGGCAGTGCAGCCCCACGCGAATGCCATACTCCCGGCTCCAGTGACGGATTTTGGCGATGGCTTTCATATAACTGTCCACCTTCAAATGAGCAGAGATGTGTCGGGCACCCGCCAGGCGGGCGCACTCAAACCAGTTCTTCTCCACGTCCTGGCCTTCGAAGGTCTGCACCCCAAGGGAACAGATGGAAACTCCGGCCTCCTGATATGCGGCCAGGACGGCGGGGAACTGCTCGGGTTGATTGAAGTTGGCATAAACTCCGCAGAGTTCCGTGCTGGTCAAACCGATGTTGCGAATTTTTTTGGCCACCGTGGCGTTGTCTTTGAAATGCCGGAAACACCAGCTTTGCACACCGAAGTCGAGGATGGGATTCATAACGATTATTTTTTGAGGATTGAAGATAGGTTAAAGTTTGACGGAATCCCCCGTGAGCGAGGATTGGGCCAGGGCATCCAGGATGCGTTGCACCGTCAACGCTTGTTCCAACGTCACGCAAAGTTCTTCCTCCCCATGAATGTGGTTGATGAAGTTGTGGAAACGATCCAAGTGCGGGTAGCTGACCGTGGCTCTTGGATTTTCCAGGGTGTAATGAGCCCCCAGTGCCTGGTCGTGACGATAAATCTTTTTCCCATACACCGATCCGCCCGCCTCCGTGCCGAACAATTCCACGTCCACCTTGTCGTTCAACTCGCAGTGACGTGCCCAGGTCACATCCAGAGAAACCGTGGCTCCGTTGGCAAAACGCACCTGGCCCGTGGCGAAGTCCTCCACCTCAAAAGGCAGTCCCGTGTGATCCGACTTGCCCCAACTGCCTTCCCCCAGACCACGCGGGCCGAACTTGCTGTAAGTGCTGCCGTAGGCGGAGACCGGTTCAAAGTTGCCCATCACATAAAGACAGAGATCCAAGACATGCACCCCGATGTCATACAGACACCCGCCCCCGGCCAGTTCCCGACTCCCGAACCAGGTGCCCAACTTCGGAATCCCCGAACGTCTCAGCCAGTAAGCCTTGGCGTGATAAACCTCACCAAAAACCCCCTGTGCCACCATGCTGCGGAACTGTTGGGAGGATTCATTAAAACGCTGGTTCATTCCCAGAGTCAGCACCTTGCCCGACTTCTTGGCCGCCTCCACCGCGCGACCCGCTTCTTCCGCGCTCAAGGCAAAGGGCTTGTCCAAGATCACATGTTTACCCGCTTCCAAGGCCTGCACCGCCAGCGGCACATGGAACTTGTTCGGCACTGCAATGTAAACCGCGTCCACTTCCGGATCCTCAAAAAGTTCCTCGGCCAGGGCATAACATTGGGGAATGTTTTTCTCGCGGCACAAAGCCTCGCGCCGCGCCGCGTTGGTGTCCTGCACCGCAACCACCCGGGCCCGGGATGTTTGTTGATGGAGTCCGCACTATAACCGGCAATGGCACCGGCTCCGATAAATCCAAAACGTAACGATTCGCTCATGATTGTAAAATACTAGGTTCCCAACATCATTCTTCCTTTATTTGCCTTTGCCAATTCTTCTGAGTTGTTGAAAAATAGGATTGTTGATGAAAAAAATCGTCTCTCCCTTCCGAGGATCCGAGCCTCCCCTGGCCCTGAGTTATGTCTCCCATTATCATCAACGCCACGGCACTCAACCTCTGCCCAGCCTCCTGCAAGTCGGACAGGAACGGGTGGAATTGATGACGGGAGGACGGGGTTGGATTGAACATGAAGGAACCTGGCAGGAACTGGGTCCGGGCGACCTGATTTGGAATCGGGCGGGCGACCACACCATCGGGCGCAGCGACCCGGAACATCCCTACCGCTGTCTGGCCATTCACTTTCAAGTGCGTCCCTCACGGCGACGACTCCTGCCACGCCTGAGTTTCTGGCCTGACCTGGAAGCTTGTCGCAGCCTGGCCGAGGAGGCACCGCGACTTTTTGTCGATGAACGCTTTGACCGCCAGGCGCTGATGCTGCATCTGCACGGCCTCATGTTGTTCCAAGTGCGGCGTCATGAACTGGCCACCCGCAGCGGACTTTATCCCCCGCAGGTGCGGGCCGTGATGGAACACATCAAAAGCCATTACGCTGATCCGCTGCCCATGAAGCTCTTGGCTCAAAAGGCGGGCTGTTCCGTTCCTCATCTTCACGATGTGTTCCGACAACACACCGGCACCTCACCCCACCAGTGGCTGCTCCACTACCGTCTGCGTAAAGTGAAGGAGCGGCTGGTGGGCAGCCTGGACCCGATCAAACAAATCGCCCACGAATGCGGGTTCTCGGCCCCCGCCGCCCTGGCCCATTCTTTCCGCGCCCACACGGGCCGCTCACCGCTGGCCTTTCGTCGCCACTACTTCGGCCTGGATTTATAAGCCGGAACCACGGATTAAAGGCCATCAAACTGCAACGACACAAGGAGCGCGAAGAAAGCCAGTTTTTTATAGGGTGATTTATTTTTCTTTCTTAGCGGTCATTGCGTCTTGGCGGTTAAATCAGTGTCTCCCTAAGGCCGGGATTGTGGCTCCCGTCCCATGGGCTAGATTGATTCTATGATGGCTCTGCTCCTGCTCTCTGCCGGCCTCGTTCTCAGTCCGGAACTCACGATCCCGCCGGACTCTGTGCAGGAACTCAAAGCACTGCGTTGGGAAAAGCGGCCCTTACTGATCTTCGCCCCGGAAGCCGGACACCCGGAATATCTGCGCTTGTTAAAAAACCTGGAAGCATCTGCCCCGGCTTTGCGCGAACGGGATGTCGTCCTGCGCCACCACTTCCCCGGCTCCAGACATCCCAAGCTGCGTCAACATTTCCGGGTGGCTCCGGATCAATTTTGCGCGATTCTGCTGGGGCGGGATGGTTTCGAGAAAAATCGCTGGAACCAAGCCTTTTCCTTGCAGGAGTTGACGGCACGGATCGATGCCATGCCCATGGGCCGCGAGGAAGCGGCGGAACGCGTACGCACGCAGAAGCCACCCCACACGGTTCAGCATTGAGCTTGGCTCGCACTTGCTGTTAAGTCGCCTTATGAACGAATCAACCCAGCTTAACATGATCCGGGGCAATGCCCTCTGCCGCAGTCTGGCCGAGCTGTCCCTGCGCGTCGGCACCAAGGTCAAACAACTGCGGCGCGCGCCTTTTTTTTGAGGAAAAAGATCTGCTGCTGGTGACGGAAAATCTAAGTTACGCGGGTGCTCTGACCCTGCAGCGGGATCTGGGCAAAAACTTGTCGTGATCGGGGTGGCAGGTCCGGGTGAAGCGGGAAGCCTAATCGGACTCTTCCCCGCCCTGAACGTCCAACTGCTGGCCACAGTGGACACGCGGGCCCTGGCTGAGTTGGTGTTGGCGGCGCGACACGCCGGGCAGAGTGTCTGTTTGCTCCGCCTGGCTTTGGACGACGGACAACTGGAGGAAGTGGTGCGTCGCTCCCGCTCCACCGTGGTGCCGACCCTGGCCATGGATTATGAAAAGCCTGATCTGCGTCTTTGGCACAAACCTCTGGCCTGGATGGGCTGGCCGGACTGTCACGCCCTGGGCTTCGGTTTCCCGATCAAAACTGCGGATTTTCATGGTCCCGCCTTTCGCCAAGCCTGGACCGAGCTCAATGCCCAACTCGCGGAAACGCATCCCGCCTTCCAGGGCCATCTGGCCCGGGCCTGCCTGAGCGGATTGAAGGCGCGACAATTCAAAACCCTGATCGTGGACAGCTTCCAAGGTGGCCGCTCCCTGAGTGCCGGCATGTTGCTCGCCGTGGCTTGGGAGCTGTCCTGCTGGCTTAAGAAAAATGTGCCCGACCCGCGCGTGGGGATCGTTCTGCCTCCGGGGCTGGGGGCGACTGTGGCCAATCTGGCTTGCATCCTGGCGAACAAGACCCCCGTGAATCTCAACTTCACTCTGGGTCGCGCCGGGAATGAATCCGCCATCCAGACCGCCGCACTCCGGACCATCCTGACGGCCGAGATTTTGGTCAAGAAGCTGGAGGATTTTCCCTGGACGCCGGAACGAGTGGATCTGCCCTCCGTCCTGAAACTTTTTTCCAAACAAAACCTGCTCAGCCGTCGTCTGCAGGTTTTCCTTTTCAGTGCGGATTCTCTGGCCGATGCCATGGGACTGCCTGAAGAGGGCGGGGAGAGGGAGGCGGGTCTGCTTTTTCACCAGCGGCAGCTCGGGTGCTCCGAAAGGAGTGGTCCTGTCACACAAAAACATCCTGGCCAACGTGGCCCAAATCTCCTCCATCCTCACCCCCAGCTTGGTGCCCTCCCTCATGGGTTGTCTGCCCATCTTCCACAGCTTCGGCTTCACCGTGACGCTCTGGTGGCCGCTGATTTCCGGGCCCAAGGTCATCAGCTTTCCCTCCCCGCTGGAGGTGGGTAAAATCGTTGAGGCCATCGCCCAATACCGCGCGGCTTTGTTGGTCACCACACCCACCTTTCTGCGGAGCTACCTGCGCAAGGCCAAAAAGGAACAACTCAGCAGCCTCAATCTGGTCGTCACCGGAGCGGAAAAGCTTCCCCCGCCTCTGCGTGAAGAATTTGAGTCCAAGTTTGATCTCCCCGTGTGTGAAGGTTACGGCATGACCGAGACCACACCTGTCATCGGGGTGAATGTCCCGGCCAAGGAAGGTCTGCGCCTAGGTGGGCAAGCCTTGAAAACCTGGAAGAACGGCAGCATCGGACGCCCCTGCCCCGGCATCACCATCAAAGTCTGCCGCCCCGGCTCGCAGGAGGAAATCCCCGCCAACGAATCCGGTGTGCTTTGGTCAAGGGACCGAATGTTTTTTCCGGCTACTTAAACGACCCGGAAAAAACCGCGCTGGCTCTGATCGAGGGCTGGTATGTCTCCGGAGATGTCGGCCACGTGGATGCGGAAGGTTTTCTGCACATTGAAGGACGCCTGAGCCGCTTCTCGAAAATCGGCGGGGAAATGGTGCCGCACGGCACGGTGGAACAACATGTTTATGAAATCGCGCGGGAAAACCAACCGGAAGACCCCGCCCAGGAACTGTCCGTGGTGGTCATGGGCGTGAGCGATGTGCAAAAAGGAGAGGCTTTGATCGTGCTGAGCACGGTGGAATTGGATCGGGAAAAAATCCGCCAGGGCTTCACCGCCCGCGGCCTGCCCAACCTTTGGGTGCCGAAAAACTATGCCTGCATCGCCCAAATCCCTCTGTTGGCCAGTGGCAAGCTGGACTTGAAAGCCTGCCAAACTCTGGCTCAGGAACTCAACGCTCAAAGCTGAGAGCCTGACCGGATGAAGAGCGGCGCGGGGGAAGCGCAGGATCCCGTGACCCTGCCACTCCCCGCGACGAACGCGGGCTTAACCCACCAGACTCGGCAGAGCGGAGACCACTTCCTTGAAGGAAGGCTGGCCCTTGGCCGAGGGCGCGTCGAGGTAGCCGTAAACCAATTTCGACCCCATGTGCGGCAGCACCACGCGGGAGATTTCCGACTTGGGCCCGATAGCCATCACTCCGAGGCGCAGCTTGGGGAAGTCGAGCAGCAGACGCACCAGAACGCCAAGATCTTCCTTGGTGCGGGCCAGGGAAGCGATCTTGTAGGCCTGCACGCGATATTCTCGCAGTTCTTCCAAAATACGGACCGCCTTGCCATAGGTCAGCTTGCGGTTGACGGCGTGGGAGGAAAGGATGATGCCTTTATCTTCCTGACGGGCAAAGGCCAGCACGTCCCCGATCAAGCTCAGGTTTTTCACCTCCAAGTCAACCACATCGACATGGTTGATCAATTGCATGAACAAATTCACCCGCTCGGTGGACTTCCAGGAATGAAAGCCACCTTCACTGGTGGTGCGCAAGGTCAGCAACACCCGGTTTTTTCTTTGATCCAAAAAGCCGATCAACTCCTCCGGCGTCACTCCGGCGTGATAGAGCGCATCGTAGCGGATTTCAATCAGGTCCGCATGTTCCTGGGATTCTTTCAGAAGGGCGAGACCTTCCCGTGTCATGATGCTGCCGATGAAGAGGCAGGGCTTGTTCCACTTGATTTTCTTTAACATAAGTTTTCAACGTAAATGACTCGGAACTTATCTCCAAGAAAAAACTTTCAGCCCCGGTAAGAAACTCTTCCCGGCCTCCAGATGCGTGGCTCAGGCCGCGTCCTTCGGATATTCCTGGCACAGACAGATGGCCAGAATCCGCAGGCGTCGGCTCAGATTGGGTGTTTCCAACAGCTCCTGCTTGCGCTCGGGGTGTTTGATAAAGCTGCCTGCCACGATGTCCACCAACATGTGGAAATCCTTGATCTCTGACAAAAAATCGCGCAATTCCTGCGGGAGAGCTTCCCGACAATCCTGAATGTGGTGGACTTGCTCCAGAATTTTTGTAGCCAAAGCCTCGTTTTCCACCGTGTCAGGGGACTCCTCATCCACGATCTCTTCCGGCTTTCCCACGTAATAATTCGAGCTGGTGCCGATTTCATGAAACCGCGCCCGGCACAGCCCCTGCAGGATGAGATTGGAGCTGCCGTCACTGTTTTGCACACAAGCCCGGATCAGCCCCACCCCGCTCACTTCGCAGGGCCTCCGGCCTGTCTTGCGGTCCGGCTGGGCCAGGGCAAACATCCGATCCCCATCCAGTGCCCGATTCAACATGAGGCGATAACGCGGCTCAAAAATATGCAAGGGCATCAAATTGTGGGGAAAAAAAACCACCTCGGGCAGCACCATGATCCCCATCTCTTCCGGTAACGTCATTCCTTTAAACTACGTGCATATTCTTTCGGGGCAACCTTGCTTTGCCCAGGACCCTTTTTCTGCCTGCGAATAAAATTGTCATTTTTTCCTGTCAGAAAAGCCTCAGAGTTTGCGATAGTCCCCTCATACGCGAATCTTATCGGGTCCGAACATCCTGCTGTCAGGGTATTTGAATGTTGACTCATGGGGGTATCGTGGATAGTAAAGAAACTTTTATAACACTGTGATTAATAGATTATTAGGACTGTTTTCAAGCGACATCGGAATCGACCTCGGCACGGCCAATACCCTCGTTTACGTTAAGGATCGCGGCATCGTTCTGCGTGAACCTTCCGTCGTGGCCGTGCAGCAGGGCACTAAAAATGTCCTCGCCGTCGGAGATGAAGCCAAACGCATGTTGGGCCGCACTCCGGGCAACATCATCGCCGTTCGTCCCCTCAAAGACGGCGTCATCTCTGACTTCGAAATCACCGAGGAGATGCTCAAGCAATTTATCAAAAAGGTCCACCGTGGCCGCAGCTTCATGGCACCACGCCCCCGCGTCGTCATCGCCGTTCCTTCCGGCATCACGGAAGTGGAAAACGCGCCGTGCGCGAATCCGCCTACCATGCTGGTGCCCGTTTGGTCACCTTGATCGAGGAACCCATGGCCGCGGCCATCGGCGTCGGCCTCCCCGTGCAGGAAGCCGCTGGCAGCATGATCGTGGACATCGGCGGCGGCACCACGGAAGTAGCCATCATCTCCTTGGCCGGTATCGTTTTCAGCCGCAGCATCCGCGTGGCCGGAGATGAGCTGGACGAGAGCATCGTCAACTACATGAAGCGTGCCTACAACCTCGTCATCGGGGAACGCACCTCGGAGGAGATCAAGATCAAGATCGGCTCGGCTTACCCCATGGAAAAGGAAACCAGCATCGAAGTCCGAGGACGCGATTTGGTGGCTGGCCTACCCAAGACTTTAACCGTAACATCGCAGGAAATCCGCGAGGCTCTGCTCGACCCCATCTCCACCATCGTGGAGTCGGTCCGCATCAGCCTGGAACGCTGCCCTCCGGAACTCTCCGCCGACTTGGTCGAGCGGGGCATCGTTTTGGCGGGCGGAGGTGCCTTGCTGCGCGGCCTGGACCGATTGATCGCCGAAGAAACCGGACTCCCGGTTTATGTGGCGGAAGATCCCCTCAGTGCCGTGGCCGAGGGCACAGGCAAAGTTTTACAGGAACTGGAGTTCCTGACCAAACTGACCTCCGCAGATCTGCGTTCCTAACCGAATCAAGCAATCAAGCCAACCCCAGAGGCACCGTCCAAGGGAAGCAGGAACCAAAAGGTCGTTAGTCATGTCCAGGCCGATCTACTACATCGGGGCACTCATCATTGTGGCCCTGGCCATCCTCGGCTACTTCCTGCCCGGCGGGCTCCGGGATAAAATCGCCCAGGGCTCCGTCACCATCTCTTCCCCCTTCCAACGCTCTCTCGGCTGGGTGCAGGAACGTCTCTATGGCGCCCAGGGCGGCATCAAAAACATCGACGAACTCCGCAAAGAAAATGCCTACCTCCGCGAAACCAACGCCAAACTCGCCGCCCAAAATCTCGTCCTGAGCGGACTCCAACAGGAAAATGGACGCCTGAAGGAATTGATGGGCTTCCGCAACGACTCCCAATTCAAACTTCTCTCCGCCCGCGTCATCCAACGCGACCCCTCCAACTGGTGGGACGCCGTCATCATCAACCGCGGTTACAAGGACGACCCCGAACTCGCCTCCGACCAGCCCGTCATCAGCCCCCGCGGCGTTGTCGGGAAACCTCCGAGGTTGGACCCTACACCACCCGCGTCATTCTTATGGTGGATGAAAATTGCAAAATCTCCGCCGTCACCGAAAGCAGCCGCGCCCAGGGCATCATCACCGGCATGCCCGCCATGAACAACAGCAACGCCACCTGTCGGTTTTCCTTCGTCCCGCGTGAGACCGAGTTTGCCGCCGGGGAACGCGTCTTCACCTCGGGACTGGGCGGCATCTTCCCCGCCAATCTCCTCATCGGCGTCGTGGCCGAAGCCCCGCCTCTCTCCGCTGACAAAAATTTCGGCCTTTACCGGGAAGGCGTCGTCCAGCCCACCGTGGACATGAATAACCTGCATGAAGTCTTCATCATCGTGGGGGTCAAATAACATGATACCCTACTCCCTCCTCATGATGCTCCTGTTCTGCGTCATGCTCTACGCCCAACCCCTCATCCCCCCGCTCTTCGGCCATGACAACTGGCTCCTCAACCTCACCCCTCTGCTCCTCACCTACTCCGCCCTCCGCACCCATGAGTTCACCCTCATGCTCTTCATCATCTCCGGTGGACTGCTCCATGACCTCCTCCTCATGAACTACGTCGGCATGGGCCCCCTGCTCTGGGGCTGCGTCGTCTTCATCGTCCGCAGTCAGCGCCCCTGGGTCGAGGGAGGCAACTCGCTCTTCCTCATCCTGCTCACCTTCGTCGCCGCCTTCAGCTACCTCTCCCTGGATCGGCTCTTCTTTTTGGTCTCGGAAGGCTTTTGGTCCTGGAACCTCATGCTCAGCGTTGAGATTCTGAAACTTTCAACGGTGAACGCCCTGCTCTGCCTGCCCTTCTTCTGGCTGCTGGACCGCCTGCCCGGCTCCCAGCTCCGAAACAGACGCAACGCCCGCAGCGCGTCCTACGCCCATGCTCATCGATAACCCCACCAGCAAGATCGAGCCACGGCTCTGGCTGCTCCGCCTCCTCGTCGTCGCCGCCGCCGCCGTTCTCATCCTCACCCTCCACCGCATCCAGGTGAAGGAAGGGGAACTCTACGCCGCCAGCCTCCGCAACCAAACCACCGTTCCCGTCGTCCTCTCCCCCGCCCGGGGCAGCATCGTGGACTGCAACGGCATCGGCCTGGCCGAAAATCGCGCCAGCATCGACATCGACGTCTATCTCCGCGAACTCGTCGGCTACTACTCCCGCAGCAAACGCGGCAAACTTCCCAAAACCAACGTCCCCGGCCGCTCCGTCCAAATGGCGGACGTCGCCACCATCCTCGAAGAAAGCACGGGCAACGTCTTCGACAACCTCGCCCTCAAAAAAGAATTCACTACCAGAGAACTTCTCACCCACTACTACCAAACCCCCAACGTTCCTTTCCAACTCGTCCGCAATCTCGACTTTCCCCAGCTCTCCACCTTCTCCGAACACAGCGTCAACATCCCCGGCATTCAGGAATCCGCCCGCCCCGTCCGCACCTACAACTTCGGCGCCCTCGCCCCCCACATCCTCGGCTACGTCGGTCGCGTCGAGGAAATCAGCAGCGACTCCGACTTCGTCCCCGAATCCATCGGTAAAGAAGGCATCGAAAAAACCTTCGACGCCTACCTCCAAGGCCAGCCCGGCTACAAAATGCTCCGCAAAATAATGTCGGCTACATCCTCGGTGCCGACGCCATCCAGCAACCCACCGTCGGCGGCACCGTTTATCTCAGCATTGATGCCCGCATCCAGCACATCGTCGAACAAACCATGCGCAGGGTCGGACGGGGCGCCGCCGTGGTCCTGGACCCCCGCACCGGTGACATCCTGGCCATGGTCTCCGTGCCCAGCTTTGATCCTAACAGCTTCACCCCTTCCCTTGATCCCAATGAATGGAAACGCCTGACCACGGACTCCACCAAACCTCTCACCAACCGCGCCCTTTCCCCCTACGCCACCGGCTCCACTTTCAAAACCGTCGTCGCCCTCGCCGCCCTCAACAATCCCAAAATCAACTTCGGACCCAACACCACCATCTACTCCCCCGCCGCCGTTTCCATCGCCAACCGCTGGTGGAACGACTGGCCCGGCAACGTCGCTGGACAGGGCAACGTTAATGTCAAAACCGCCTTGGAATGGTCCACCAACACCTTCTTCTACCAACTCGGCGTCCTCACGGGTATTGATTCCATCGTCAACATCGGCACCAAACTCGGCTTCGGAGACAGACTGCTCACCGACGAGGACGGCACCCCGTTGATCCCCGGTGAACAGGCCGGCATCATGCCCGGCCCCAAGTGGATGGAGGACAAGGAAAATCAACTGATCGAAAATTGGAAAGCCCGAAAGAAAAAAGATCCCAAC
>JAAUTS010000110.1 GCA_012031345.1 Blastochloris sp. | reverse complement strand
CAAAAATCAATAGCCTCTCCCAAGCTCCCCAAGCCCAGCCCAAGCAAGCCCCCCCAGCCATCACCTCACCTCATCACTGCTGACCCCCTAATTCTTGTGCGTCATTTTGTCGCCGCCTTGTCGCTTCATCATCCCCATTTGTGTCATTCTGGCGAGCTTTCCTTTCCGGTTTTTCTCCTTCTTCCCGCCAGCCCCCGCTCGCAAGCCCCACCCTCTCTTGTTCTCCAGTCCACAACACCCTTCCCTTGCTTGTCCAAGCATCTGGCATAGCCTGTGCAGAACTACGTATATGGACCTCAACCATTTTACCGAAAAAGCCCAGCTTGCTCTCGCCGAGTCTCAACAACTCGCCGCCAACTTGGCCATTCCAGCCAGGATGTCGAACACCTCCTGCTTGCCTTGACCCTTCAGGAAAATGGCCTGGTCCCCCGTCTCTTGGAAAAATGCCAAATCTCCCTCGACCTGCTCAGTGCCAAACTGGAACAACACCTCGATAAACTGCCCCGCATCTCCGGCTCCCACCCCCAACCCGGCAACGCTTACGTCACCCAGCGCGTTAATTCCCTCCTGGCCAAAGCCCGCGACGAAGCCAAACGCCTCAAGGACGACTACGTCAGCGTCGAGCACCTCCTCCTCCCCATGTTCGAGGAAGATTCCCGCTCCGGCGTGGGTAAGATCTTCCAGGAACTCGGATTCAAGAAGGACGATTTCCTCAAAGCCCTGACCGAAGTCCGGGGCAACCAGCGCGTCACCAGCAGCAATCCCGAAGCCACCTACGAAGCCCTGGAAAAATACGGACGCGACCTCACCCGCCTCGCTCAACAAAACAAACTCGACCCCGTCATCGGACGCGATAACGAAATCCGCCGCTGCATCCAGGTGCTCTCCCGCCGCACCAAGAACAACCCCGTGCTCATCGGTGAGCCCGGCGTGGGTAAAACCGCCATCGTCGAAGGCTTGGCCCGCCGCATCGTCGCCGGAGACGTGCCGGACAGCCTGAAAAACAAACGCATCGTCTCCCTCGACCTCAGTGCCTTGATCGCCGGAGCCAAGTTCCGTGGAGAATTCGAAGAACGCCTCAAAGCCGTGCTCTCGGAAATCACCCGCGCCGCCGGACAAATCATCCTTTTTATTGACGAAATCCACACCATGGTCGGCGCCGGCAAGGCCGAAGGAGCCATGGACGCCGGCAACATGCTCAAACCCATGCTCGCCCGCGGAGAACTCCACTGCATCGGCGCCACCACCCTGGACGAATACCGCAAATACATCGAGAAGGACGCCGCCCTCGAACGCCGCTTCCAGCCCGTGCTCGTGCAGGAACCCGGCGTGGAGGACACCATCTCCATCCTCCGCGGCCTGCGCGAACGTTACGAACTGCACCACGGCGTCCGCATCCAGGACGCCGCCCTGGTCTCCGCCGCCGTCCTCTCCCACCGCTACATCTCCGACCGCTTCCTCCCGGACAAAGCCATCGACCTCGTGGACGAAGCCGCCGCCAAACTCCGCACGGAAATTGAGTCCATGCCCGAGGAACTCGAATCCCTCGAACGCCGCGTCATGCAACTGGAAATTGAACGCGAAGCTCTCCGAAAGGAATCCGACAGCTCCTCCCGCGAACGCCTCAAACCTTTGGAAAAAGAACTGGCCGATCTCAAGGCCCAGCGCGACACCCTCAAAGCCCAGTGGCAGGGCGAAAAAGAAAACGTGGAAAAACTCCGCACCCTGCGCGGTCAATTGGAACAACTCCGCCATCAGGCCGAAGTGGCCCAACGCAACAACGACCTCAGCCGACTCTCCGAACTCAACTACGGACAAATTCCCGACCTGGAAAAAAGCTGCGCCTGACCGAACAGGATCTCGCCGCCAAAGCCCAGGGCCCTCAACTGCTCAAGGAAGAGGTCAACGCCGACGAAATTGCAGAAATTGTCTCCCGCTGGACCGGCGTTCCCGTCTCCCGCCTTCTTGAAGGGGAAAAGGACAAACTCCTGCGTCTCGACAGTATCCTCCACGACCGAGTCATCGGTCAGGACGAAGCCGTTCAAGCCGTGGCCGATGCCGTGATCCGCGCCCGCTCCGGCCTGAAAGATCCCAAACGTCCCATCGGCTCCTTCATCTTCCTCGGACCCACCGGCGTCGGGAAAACCGAGCTCGCCCGCGCCCTGGCCGCCTCACTTTTCGATTCCGAGGACAACATGGTTCGCATTGACATGAGCGAATACATGGAGAAACACGCCGTCGCCCGCCTCATCGGTGCTCCTCCCGGCTACGTCGGCTACGAGGAAGGTGGTCAACTGACCGAAGCCGTCCGCCGCAAACCTTATTCCGTCATTCTTTTTGATGAAATCGAAAAGGCCCACCACGACGTTTTCAATCTCTTCCTCCAGATCCTCGACGACGGGCGCCTCACCGACAGCCAGGGTCGCACCGTTGATTTTAAAAACTCCCTCATCATCATGACCTCCAACATCGCCAGCCATCTCCTCCTCGGCAACGCGGGAGAAAGCGGCAGCATTGATGAAAGCACCCGCAACCAGGTGCTGGCCGAGTTGCGTCAACACTTCCGGCCCGAGTTTCTGAACCGTGTTGATGACATCGTCCTCTTCAAACCCCTGACCCTGCCGGAGATCGAACGCATCGTGGAGCTGCAACTCGCCCAAATCCAAAAACGTTTGGAGGAACGTCACATCCGCCTGGAACTCAGCCCGGAAGCCAAGGAACACGTCGCCATCCACGGCTACGACCCTGTTTACGGCGCCCGCCCCCTCAAACGCTACCTGCAAAAAGAAATCGAAACCGGCCTCTCCCGCCAGATTCTCTCCGGCACCGTAAGCGACCACAGCCACGTCCTGGTCGAACTGCGAGACCAGTCCTTGGTTTTCACCACCACCAAAGACCCCAGCTCCACCCCAGCTTAAACCATTTCTTTGTTAGGCATTTGTGTGAAACGTGGGAGTCTTCAAGTTGACTCGCTCTGACAGGACTGCCTGAGCGCCTTGACAAGGCAAATCCAAAATAATACCTTTCGGGTATGACCGACAGTCTGCAAATCGTCTCCGTCAAACTTCCCCTTTCCCATTTACGCAGAATACGAGGGAATCGTAGCTCCTTTCTCCGCGAAGCCGTTGAAGAAAAACTCCTGCGGGAAGCTCCGGCTCCTTCCTGGAAACCACAAACCGCCCTCGGACGCAATCTGTTGCGGCTGCGGGAAAAATCGCGGAAGCATGGTCTGGAACCACTGGACGCACGCGGAATCTCGCAGGAACTGCGGCGGCGGCGTGGAGGTCTGTCGTAAAAACATTTCTGGATTCAGGTGTGCTCCTGACCGCTTGGCGTGGTCAAGCCCACGAGGCCGCACTGGCCATGTCCCTCATGGAGGATCCGCGCCGAACCTTTTTCAGCTCGCCCCTGGTCAGGTTGGAACTTCTGCCCAAGGCTCTCTTCCATCGACAAAAGGATGAAGTCGCCTTTTATAAACTTTACTTCCAGACCGTTCGCGGAGAGGAACCCTTAAGCCCACAACTTGCGGAATCGGCCATGCTTCTGAGCCAAACCCATGGTATCGCGGCCATGGACGCCTTGCATCTTGCCTCGGCACTCCGGCAGGGGGTGGAAGAATTCATCACCAGTGAAAAACCCGGCAAGCCCCTCTTCAAAGTCTCGAACATTCGCGTGATCTCCCTTTACGATCTGGCAAAAAATTAACCCAGCCCGCATCTCCCATGGAGATTACCCCGCCAGCGCTAGGTATCCGATACGAAACCTACCAAGTAACGCCCATCATACCTTCACTCCCCACAACCTTAGCGTCTCAACCCCTTGGCGACCTTTGCGTTAAAAATTTTCCTCCAAATCCAAACCACCAACGAACCATCGGAAATCTTCTCTGCGAGGACTGATTCCCATGGCTTCTATTTTAGCCTTCTTTTTTAACTCTTGCTGTTGTTGAGTATCCCCACACCACATGCTCCTAACCTTGGAAATCCTACATCCCCAGGCTGATGGCTTGGGCTTTCTGCTGCATAAGCATCCCGACCGCCTGCAAAGCTTCCCCATGTCATTTGGTCAGGCTCATGTGTTCTATCCAGAATACACCCCACAACGCGCCAAAGTCGCTCTTTTGCTGGAGGTCGATTCCGTGGCTTTGGTTAGGAAAAGCGGAGGTCCCTCCGGTGAGGGTTTTGCTCTCGACCAATATGTCAATGATCGGGCTTACGTGGCCTCCTCCTTCCTGAGCGTAGCCTTGGCCGAACTTTTCAGCAGCGCGATGAACGGACGCTGCAAAGATAAACCCGAACTGGTCGAAACCGTTTTTCCCTTGGTCGCCCATCTTCCGGCCCTGCCCTGCCGGGGCGGCGAAAGCTTTCTTCGCCAACTCTTCGAACCGTTGGGCTATACCGTCGAAGCTCAAGGGCAGCTTCTCGACCCCACATTCCCGGACTGGGGAACCAGCAACTGTTTCAATGTCACGCTGCGCGGCAACTTCCGTATTCAAGATCTGCTCAGGCATTTGTATGTTCTCATTCCCGTTCTGGACAACGACAAACATTACTGGGTGGGCGAAGACGAAGTGGAAAAACTACTCAAACGCGGAGAAGGCTGGTTGCCGCAACATCCCCTCAAGGAACACATCGTCAACCGCTACCTGAAATTCCAGAAACGCCTGACCTCCTCGGCTTTGGAACATCTGGTTAATGATTTAGCGGAAGACCCCGACGAAGCGGAAGCCGAACACAATGCCCAGGAAGAAATCATTGAAAAAGTGCTGAGCCTGAATGAGCAACGCATGGGCACCGTGCTGGCCAGCTTGAAGGTTCCGGTGCCCAGCGGGTTCTGGATCTGGGCTGTGGCGAAGGCAACCTCCTGCGCCTCTTGCTCCAGGAAAAACAGTTCACGGAAATCGTGGGCATGGACGTGTCACACCGCGTGCTGGAAAAAGCCTCCGACCGCCTGAAGCTGGATCGGCTGCCGGAATTCCAAAAAAATCGGATCAAACTCCTGCACGGCTCTCTGATTTACCGGGACGCGCGATTGCAGGGATTCGATGCCGCCGCTCTGGTCGAAGTCATCGAACACCTCGACCCGCCCCGCTTGGCGGCCCTCGAAAAAACCGTCTTCGAATTTGCCCAGCCCAAGACCGTCATCGTCACCACGCCGAACGCGGAATACAACGTGAAGTTCGAGACTCTTCCCGCCGGAAAATTCCGCCACAAAGATCACCGCTTTGAATGGACTCGGCAGGAATTTCAAATGTGGGCAGAACGTGTTGCTGACGAAAAAGGATATACGGTTCGATTTTTGCCAGTTGGGAACGATGATCTTCAAGTAGGCTCTCCGACACAACTGGGGATTTTCAACCGGGGTTCCCAATGAGTCACCAACTTCTGAACATTTCGGCAGGCACCCAAGTTGTGGTCGCCAAAGAAATTCGTGGATCAAACCGTTCTTTAGTTCACCCTCGCGGTGCCGTGGGTGTAATCACCCGGACACCTGCCGTGTCAGGGGAAAATTACCTCGTTCGCTTTCCTGACGGATTTGAAGCTTCGATGGAAGTGTCTGATTTTTCTGTTTTAAAACATTTCAAGGATCGTTTGCCGGGGGCTGGAGCCTTGGGTAATTTTTCACTCGAAAACCATGTGATTTATCGTTGCATCGTAGGCTCCCGTGCCTACGGGTTAGACACTCAAGATTCCGACACAGATTTACGAGGTGTTTATGTGGCACCCGCTGATCTTCAATGGTCTCTTTATGGGGCTCCTGAACAATTTGAGGATCATGAAGGTCAGTGGTGCCTGTGGGAATTGCAGAAATTTGTGGTAATGGCTCTCAAAGCTAACCCCAACATTCTTGAGTGCCTTTATTCACCCTTAATCGATAAAATTACACCTCTAGGCAGTGAGTTGCTGGAGATTCGACAATCGTTCTTGTCTCAAATGGTTTTCCAGACTTTTAACGGTTACGCTCTAAGCCAATTTAAAAAAATCGAGCAAGATCTCCGCAATCAAGGCGAGATTAAATGGAAGCACGCCATGCATCTTTTGCGGCTTCTCCTGACGGGAGCCGCCACCTTGCGAGAATCCTACATTCCTGTTCAAGTGGAAAAAGACCGGGCGCGACTTCTCGCCGTGAAGTCTGGAACTTTATCATGGGAAGAAGTGAACACATGGAGAATGGATTTACACGCCGACTTTGAAAAAGCCTTAGTTACAACTGAGTTGCCGGAACGTCCAGATTACGAAACCGTAAACGGATTTCTAATTAAAGCCAGGCGGAGACAATTGGATTTTCTATGACTATCGATCCTCGCCTACAGACAATCGTAAAGGCTCAACCTTATCCTCTACTTTTTGCGAGTATTAGTGGAGCCCATTTGTATGGTTTTCCATCACCCGATTCAGATTTTGACTTAAGAGGAGTCCATATACTGCCCTTGGAAAAATTTGGCGGCCTGGATATTCAGGACGAAACCGTGCAGGACTCCCGCATAATGGAAGGTCTGGATATGGACATCGTCAGCCACGATGCCTGTAAATTCTTCAAGCTGTTGTTGAAGAAAAACGGCTACGTGCTCGAGCAATTATACTCCCCCCTTATCGTCTATACAACACAGCAGCATGCAGAACTCAAAGTCATCGCCGAAGGCTGTATCACCCGCCATCATAGCCACCATTATTTTGGTTTTTCCGAAACTCAATGGAATCTTTTTCTCAAAGAATCGCCCCGCCGAGTAAAGCCTCTTCTTTATGTCTATCGCGTGCTTTTAACCGGCATTCATTTAATGAGGTCCGGCCGCATCGAAGCGGATTTAAATATCTTGAATGAAGATTTTCGGTTGCAACAGATTCCTGAATTAATCTCTAGAAAATTAGCTGGTCCAGAACAGTCTACATTAAACGATTCCGATATCACATTCCACGAAAAGGAATATCTTCGACTTAGAATCGAGTTGGAAAACGCACATCAAGCAAGCACCTTGCGCGAAACACCTGATGATCTGACTCGGGAATCACTAAATCAACTGCTCCTTAGACTGCGCAAAGGCCCTAAGTAAGACTCGCGTAATGAATTTAACGATTCCTGAACTTTCCCTGGTTGTCCTCATCGGCCCCTCCGGTTCCGGCAAGTCTTCCTTTGCCCGGAAATATTTCAAGGGGACGGAGGTTCTTTCCTCGGACACCTGTCGTGGCTGGGTGTCTGATGACGAGAACAATCAGGAGGCAACCAAGGATGCCTTCGAGGCCCTACACTACATCGCCGCCAAGCGTTTGGCCCGTGGTCTTCTCACGGTGGTTGATGCCACCAACGTCCAACCGGAAGCACGCAAGCCTCTCGTGGCTCTGGCCCGCGAATATCACTGTCTGCCCGTTGCCATCGTCCTGAACCTTCCGGAGAAGATCTGCCTGGAACGCAACGCATCCCGACCGATCGGACTTTTGGCCCTCATGTCGTCCGGCAGCACAGTCAACAACTCCGCAAATCCCTGCGCGGGCTGGAACGCGAAGGCTTCCGCCATGTGCATGTGCTGGAGTCTCTGGAAGAAGTCGATGCCGCCGTCATCGAACGTCAACCTCTCTGGAATAACCGCAAATCCGACCACGGTCCCTTCGACATCATCGGCGATGTCCACGGTTGTTATGATGAACTGATCGAACTGCTGACTTCTCTGGGTTATAGCGAACAGCCCGGCGGAGCTTGGGCGCATCCAGAAGGTCGGCGCATGTTGTTCGTCGGTGATCTGGTGGATCGCGGCCCGAAATCTCCCGAAGTCGTCCGCCTTGCTCTTGAGTCCGTCAAAGCAGGAACCGCGCTGGCCGTGCCCGGAAATCATGACATCAAATTCATGCGGAAAATTTTCGGCAAGAATGTCCAGATCACGCACGGCTTGGCCGAATCCCTCATGCAGTTCGAAAGCTACGAAAAACATTACCTCGGCTTCTCACGTGTCGCGGCGGAATTCTTCGACTCTCTGGTCAGCCATTATGTTTTTGATGAAGGCAACCTCGTGGTCGCCCATGCCGGGATGAAAGAATCCATGCAGGGGCGCGGCTCAGGACGTGTCCGGGAATTCGCCCTCTTTGGTGAAACCACCGGGGAGACCGACGAGTTTGGTCTTCCTGTCCGCTACAACTGGGCGGCTGAATATCGTGGCAAGGCCCGGGTGATTTACGGCCACACTCCGATCCCCGAACCAGAATGGGTCAACCGCACTCTCAACATTGATACCGGCTGCGTCTTCGGTGGCAAGCTGACCGCCTTACGTTATCCCGAATTGGAAATCCTCTCTGTCGCGGCCAAACAAACCTATGCCCAACCGGCGCGCCCATTTATTCCGCAAGACCAACAGGCTCCGGCCCTCAGCACTCAACAGCAGCTCGACGACTCATTGGATTTGGCCGATGTCAGCGGCAAACGGGTCATCGGCACCCGACTGATGAACAATGTGACGGTGAGGGAAGAAAACGCCACCGCAGCGTTGGAAGTCATGAGCCGCTTTGCCGCCAATCCCAAATGGCTGATCTACCTACCTCCGACCATGTCGCCTCCCGAAACATCGCAATTGGAGGGTTTTCTAGAGCATCCCTCGGAGGCCTTTTCCTACTATCGCCATGAAGCCGTGCCCCAAGTCATTTGTGAACAAAAGCACATGGGTTCAAGGGCCGTCATGGTGATTTGTCAAAATGAGGAGGTGGTGCAAAAGCACTTCGGTATTCCCGCATCGGATGGCGACGGCATAGGGATTGTTTATACCCGCACCGGAAGACGCTTTTTTGAAGACCGTATTCTCGAACAAGAATTACTCGATCTTGTCCGCGAGTCCCTAAACAGCTCCGGTTTCTGGGAGGAACACCAAACAGATTGGGCCTGTTTTGATTGTGAACTCATGCCATGGTCGGCCAAGGCACAGGAATTGATCCGTCAACAGTATGCCGCCGTCGGAGCAGCAGGTCGATCCGCCCTGCCTCCAACCCTTGAATTGCTGGCAGGTGCCGCAGGCCGCGGCGAGGCCTTGGCCGCCTTGCATCAGCGTTTTCAAGAGAAACTAAAGTGCCATGCTTCTTATGTGCAGGCTTATCAGCACTACTGCTGGCCCGTGAATTCGTTATCCGATTTTAAGCTGGCTCCCTTCCATCTTCTGGCCACGAAAGGGAAGACTCACACAGATCGGGATCACATCTGGCACATGGAAACCATCCGCAAACTTTGCGAAGCCGACACGAGCGGACTCTTGTTGGCAACTCCTTACAGAATCATCGATCTGCTGGATGATGCCAGTCTGCAATCCGGTATCGAGTGGTGGCTGGAACTGACTGGAAAGGGGGGCGAAGGCATGGTGGTCAAACCGCTGGATTTTATCGCCAAAGGACGACGCGGCCTTGCACAACCTGCCGTCAAATGCCGTGGGCAGGAATATCTCCGCATCATCTACGGCCCGGAATACAGCCTGCCGGAAAATTTGGAACGCCTACGCAAACGTGGCCTTTCCTCCAAACGTTCTCTGGCTCTGCGCGAGTTTGCTTTGGGCGTGGAAGGACTGGAACGTTTTGCCCGCCGGGAACCGCTCCGTCGCGTTCACGAATGCGTCTTTGGTGTGCTAGCCTTGGAAAGCGAGCCCGTCGATCCGAGGCTTTGAAGGGCTTGGTTTCTTTTGTCTCTTTTCCTTCCGTCCACCTTGCTCTAACTTTCCCTCATGAAACATTCCCCCGCTTTTCAGCAGCTTTGTGAAACGGCTCGCCGCCAGATTCAGGAAATCACTCCGGAACTGGCTCTCGCCCGACTGGAATCTGGTCAGGCCACGTTGATTGATGTGCGGGAGGATCACGAAGTGTCTCAGGGCAGAATCCGTGGCGCGCATCACCTCGGACGCGGTATTTTGGAGCGGGACGTGGAAAATCAATTCCCGGACAAGGATCAGGAACTCATTCTTTATTGCGGCGGCGGCTATCGCTCCGCCCTCTCCGCCCTCAACCTTCAAACCATGGGTTACACCAAAATCCTCTCCCTGGCGGGCGGTTGGCGCTCTTGGAACGAAAAAGCTCTGCCCACCGATCCCGGACCATCATCCTGACCTAGCCAGCTCTAACTCTTCTTCCGGTAAACCTGCTCCGGATCAAAAAGTTTTTCCTTTTCCTTAAACTCCAGCGCCACGCCGCTCTTCGCCGCCGCCCCCGTCGGTATTGCACGATAAAAACAAGAGCGGAACCCGGTGTGACAGGTCGCCCCGTCCCCAATCACCGAAACCCGCATCCACAGCGCGTCCTGATCGCAATCAATCCTCAACTCCCGCACAATCTGCACATTCCCACTGGTCTTGCCCTTGTGCCAAATCTCCTGACGACTGCGACTCCAGTAAACACCTTCTCCCAACTCAATCGTTTGGCGCAAGGCCTCCTCGTTCATGTAAGCCATCATCAAAACCTCGCCGCTTTGATAATCCGTCGTCACCACGGGGATCAAGCCGTCCCGGTCAAACTTGGGTGCCAAGGCGGATCCGGCTTCGAGTTGTTGTTTATCGCCTCGTGGGGCAAAGAGTATCGTGTTGGCAGACATAACTTTTCCAAACTAGCGCATGTCTGACTTGAGATAAAGCGGGAAAAGGTTATCCTCTAAATCGCAGCTCAGCTTGCCTTCCTCGTGCTTCTTCTTGCGGTCTCTGCCTAATTCCGGTTGGATGCTCTTCTTATGGCCACACCCCTGCATCTCTATGACACGATGGAACGCGAGATCCGTCCCGTGCTTCCCGCGGACGGGCGTGTCGTAGGCTTCTACTGCTGCGGCCCCACCGTTTATGGCCCGGCTCACATCGGCAATTTCCGCACCTTCGTCCTGCAGGATGTGGCCCGCCGTGTCATGGAATTGGGCGGCACCCGTGTCCGCCACGTCCGCAACATCACGGATGTGGACGACAAAACCATCCGCCAATCCCAGGCCGAAGGTAAAAGCCTCCACGACTTCACCCGGCTTTGGCTGGATCAATTCCACTTGGACGCCCAGGCCCTCAATCTATTGCCTCCCCATGTGGAACCCAGTGCCGTGGCCCACATTCCCCAACAAGTGGGTTTGATCCAACGTCTGCTGGAAAAAAATCACGCCTACCCCACCAGCGACGGCTCCGTTTATTTCCGCGTCGATTCCTTCCCCAACTACGGACGCCTCTCCCGCCTACAGGAACGTGAAATCACCACCCAGACCACCGCCCCAGTGGACGCTGACGAATATCAGCGCGAGTCCATGGCCGACTTCGCCCTCTGGAAGGCCCATAAACCGGAGGACGGTTCCAACCACTGGACCAGTCCCTGGGGACCGGGACGCCCAGGCTGGCACTTGGAGTGCAGTTGCATGAGTCAAGAATATCTGGGCGAAACCTTCGACCTGCACGGCGGCGGCGTGGACCTCGTCTTTCCCCATCACGAAAACGAAATCGCCCAGAGCGAAGCCGCATCAGGACGGACCTTTGCCCGGCACTGGTTCCACATCACACACTTGTTGGTCGATGGCAAAAAAATGAGCAAAAGTGATGGCAACCTTTACACGCTGGCCGATC
>JAAUTS010000109.1 GCA_012031345.1 Blastochloris sp. | reverse complement strand
GGCTTCCAGGCTTGTCGTTTGGCCTCCGCCACGGGATTGGGTCGTCAGGCTCCGGACCTTGCTGATCGATAGATTTCGTCCGATACCAGCCACCAGGGCTCTCAGTTCATCGAGCGAAGAAACTTTTCCAGATAGTTGAGCAGTTCGTGAAGCGATTGATTGGCCACGTCTTCGCGATCTGTGGCATTCAGGGTAGGGAAGCAGGAGGCATAGGCGATTTGGTAGAGAGCTGGATAGACCTGATCCCAGGCTTTTTGGTCAAAAGCCCGCAGTGCGGCCAGTTCCATCCCATCTGACATCCTACGGGTTTACGGTTTAAGGTTTGTGGTTACAAGTTGATAAACCCGCCCTTTTCCGGGCGACTTTCAAGGCCTTATTCATAGGTAGTGGTTTAATTTCCCCAGCTTTGATTTTTGCCACACCTTCAGCCATCGCTGCAATTAGGTCAGTGCCGCTGAATTGGTGCTCTACCGCAGTGTCACTTTTTTCTTTGGCATAGGAGTTCTTCTTTGCGTGCTAACCGGCTCTAGATCGGAAGAATCCTTACTTTGGTGCGGTCATTCAAGATCGTAATGATTGCTCCTTGATTCAGTTCAACTGCAAACTGACTCAGCACCGTCAGGACGGCTGATCCAATGAACTCCGGTGTAGGATTTTCAACACGGGCCTGAATGACGCTCGGCTTGCTCAGGCCACTATGGGCCAGCAGCGTGCCAAAATCGAGATCATGTGTAAAAACGATACACTTATGATCTACCGCGTATTGGAAGATGATACGATCTTCCGCTCTGATAGGTCCTAGGGAAGACCAATGGAGGGAGGGGATGTCGTGTGATGTCAAAAAGCCAGACCAGTCAGGACTCAAGCACACATCCACCAATAGTTTCATGCAGGCTGCAAATCAGCGTCGTAGGCTTCCGCAAGCCAAGTAGCATAGGACAAGGCGGCCGGAATATCCTCGGGTTCCAGATAGGGATACATCCGTAAAATGTCAGCATGGCTGTGCCCGGAGGCCACCAGACCTATGATGGTTCCTGCCGTGATGCGCATACCACGGATACAGGGTTTCCCTCCCATTACCAAAGGATTCCGGGTGATTCTCGGGTGCATAGAAGGATAATGCACCCATAAAAGAATCGAAGCAAGAGGGTAAATAGTCGCCCAAAGCCAGGATTCCCAAAGCCAAGCCCCACCACATCTGATGAACCAATCCGTAAACACCATGACTGAAGCGGGCCGCCCAAGCCCAGGAATCTGGTAATGCATCATGAAAAAATGACCCACGTAGGCGAGGCTCATCACAAGCAAAGAGCCCCAGAGCAACCAATCGAGTTTTTGAATGCCGGAACCCTTGGGCGTGGAAGAACAGCAGGCGCTTTGGATGGGTTCCGAGTGACAGGAAGGTTCCACTGGTTGGTGGCTACAGCAATCCGCTTTTGTTGTTTCGTGCTTCATAGAATTTATTCTCCGTCCAAGGCGTGAAGGATGGGGCAGTCACCTGTTTCACAGTGACCGTCACAAGATTCATTGATTTTGATCAGACTCTTTTTCATTCGCTGGAGGTCACGGATCTTGAGCGATATGGAGTCAATTTTTTCCTCGGTGAGCGCTTTGACTTTGAGGCTGCTCCGCTTTGGCGTGGCCTTGAGCGAAAGTAGTTCATGAATCTCCTGCAAGGTGAATCCGAGTTCCTGGCTTCGCTTGATAAAAGCCAACCGTTTCAGATGTTCCTGAGTGAACTGCCTGTAACCCAAGGCACTGCGTCCGGCGGAGGGCAGCAGACCTTTGTCTTCGTAAAAGCGGATCGTTTCCGCATGAACACCTGACTGTCTGGCCAGAATCCCCGGGTGAGGATTTTCTGAGTTTTGTTCATGCCGCCAACATAAACCCTGTAGCGGACTACAGAGTCAAGATTTTTTACGTAAAGGAATCTGACTTTCTATCCATTTATAAAAGACTTCTGAGAAGCTACAGCTATCCACAAAAAATCGTTTGTCTTTATTTCTGCTAGGCAGTCCATTCAATCCTGCCCGATTGTGGGAGCTTAATTCCTCACACCCGCGCTCAGGCACCGAAAAAGGTCGGCGCTTGTGTCTTTTGTAATAATAAAGGTCGATTTGGAATGTAGATTCGATTTTCGGTCCAAGGTCCTTTTAATCTCAGAGATTTGATCAGGTGGAACATGGTGTAGAGCAAGGCCTCCCAACTGTTTCACTTCACGGGCCCACGCATAATGGGGATTCCGTTTGAGAGCTTCCTCCATCTTGCTCACGGGAAAGGGGGTGCTTGATCCTTCGCAAACAAGACAAAGGTAATGGGGAGGGTCGGCTTCTTCAACCGGGAGCAAGAGGAATAATTCTCTCCAGATGATCTGTTGAAGGGCCAGAGCAACTTGGGCATCGCTGATCTTTTCACCGCGCAAATCCGAAACCTTGTCCGCCCTTCCAATCCACCGGATGCTGGGTGTCTGGTGGATCGATCCATCGACCCGGATGAGGTCGCCCAGACGGTAGCGGTAAAGACCCGCGTGGTTCGTTAAGATCGGGCGGTAGTTTTGATTTTGGTTCAGTTCATGGGCAAGGAAGAGATTCCCATAGGCATCCTCGAACTCAGAAAAACCACTCAACAACGCGACGGGACAACCACCCTTCCAAGGAACGCTGACGGCCCCTTCTGTCAACCAGAGGCCTTTGGAAGCGTGCGCGGCTTTCGGGAACTTCTTGAGAAGTTTCCTTGCCGCTCCTTGGCATGCGCCGTCGGCCCAGGTCGAAATCAATTTCAATTGAGGCCACGTATCAGCCAGTTTTGTGAGTTCTTCATCTGAAAACAGAGCTTCCCAATAACTCGGATGCCAGAGCGAAACAAAGCTAAGATCCGAAGCACGAAAAAGGCTTTCGCGCGTCGTGTTCCGCCATGCCTCCTCACGCAGCCCAGCCACCGAAATCGGCACCGCAAGGATGTGACCTAAAACCATCCTGCCGATCCCGCCGAGATAATCTGAATCCCGGGCAAACCCGACAGGCACCGGGCCTGGTTCGATTTGGTAGTCGAGGGCGGGTGAGGTGGCAAGGTAGGCTCTTCCGTTTTTGATTGCGGGACAATGCCGCAGACAATCCCCCAGCCAAATTTTCACCGCCGTCGAGTACTCCTTCCGACTTGCTCGTGTCATGGGAATAAGCTTGCTCGGCCCTGTGGTTCCGCTGGTGGGCACGAGGCGCTCGATTTCTGTGTTGGTCAAGATGTGTGATTCACCCTTCCGTATGCGATCCGTCCACGGTTCCAACTCAGAGGGCTCCTGCACCGGAACGCGTTGACGGAATTCGTGAATCGAGCTCCGGGCGTGGAGTCCATAGCTCCTAGCCCAGGCGGTGCCGTCCGCATGGGTCATGATCGATTGGAAGTGATTGGTTTGCGCAGCTTGCGGGTCGCGCAAGGCCCGGTCGAAAGCGTGGATCCCTCGCTGGCAATCAAGCCCGAGTAGTTCCCACCCGAGTCGGGTCAAGGGCCTAAACATGGACCTTTTTCCACTGTAGCATTCGTTTGGCGGATGGTTTCCAATTCGGCTCGCGCAGACAGACCAGGCTGACCATTTCATCGCCCTTTTTCCAGCCACGATTGGATTCGGAAAATACTGTGCTCATCGGATAGCCCCGTCGCATCTCCTGATCTTCCTCTCTTAACCAGTAAGGATGGGCCAAGCGCACCACACCGGTCTCCGGGTTGTAACGTTCGCCGTAGACGTGTCGGCAGAATTGGTGCCGGAGTCTCCGTTCCTCCCCGGTTTCCTCCACCCCTGGCGTCGGCGTCACCCGCTCGAAAAAGGTGTACGGGATGCGGAATGTCCGTGGTCCTGAGGCAAGCGCGCACCACCAATCGCACTGCTGCCAGACCGTCCCCGCCCACGCTTGAAAAAATGAGCGGTGCCGAGCCCCCGGGCTTCGGGAGCAATGATGACATCGCCGGAATAAAGAACGCGATGAGACTCTATCTCCAGAAAGAGCTGACTAGTGAAGCCTGTGAGGAGCGCATCTTTCCAAAGCATCAGCGCTTGGTGTTTGCTGAGCAAATCACGCTCGAAGGTCTCACGTCGGACATTGATGTAATTTTGGTCAAACAGATTCCACATGGCTTCAATGTGCGAGGAGTCCAAGTCCGCAATTGTCCTTACTTCGCAAAAAATGTTCACAGCCAGATGCCTTTCCAATTCGGAATTTCGGGAAGTTTTCCAGCTTTCCATGTTACAGAATAGAGAGTGCTCTGCCAATTCCACGCCATTCGGGGCAGGTATTTTTCCATGCGTTTGGCTTGGTTGGATTCCCCGGGTAGGACGATGACAAGACCATCATATCCTGCGGCTTCGTTGGTGAGCGCGCGGATTTGTGTGGGGTTGTGATCGGGTTGCGGGTGATAGTAGGCCACGCGGATCGGTTGGTGAGGCGGGGCGATGCCCGGAAAGCCCATCCGGTGCAACAGTCGTCCCACCCGGTAGCTCCATCCTCGTCCCGCAGTCACCGCAACCTGTCGCCAGGCGGCAGGTTGCAAGCCCAGTTGTTGATCTCGGTCGGGTGAGGGAACGCTTGTCGCTTGTTGGCGACTGAGTGGGATAAACCATGTGTTGATTTTTTGCCGTGGCAGATAGCGGGGAAGCCACGCCACCCGGCTTTCTAGGAGGTTCCGCGCCCGATGATTGTCGCATCCGATGCAGGTCCATCCATGTTCCACTCCGTCCAAGAGAGAGTTGTACGCATTTTTCCAAAAAGCCGGTGGGACGGCCTCTCATGTGGGAACCGAAACGGAGGCCATTCAAATAGCGGTGTTCTCCCGGCCAGTCCCAAGCAAGAGCGGTCGCCGCCAGCTTCCCTTGTAGCTCAATCGCATAGGCTTGGAAGCCAGCACATTCATGGGGACAACGGAGTTCGTTCAACCCCCACACCAAATCAATCCTTCCCCGCATCGGCTCACTCAGGATCGCCAGCATGGCGGCCTGGTCCCCGTCCGCACAGGAGCGCCACTTCATAGGGCACATTCCACGAGGGGCCGGGTGTCATTGGCGTCCCCTAGAGGCATCCCGCTCCGACCCATCACATCCCGTTGGTGCATGGCGTTGATGATCCAATAGTTGAAAGACATCCGCGCTCCCTGCCGCAGGAGCGCGTGTGATCCGAATCGCCGAGTGATGCCGGACCAACTGTAAAATCGGCGACGGGCATCAAGACAACCGCGCTCGAGTTCCTCCCGACTCATGCCTCTTGGCGTGAACGGGATTTCGTTGTAGCGATATCGTGAGTCCATCCACCAGGCATCATAGACCAGACGTTGTTCCTCCTCCAGTCGACGATAGAGAGGTGTTCCCGGAAAGGGAGTGATATGATTGAAGGCGGCAATGAACAACCCGTGGCGGATGGCAAACTCCACGGTGGTTTCAAAAACTTCGGGCGTGTCCGTGTCATAGCCGAAAATAAAGGTTCCGTAGACCCGCAACCCCGCCTGGCTCAACCTGGCCAGCGTTTCTACGTGACCGCCATTCTTCAGGTTGAAACTTTTCCTCATCGTTTTCAACGCTGTCTCATTCAGGCTTTCCAGGCCGACCAACACGCCCTGACATCCGCTCTCGCGCATCACGTTCAACAACTCGGGATCCCACGTGGCGGTGCTGCTGGCCTGACTGACCCATCGCACCCCTTTGCCTTTCAAGACCTGGCAAAGCACTCTGGCCGACTCAGGGTCGGAGGCGAAGTTGTCATCAATAAAAAAGATCAGTTGGCCTGGACGACGGACCTCTTCGATTTCCTCTAGAACCTGACCCAAATCTGCGTGGGTGTGGGATGCCTTGAAAGCGGCGGTGATGGCACAAAAGTCACAGGAAAAGCGACAACCCCTTGAATACTCCACCAAGCCGATCGGCAGGTAGCGTTTGCCCTGAAAGATGCTCCGATCGGGGCGGACCCGCGTCGAGGGACGTTTCTCAACCCGATAAATCCGATCCATGCGACCAGCCACGAAATCGAGCAGCAACCTCGGAAAAGATTCCTCCGCTTCACCCACCACGATCGACTCAGCAAAGCGCATCACCTCGTCGGGACACAAGGTGGGATGAAATCCTCCCATCACCACCGGGATTTTCCTGCGACGGAAAATGCCTGCGATTTGGTAAGCTCGCCGGGCGGTGTAGGTTTCGACGCTCAGACAAACCAGATCGACGTTCAAATTCTCGTCGATGAGATCCATCCGATCATCCAAGAATAAGATTTCGACTCGGGTTCCCAGCGTCGCCTTGGCCAGAGCGGCCATTAGAGCAGGAGGCAGTGGCTGCATCTTCCACGTTCGGATGTAGTCCCGCTGTCCGACGCGTCTGCCCACACACGGATGAATGATCAGCAGGCGCAGCGGACGGTTCATAAAGAGGTCCCGCGACCCAAGACTGCCGTCTCCACCCATTCAGTTTTGGGCAGAAGCGGCTGTGCCAGTCCCCAGTCGCACGTGTAGAATTTTTTCAGATTATGGGCGTAATGCCGATAGGCCAGATTCGTCCCAATAGCGATGGGCAGGGGGGCGGCCGTCCGACGGAGCCTGCGAAAGCTGTTGGCCAGGGAGTAGGTCATTTTCCAGGCAATTTCCGTTCCCAACTCGAGTTCTTCCGGGGTCATGTCGCTAGGACGGAAAACACAATGTTGTCCATCGTAGAGCGACCAGTCTTCATGGAGCAACCTTCCGGCGGCTTTGAGTCGATGATGCAGTGGGGTGCCGGGGAATGGGGTGCTGATGGCGAAACGTGGCAGATCAATCCCGGCCTCTACCGCAAAACGGGCCGTGCGCTCGAACACATCTGGCGTTTCTCCATCGTGTCCGAAGACGAAGCATCCCTGCAAAGCGATCCGTTTCTGATGAAGGCGCTCCACGAGCCGGGCGTAATTCTCAGGCTTGTTGAAGCTTTTGTTGATTCCTTTCAACGAAGCGGTGTCGATGCTCTCAAGACCCATCAGCAAGCCCGTGCAACCACTTTCAGCGCAGGCTTCCAATAATTCGGCATCATTCACCAGCATAGTGGTGGCCAGTCCGAACCATTGAACTTTCAGCGGGGTCAACGCGTCGAAGAGTTCCAGCGCATATTGCCGGTCAGCGGTCAGATTCAGGTCGACAAAAATCAGCCGTTTTTTTCCGTGCGCCCGGATGTCGGCCACGACGTTGGCCACCGGCTTCTTCCAAACCTTTTGACCCCAGGCGCTCGGAGAGACACAAAAGTCGCACTTGAAGACACAACCACGGGTAGCTTCGAACACGGAATCGGTTAGGTAATGGCGGGAAGGAAGCACGGAGCGGTCGGGTCGAGGAATGTCGAGAATATGAGGGGGCTGTTCGGTGTATTTGGCCTCCATCCGGCCTGCTTGCCAGTCACGCAAGAGGCGCGGCCAACTCAATTCGGCCCAGCCGATGACCAAAGCATCGGCGTGTGGCGCTGCATCGTCGGGGGCCAGCGTGATGTGGGGGCCGCCCAACACCACCGGGATTTTCCGACGGCGAAACACTGAAGCAAGTTCGTAGGTTCGCGGTGCGGATCCGGTGATGACGGTCATACCAACGAGATCGGCCTCCAAAGTTTCCGGATCGATCGTTTGAATACCCTCATCCAAACAGATCAATTCGATGTCCATTTCCTTGGGCACTAAGGCGGCAAGGGTTGGAAAGGTCTGCGGCATGTAGCGGAGTCCTTTGCCGAAAATGCCCCCCTTGTGGCGGTAGAGAGGTCCCTTTGGGCTGAGCAGAATCACTTTGGGCCGTTTCGTTGTCATGAGATTCATGGTGAGGGGATGCCTCCGGTTCGTGGATCGTTGATTGGATGCACCAGCCCCTGGGGTTCTGTTCTTTGGGTAAGAGAAGCCTTGAAAAATGGCCCAGAAAATCGAGGTAGGATCTTGCATAAAGCGCCCGAGGCAGACGGGGCCAGATCAGGTCATGAACCTGTTTTAGATGATAACTGGGCACTTGCGGGAACAAGTGATGTTCCAGATGATAGTTTTCATGCAGGAAGAGCCATGAGACCAGACCGGACGACTTTACCGTCCGGCTCGACAAGTAGACATCGTCATGGCTCCCCATGGCATGGGAAGCCAATCCGCGGATATTAGAAAGTGCCATCAGGACCAGCGATGGATAGAGCCAATAGAAACAAATTGATTCCCAAGAAAGCATGTGAACCAAACCCGCAACGATGGCGGCGATCATCACATATTCTCCCAAGATCATAAACCGGACTCCGGGGGAGGCGGATCGCAGGGCCAGAACGGGAATCAGGAGGACATAGAGAATGGAGCCGAGAAAAAATTGGAGGTAGTAAGCCAGCCAGATCAGGGAACGGTTCTTCAGGTGTTGACGATAGGTGCCGTAATCCCGTGGGCGTCCAAACTCAAAATGATGGTCGCGATGGGTTGTGTGATAGGCACGGGCGGAGATGAGCAGGGGAAGTCCGGCCAGAAAGCTTAGGAGATTGTTGATTCGCGGATCCCGGGCCAACAAGCCGTGCAGGCCCTCATGCAAAAAAATTCCAAGAGAATTCATGGCCACGCCCATGAGCAGAATTCCAGCGGCCATGATCGGCCAGTCTGATCTCCACCAAGTGACCAAGCCCATTCCAACCCAATAAAGCAGAACAAAGAATGCGATTTCCCGCAGCCGCTTGCCCACCGAAAGGGTGTTGCAGGCCTGGAGCTGTGGCTCGATTCCAGCCATCAAATGCGGGCAGGCCCGAAGCTGCTGCACTTGCGTGTCCGTGTCCTTGGCAGGCAATTCAGCTTGCACGCTCATCGGTGGGTAACCCCGTCTTGTTGTTCCTTGGGAATCGTCAGGGCGATGACGAGAAAGAGGATCGCAAGGCTGGCAACCGCGAACAGGCCCCTCGGGGTTGACACGGCAAAGGTTTCCCCGATGAAGCCGAAGAATACGATCTTGTTAATCAGGCGGGTTCCTAAAAGAATCAAAACAGGAACGACCAGCACCTTATTCCGCTCAGGCTTCCAACAAAGCAGCAGCGCCACCACTCCAAATGCGAGCAGGTAAGCAGAAGTGAATTTAGCGATCATTTCAAACTGGGGACCTGCTTCGGGACTTACCCCGAGGACCAGCGACGACAATCTGAGGAACATCTCTATGGGGAGCAGAAGCCCGGCGAGGCCGAGCAAGGTGTGATAGATTCCAACGATTCCGGCGGCCAATTTGAAGAGGGTGTTTTTCATAGGATAGCATGTGTGGTTTTTATGAGTCTGCGGGTGCATCCCTCGTTGAAAAGCGTACAATTCTGAGTCACCACAACATGATAGCAAGCAAACGAAGGTTCACCCAATCGATAAAAAATTAGGTTTCATAGAAAAAATCAATGCTGGATTGAGCCGCTCCACTTGGGCGGGTTTCATGGAGAGCGTTGTGAGGGTAAGCCCGTAGAGGGCTTGCACAGTCTGCCAACGATTTCATCCGGGCTTGCAGCCTCATAGAAGCCTTCGACCGCTTCTTTGAGATTGGCCAATGCCTCATCCACGGACTCCCCTTGGCTGGCAATATCCAGTTCCGGGCAAAGCGAGACATAGCCATCTGATTCGGGTGTCAGAACCCGTCGCCAGACGGTTCGGACCGTAAGGGGCTGATCTCTCAGACAGATGGCAAGGCTTCACCCAGAGACAAGCGCTTTTTGGAATCGGGCTTGGCAAACTCCGTAACCAGTTGGAAATCCTGATTTTTAATGATGGTGACCACAGACATCCCAATAAAGTAGGTTGAATGGGCTGAAGAGTCAAGTGGGCTGATCCCACCTTAATTATCGGCCGGACTTTTGATCTGCTCCCGGCGGACGATTTTTCTAAGTTTTAAAAAATACAGTCAGGATACGCTTTGCTGTTGGCTAAAGAGTCTGCATGTTTTTATTTTTTACAATGTCCTTTTCTGATGATTGAAATGGTATCTTTGACTTCTTTCAGTAAACAAGCTCCACCGAGGGCGCAGCTTAAAAATATGGATAAAAAAATAATCATTTTTTGCCACCATATCCAGTCTTGTGGGAGGAATGGAATACATTGATCTCCAAAATAAATCAAAGGCATCAAAAATATATTCAACCCGTAACTGAATAAAAAAATCCAAAGACAATGCCTAAGTCCGTATAGCCAACGCAGCGGTCGAGAATTCAACCGCAACTTGTGTGAAATAAGTATCAGAGAAAGCAAGGCAAAGGTCGCGTTCATAAAGCTGGCGTAGCGGTATTCAATAACAGCCTGTTGTAATTCTTTGGAGAGTCGTTGGTAATCTGTCTCACCGAAATATAGGCAATAGGTTGCCCATACGGAGCAACTGACCATAATCAAAAACCTTTCAGCACGACACCTTCTATAAAACAAAAGTCTTCTCCACCAAACTTCCCGCAACGACTTACCGATGGCTTCAGGATCGCCAAAAAGCTCCAGGGCTTGTTCTTCGGCGGCTTCGGTGGAGAGATTTTTCTCAATCCCTTCCCGCCAACGTTGCCGCAAGTGCTCCATCAATTCAGTTCGAAGCTCCGGCAGGCGATCGTAATCCGGTTTGGCGGACTCCAGAACAGCGTTCACCCGCTTTTCAAATGCGAAGTCAACGCCGGGAGGGATTCTGAGGGGGGATGACATGCAATTTTTAACCACGAATGGACGCGAATGGACACGAATAACTAAGAAGGTTCAGCAAGGTAATACGATTAAGGTAGAAGCGTGCTTGTACAGGTGAGTTCCGCCTTTTTCGGTGATGTGGTAGCTTTTGACCATACGGGCACTGCTTTCCCGCCAGCGGCTTTGCAGGAATCCTTTAGCCTCCAGCTTGTTCAGGATTCCATAGATTACACCTTCTCCTTTTTCCTGGCAGTGCAGTTTTTTGGAGTCCAGAACCCCGATCAACTCCAGGCCATCCATGCCGTTCTCTCTCAGTAGATGCAGGATCACTGCTTCCATCTGCTGCGGGGTCAAGAGGGCTGCGGGTTTGGCCAGAGCAGACTTTTTGGCTACAGCCTGGAGGAAGGCTTCCTGATGCCGGGCTGGGGGTTCCACTTGAGCAGGGGATTCCACCGCCTTAAGAATCGGAGCGGCCGCTTTCAACCATGTTTCAATGGGTTCTTCCATAGGTTCCTCCTTTTTATCGCAAAAAGTCCTTCAGTTCGTTCAGCACTCCGGGTGTTTTCAGGAGAAGCTCTTTCAACTGTTCCCGGCCACGGATCAGGTAAACACTGATCGAGTCGATGCTGAGATCATGTCTGCGGGCTAATTCTTTATACTCGAGATCATGAAAATAACGATCTTTGAGAATCTCACCGTAAGGAGGTTTCAGTTGCATCAGGCCTTTTGCAGAAGGGCAGCCCTTTGGGCTTGCTGATGAGTTCGTCCGGCGTGAACACCCGCGTATCGGCAATTTCCCGATGCGCTTCTTCCGAGGCTTCCAGGCTTGTCGTTTGGCCTCCGCCACGGGATTGGGTCGTCAGGCTCCGGACCTTGCTGATCGATAGATTTCGTCCGATACCAGCCACCAGGGCTCTCAGTTCATCGAGCGAAGAAACTTTT
>JAAUTS010000108.1 GCA_012031345.1 Blastochloris sp. | reverse complement strand
TGCCACCCAGAAGGATTGACCTACGTTCATCAGGGAGGCTTTGAACCCGGTCCCGAGTTGAACTCTGCTCCTTTTCTTCAGGGCGAAAGCCCTGTGGTCCACGCTACGACAAGCCGACTTGGCCATAGTCCCTTTCAGTCTTGGTTCCCGCGCTTCGACCGCCTATGAATGTTATTCTATCCCTTCACGTCTAGCAGAACTATGTGCCGCGGGCCTGCCCATTCTAGCCCTATGCTCCCCGGACACCCCCTTGGGACAATTCCTTGTAAGGAATAAATGTGGCGTAGTTACCTCTGCCGAAAACCCTGATAATTCCGTCCGACTTTTTCTGGATTTGATTCAAAATAAGGAGCTACGCAGACATCTGGGAACCCGCGCGCGCCATGCTGCAGAGTCACTATTTAGTATTTCACCCAAACGAGATTCCCTGATCAACAACTGGTGCAAAGCCATCACTTGAATGTCTGACCTTCTTATCTATTTAACCTGGGCGACCTCCTTGTTTCTCCCAGGATGGCTTATGCTGAAAGCATTGAATTGCCGGGGAACCGTCCTTCTGGCGTTCCCCGCTTCCTACTTGCTCATTTATTTTATCCTCCTGCTGGTTTACTTTGGCACGGGAAAAGTATCCCCCAGCTTGGTTGCCGCAGCGCTTTCTATTATCTGTCTTATTTTGTTTTTTAACTATTCCCAGGCACGTCTAACTCAACCTTTCAAAATAGAGGGAAGCCTTATCCTACTGGTGGGTCTTGCCTCCGTTTTCATTCTGATTAAATGTCTAATTCACCCCTTTTCCGGTGCAGATACGGCCTTCCGATGGCATTTGCTTCCACAGCTTATGTTTTTGACCGGGACCCTGGATTATTATCCCCCGGCAACCATGGCGGATTATCAACTTTATTTTTTGGTGATAGTGCCGCTCCTATGGCCGCAAGCGGAATCTGGTGGTTATATTCGTGTTTAGGTCGCATCCACACCTCCACACCTGCACTGTTGATGGCAGTCCTTTACGCGACTACCGTGTTCTTGATTGCTCATTGCTCAAAAAATGGCTCCAATCGGCTTGGTCGTCACTGGTCGGTGGCACTGCTAACAGCCTCCCCATGGTTGTTCTGGGGCGTAAGCATGATGCAGGAAACAGGCTGGATCATGCTTGGAATCGCCTGCTCCGCCTACTCCTGGTCACAGTCCTATGATCGTCCCGGCGTCAAATCGGCCTTACTTTCCGCTTTTGTCCTACAACTTGCCATTCAAGCCCGTGAATACGGCACCGTTTTCATTCTAGCTAGTATTCTCATTGGATTTTACTACGGAGCTAAACTCAAGGTTCTTCTGGTCCACCTCCTGGCTTGCCTTCTCTTGGCTGCGCCTTGGTATAGCTGGGTAGCTTGGAAAATGGGAAACCCAGTCTACCCGCTCTCACCCTTGGACCTTTTGCCAGTGAATCCTTTCCTGCACGAGGTTTTTCAGGAAAGTCATTCGCGACTCTCTTTGATCCACCTTAGTTTGAAAGATATCATCAGTCTCGTTTGGTTTATGTTTCAGGGAGTCGCCCCCTGCCTGTTGGCGTTCCTAATCTGTTTGCGTTATCAATTGCGACCCATGCTCCCACTTCTTGCGGTGAGTCTGCTCTTCGTTTTCCTTTGGTTGCACGCCTTGGCTTTCACTTCGGGCGGTCATGTTTATGCAGCCAGAGTTGGATTCCCACTGATGCTGGTGGCCGCCCTTGCTATTCAGGATTTGCCTCCCCATCTGCTATCCAGATTTATCGTCACTCCGAGTGGAAAAATCCTTTCGCTGTTGGCGGCTTGCATCTCTGTGGCCTGGGCTTTTAATGCTCCCCTTACACCACGGACCTTGGGTTGGCAGGCTTGGTTTCACGAGTCTTCCACTCCCAAGCCCGTCGGGAGCCTTCATCCCGAAGCAGTCCGGGCCGCACCTAAGCATTTTATTATTTCAGACGATGCCTACGCCCACGCCAAAAGTCTTTATCAGCCGGGTACATATCGTCTGATTCCACCTTGGACCCCGGAACTTCTTTTCCTCAGTTCCAATGAACTCTCGACGGCGAAGGCCTCCGAACACTTGAGAATCCTCGGCGTTCAAAACACTGGTGAACTAAAGCGTTCTCCTTTGGCGGAGGTTTGGGAAAAGTATCCCTTGCTCGAATCCACCATCACCCCCTTTTCGCGTAGCATGCCATGATTGCCATCTCTGTTATCGTGCCATGCCATAATCCAAATCAAACCAGGCTGCACACCACGTTGAATGCTTTATCCAAACAGGACCTCAGCTCAAGCCTCTGGGAGCTGCTGGTAGTCGATAACGCCTCCATCCCCGCCCTCACTGCGGCAATCCTGCCTGCGTATCCCGTCCAGGCCCGGCTCTTACACGAGCCGCGTATGGGCCTAACTTTTGCCCGTCGCCGGGGCATGACTGAGGCTCGTGGAACCATTTGGGTTTTTGTAGACGACGACAATGAACTCGATCCCAGTTATTTGCGCCATGCTCTTGCCATCATGACCAGCCTTCCGCAACTCGGGGCTACAGGAGGGAAAAGCCAGCCTTGTTTCGAGTCGCCACCCCAAGCCTGGCAGGAAGAATTTTTGATCTTTTGGCACTGCGCGATCTTGGCCCTGATGTCATTTTGGCAGAGAGTTTACATAAACAGGGACAATCCAAGGCGGAATATCCGCTTTGCGCACCGATCGGAGCGGGAATGGTGCTACGCGCCTCAGCCGCCCAGATTTGGTTGAACTTGTCCGTGGACATTACACTACCAGATCGGCAAGGAAACTCGCTTAGTTCCTCTGGCGATAATGACATCGTGCTGACACTTATGCACCAGGGTTGGGCTGTTGCTTATCATCCAGAATTAATTTTAACTCATCACATTTCCCCGGAACGCCTAGGATCCGGAAGATTGGCCAGATTGAATGAAGGCATCCAGGCATCCTGGATGCAGGTGTTGAGTAAACATGGCATCAACCCTTGGCCTCCCATCACTCTACTGGGAGCCCTTCTCAGAATCTGCAAGGCATGGTTTAGTTATGCTGCCTGGCGCTCCCCTGCCCACTACATCCGATGGCGGGGCGTCTGTGGACATTTCCACGGGCGCGTGATCGCATCATGAAGTTTCCTATTGCAAGTTCTCAAGCCAATTCCACCGGGTGATAGATGCTCCCCGCCAAATCTGGAGCGATGGCTGTAACGTGTCGTTTGTTCAACGTAAAAAACCTTTCAGCACCCGCTTTTGCCTTTTTA
Organism: Blastochloris sp.; assembly: GCA_012031345.1. Lineage (GTDB taxonomy): Bacteria > Verrucomicrobiota > Verrucomicrobiia > Methylacidiphilales > JAAUTS01 > JAAUTS01. Next base: position 8,306 of record JAAUTS010000108.1, on the reverse strand, counting down.
ATAATCTTAAGTTTTGGCCACTCCTCCAACCGCTTCGGCTCCACCCAATCCCGCACAACATCCAAATCAAAGCGCGTCGTCACATCCTCTCCAATCCGCTCTCGCACTTCCTTGAGAATCACAATTCTCGCAGCCTTGTCCGTGCTAATGGTGTAACTCCAGTCCTAACCATGCCGTCACTACACCCATTTTCAAGACCATTCCCCGCTCCAGACCTGTGATTTCCGTCATCATCCCCGCTTACAATCGTCTCGAACCTCTCCGGGCCACCCTGGCTTCCGCCCGCGCAGCTCTGCCACCCACAGGCGAAATCATTTTGGTGGATGACGGCTCATCGCCCCCACTGAATGAGCAACTCCCGGGAACGGAGCTGATCCGCGTCCGTCTTCATCGCCAAGCCAATCAAGGCTCCATGCAGGCCCGCTTGTCAGGCCTTCGCCTGGCCTCCCAGCCTTATGTGCTCTTTCTTGATTCAGACGACCTGATTCATCCGGATAAAATGATCCGTCAGATTGACGCTATGACCTCCACAGGTGCAGAAATCAGCACATCGGATTATGCCCTACTCTCCACTCCGGGTGACTCCCCGATCTATGAACCGGGCGACCCTTTGGAGCATTACGAGAACTCGGCAGAACTTTTTCTGCGCGTGCAACCCGCGCCACACAACCCCATTTATCTTCGCAGTTACTTACAAAAAGCCCTGGCCAAACCCAGGATTCCACCTCAGCGCTGTTATGATCCCGTGGGGGATGTCTGGCTTTACTACAATCTTGTCCCTTACCCGGCCCGGCAGATACATGTTTCCCGGCCCTTCACCGCCACTGGAATTCACGCAGAAGAACGCTTCAGCCGCCACTGGGAACACCTGGGTCTCGCCTCCCTGTTTTTAATGGAAGACGCCTTGCTGGCCTGCCCCCTGGAAGATTCCCAGACCAGACATTGGATCGGCACCGCTGCCTTCCGCAGTTGGCGCGCTCTTCCACGTGATTTCCATGCCGACTTCAGCTCGCGCACCCTGGATGTTTGGCGACGCTCTGGAGCACCCACTAGCCCGCATCTGGGCGGGACAAGATTTCACCAACTCGCCCGTTGGGTAGGCCCGGTGTGGAGTGCTCGCATTCTCAAATTTCTCACCGGACATACCTATGCCTCCTGCCGCACGTTGGGCGACGTTCAACTGGACCTTTGGAAAGAAAGTCTCCGCCAACGTCCAGCCCCCTTCTTATGATTTCCGCTGGCAAACTTCTCTACCGAGTGTGGCACCGACCACGGGCTGCTTTGCGTGATCTGATCCGTGAGGGAGGCCCGGTTCAACGTCGGCGAACAAGACAGGGTGCCGTCGCTATGGAGGAAGCGGCAAGCCTACTCACCCCGCCCTCAGCCAAGACAGGATCTGCGTTGGAAGTCCACCTGCTGACGGGAAATCGATTCTGGCACCAAAGTGCTTTTTGTCTGATCTCTCTGGCCCACACCACGAATCACACCATTCAACCAACTTTCTACGATGACGGCAGCCTACAGCCAGATCAAGCCTATCAACTCCAACGCCTCTTCCCCGCAGCAACCTTCATCTCCCAGCAAGAGACCAGAAAATGCTTGGATGAACTTCTACCCAAAACTCATTACCCCGCCTTGCGTGAACGCTGGGAACATTACCCCAACCTGCGCAAACTCACTGATATCCACTTGGGTCGCAGTGGTTGGAAATTGGTGATCGACTCCGATCTGCTTTTTTTCCGTCAACCCACCGTGCTCCTGGAATGGCTCAACCATCCCACTCAACCCTTGCACGCGGTGGATTGCACTGAATCCTACGGCTACACTCGACACCTGATGGAATCACTGACCGGTTCTCCTCTCGCCACCAGACTGAATGTCGGACTCTGTGGCCTGAACAGTGGCGATATTTCCTGGCCTCAACTTGAATTCTGGACAGCGGAACTCATCGCACGCGAAAAAACCAACTACTTTTTGGAACAAGCCCTCGTGGCCATGATGCTGGCGGGTAAGTCCTGCACCATTCTCCCGGAAAATGATTATATTACTTTCCCCCAAATACCGGAGGTAATCCAATGCCAGGCCGTCGTGCACCATTATGTGGATGTTTCCAAACGCTGGTATTTTCAAAAGAACTGGCGGAAGTTCAGCTCTCCTCCGACAACAACTTGATTCCATGCCTCCATACGCCATCGACTATTCCCACCTCGTTTCGCATTACCAGAACACGGCCCCTGGTAATGACCACATCTTCATCTTACTCAATCAGGCGATTCAGCAAGACCCCCTGCTTCTGAAGCATCGCCGATTCATCCAAGAGAATCACCTCGGTTTTGGGGAAGATGCCTTTCACCCACTTTGGCAGGCATTGATGCTCGAAGCACATAGAAGGTTCCAGGAATTTAACATGCTGGAAATCGGAGTCTTCAAAGGCCAAATCATCTCGCTATGGAAATTGTTGTCCCAGCATCATCGCATTCCCGCACGTATTCATGCCATCAGCCCACTTGAGGGACAGCCCCAAACAAACCACCCACTTCTGCATCGGCTCCTTTATCATCTATGGCCCCCTTACCGCGAAAGAATCATCAATGGTGATTTTTACCAGACCGAAAACTATCACGAGATCGTCTCCAAACTATTTCAGCATTTTCAAATGGATTTTGCAGACATCTCCCTCTTCCGCGGCTACTCCACAGATCCTGACATTCTCTCCGCCACGCGGAATCTAAAGCTCCACATCCTCTACATCGACGGCGATCACACCTACCGAGGGGCCTGCGCGGACATTGAAAATTTTGCACCGCTGGTGGTCCCCGGAGGTTGGCTCATCATGGATGATGCGGGTGCAGACCTGCCTGGCACCACTTTTTGGAAAGGCCACCCCAGCGTCAGCCGCGCTTGCACCCTTTTACCCGGTCTCGGCTTCGAAAACATCCTTAACGTCGGTCACAACCGCGTCTTCCATCGCCGCAGCCACCTATGACCCCCCGCGTCCGAATCCATCTATGCACCTACCAGCGCAATCAGATGCTCCGCCGGGCCATGGATTCGCTTCTGGCCCAAAGCTACCCCCACTGGATATGTGAACTCCATAACGACGACCCCAACGACCCCGTTCCCGATGCTCTGGTCCGTGACATCGGCGATCCGCGCATTATTGCCTGCACCCATACCAAAAACCTCGGCGCCACAGCCAGCTTCAACCTGCTTTATCAAGGTAACTATCAGGAAGATTATCTTACACTTTTAGAAGATGATAACTGGTGGGAGCCTGAATTCCTGAAAAAAATGGTCTCTGTCATGGACCTCAACCCCGAAGTTGATCTGGCCTGGGCCAATATGCGCTGCTGGCATGAACAACTTGATGGTGGCTGGACTGACACTGGCACCCACATCTGGAATGTTCCTCAGGGCGATCCTATACTTCTGAACTGGCTGCAGCCCCTGCAAATTACAGACGCTTTGCACTCCAATGGGGCCATGCTAGTGCGCAACTCCGGCTCCACGGAGCATGTCATCCCCGCAGAAACTCCCTTCGACATTGTTGAACCTGTGCGTGAACGCAGTTTTCGCCACCCCATCCTGTTTGTGCCAGAGGTGCTGGGTAATTACTCCTTTACTTTGAAGACAGCGCGCTCCAATCAGACCCAAGTTTGGGCTGACAGCCAACTACTTCTCACGGCCAGTCTTTTCCGTCAAAAGCAACTCGCTCTTTCGGAGGTCGCCTCGCTTTGGAATGTCCGGCGCAGTGTCGTGCCCAGGGGCACCCATCTGCTGCTCCTTGCCACTCTGCTCTCCGCGCGTCTTGATCTTCTTCAACTCTGTGATGCCCGCGACGTTTTGCTCCTCTTACGATCCTGCCTTGCTCATCCGCTTTTGACTTGGCGGCTTGTGCTGGTGACCCAACGTTACCCAAAGCTTTGGGAGCATTTATGTCGTTACGCTCAGATCCGCTTTTCTGAACAAGGTAAATCTAGCTCAATTTTCCAAGTCACCAACAAACATTCGCCATTCCATATCCGATAAATTCTTCTTCATGCCGGCCCTGGTTTCCATCCTTATTCCCTGTCGCAATGCTGCCCCCTGGCTCGCCGAGACACTCCAATCCGCCCTGACCCAAACCTGGAAGCCTTGTGAAGTCATTCTCGTGGATGACGCCTCCACGGATCATAGCTTGGCCGTGGCCTCACGTTACCTTTCCCAGGGACTCAAAATTCTATCAGGTTCCGGACGCAACGCTGCCTCCGCTCGCAACCTCGCTTACCAAGCCTGCTCCGGTGACTACATTCAATACTTGGATGCTGACGATCTTCTGGCTCCAGATAAAATCGAACATCAAGTCCATCTCATGCAGCAGGGCCAATCTGATCAACTTATCAGCGGGGTTTGGCTCCCATTTTCAAAAACTCTTCAGGACGCCCATCCCTTCGCCAACCCTGCGTGTAGAGATTTTCCGGATCCCCTGGATTTTTTGCTACAGCATTATAATGGCGGCGGCATGATGCAGCCAGCCGCCTGGCTGACCCCCCGTTTCCTGCTCGACCGTGTCGGACCTTGGAATGAAGAACTCACCTTGAATGATGACGGAGAATTCTTTGCCCGAATCATGCTCGCATCCTCCGGCATCCGACATTGCCCTCAGGCGCTCAGCTACTATCGTCGAGGTCATGGCTCCACACTCTCCCGGCGCAAGGATCCCGCCGCGCTCCATTCGCTGAAACAATCCATCCAACTCAACACCACCGCCATGCTGCACCGGAAAAATTCCCCCGAAGTCCACCAAGCCATCTGCAATGCTTGGTGGAAACTCGCCCACGATCTTTATCCCGCCGATACCTCCAGCTCGCAGGAGTGTGAAGCCATGGCCCGCGCTCATGGCACTCCAACCCGTCCCTTCGAGTGCGGACCAAGACTCCACTTGCTGGTTTCCCTGTTCGGTTGGCGTCACGCCAAACGTCTGGCTTACCTGTTGCCTGGATTCTAAACCAATCAAAAATCATGAAACGATCTTTACGCTACCATGTGGGAAACCTTCCCTCCACTCTGAGCCGCACCCTGCTGAGCCACCCCTGGTTTCCTCTTTTTCGCACCGCGTGCTCGGGTCTTGAGTGGCCCTATGACGTCTGCCGCCATGCCGGAACCAGAAATATGCCGGTCATTCTGGATGTCGGAGCCAATGTGGGTCAAACCGCTCTTTACCTAGCTCAATTCTTTCCCCACAGCACCATCCACAGTTTTGAACTGAGTCCCAGCACCGCTGCCATTCTCCGCCAAAACACGCGGCAACATCCCAATATCAAGGTTCACGCCCAAGCTCTCGGCCTACAGGCCACCACCATGGAAGTGGAACAAATGGACTGCTCCCTGATCAACAGCATGCGTTTCGCTCTCTCCTCTCCCACCACAACCCAACTTACCGAATCCATCGAAGTCATCACGCTCGATCGTTTTTGCCAAGCCCAGGGATTGAACCGTGTGGACATTTTAAAAATCGACGCCCAAGGCTTTGATCTTGATGTGTTGAAGGGGGGCGAAGAGATGATTTCACAAGGTGCTATTCCCTTCATCTACGTTGAGATCACCTTTGACAAGCATCACACTGACGCCCAATGGTTCCTGCCCGTCCATGAACATCTTCTCGGCCATCACTATCATCTCTGCGGCATTTATGAACAGTGGTATCGCGGCAGTTTGCTGGATTGTTGTAATGCCCTTTATTACCGACCTGCCCGGACATGAGGATCCACTTTGACCTCGACGGCAATGACCCGGATCATATCACCCGATGGGAGAGGCGTTTAGAGACTTGGTTTCGACACTCCCCGCAAATCATTCGCTCTCCCGATCCCGAGTCAGCAGACTACATCATCGCCACCACGCGAACCCACCCTTGGGGGCACTCCCATTCAGAGGGATGGGAACGATTCTTCCCGGAAAAAACTTTTGCCTGGGATGCGGGCGATCTTCCCTCGGGCCGTCTGGCGGGACTTTACGTCTCACTCCCGCGAGATCTCCATGAGGCAGAAAGGCACCGGACCTTTTGTTATCCCCTGCGCTGGAACCCCATGTTCAATTTTTCCCACAGATCAAAGTTCCTGTTGCTTTGGTTTTCGCGGTTCCCTGACTTCCCCTCTGAGATATCGCATGCGGGATGTCTTATCAGATCATCCCTCGGGTCGCTTGGAATGGGTGGACTCCCTCTGGCATCGAATGGATGATCCCGCCAGCGGCCTTGACAAACAAACCTATGCCGACCAACTCCGCCTCTGTCGCTTCATTCTCTGTCCCCGTGGTAATGGAGTGTCCAGCGTGCGTCTCTTTGAGGCTCTTGAAGCTGGCCGGGTCCCTGTCATTTTGAGTGACCGTTTTGTTCCACCTTCAGATCCAGACTGGACCTCCTGCGTCATCCAGGTCCCCGAATCCCAATTAGCCCAACTGCCCGACCTTCTCCGCGAGGCCGAGCCGGATTGGATCACCATGGCGGGGAACGCAAGACGTTACTGGGAACAACACTACGCTGACACGAATCTATTGACCCGCTTGGTGCAGCATCTGCGTGAACTACAACAACTTCAACGACGACCGGGACGGCCCACCTGGACTCACCATCTCCGTTATGCACGTTTCTCTGCCGTGCAATCTCTCAAAACCCTCAGACGGAGACTGTCATCTTTTTCCAAACAGAAATGAGTTCGCCTTCCATCCTTATCATCACCAACGGTCCCCTCTGCCGTAACCCCCGCGTTTGGAAGGAGGCGCAAACTCTGGGTAGTGCGGGGATGAAGGTTCATGTTTTAGGCGTTCGTCATCGCGGAGATTCCGAAGCCAGCGACCTGACCTTGATGCGCACGGCTCGGTTCACCCGCAGCGTGGTGGACATGGGCGCACTCACTGGAGTCCGGGCATGGAAGCCCTCTATCGTCGGCTACGCTATCGATTGGGTGGCGAAGTGGTGCAGCATCTTGGATTCCACTCCGCCTGGGCCTTGCCCGCCTCCTCCAGTCTGCTGGCTGAAGCTCGTCGTATTCCAGCCGACTTGACCATTGTTCATAATGAGGCACCTCACTGGGTCGGTTGGCAATTGATTCAGGAGGGCCGCCGCGTCGCGGCTGACTTGGAGGATTGGCATTCTGAAGATCTCCTGCCGGAGCACAGCCTGAAACGCCCTCTTCGCTTGCTTCGTGCACAGGAAAAAGCTCTGCTTCATCAAGCCATCTACACCACCACCACCTCCCAATCCCTGGCCACAGCTCTCCACCAACGCTACGGCGGCTCCGCACCGGAAGTGGTCACCAACAGTTTCCCTCTGCAACCCAATCCCTTGCCACGCCCTCTGGGTGAACCTCCCTCCTTTTACTGGTTTTCCCAGACCGTTGGTCCGGGCCGTGGCCTGGAACCTTGGATTCAAGCCTGGGCACGGACCATCACACCGAGCCATCTGGTGCTGCAGGGGGAATGCGCCCCGCAGTATCAGAAGAAACTCCTTTCCTTGCTGCCTCCAGCCAAACAATCCCAGCTCCAATTCTTGCCCCTGACCGACCCGGACCAATTACCCGCCTTCATCGCACGACATGACATCGGGCTGGCTCTGGAAGAGTCCAGCATCGGAAATCGAAACCTGACTATCACTAACAAAATTCTTCAATACCTCAACGCAGGCCTGCCCGTTCTGGCCAGTCACACGGAAGGTCAGCGCGAAGTTTTAGCCCGCGACTCCGAGGCGGGCTGGCTGGTGGACCTCAACGACACCCAGGGCCTGACCCGGAAGCTCGATGCCATTCTCCAAGACAAACCGCGTTTGGACAAAATGCGCTGGGCGGCACGCAGCTTGGCGGAAAATGTTTATTGTTGGGAAAAAGAAGCGCCCACCATGGTGGAACGCGTGCATCAATCCCTGCTCAGGAATTTTCCATGATCCCTGCCTGGCTCAAACGTCTCAGTTTCTTACTCATTCTTCTGGGCCTCTGCCTGCTGACACTCCGCCTCATTTCCACACACCAAGCCATGAACACTGAACCGGGCACCAGCACAACCAGTGGATGCGAAGAGGAGTCCTGGCTGGCACTCTGGCATATCCTTCAGGGCGCTCCCGCCTACGCGGATCCTTCCCAGGCTCCTTTTCGAGCCAGCTACTTTAACTGGTTCTTCTATTTCTGCCATGCAGGTATTCTCCAAATCTTGTCGTTTTTTTTTGAACAACCTCCCCTCATCGCCGCGACTCGTTTTGTAACCCTTGCCTTCGGACTACTCGGCCTCGGTGGCATCTGGGCTCTGCTCCTGACTCTTCACCCTCCCCCATCAAC
>JAAUTS010000107.1 GCA_012031345.1 Blastochloris sp. | reverse complement strand
GCAGGTGATTCCAGACTCTGCTCCAGTTGGAAAGGATGAGTTTGAAGCTTGGCAGGAGCTTAGGCAGGGTGAGATACAGACTCTTGAGCAGTTCTCAAACGAGACGATAGAGTTTTCCCAAGACGATCTTGAGCAGGAAACCCCTCGCTTGGAAGAACCCAGCGAGGCCATTTATGTTCATCGGGAGGGTGTGCAGTCCGGTCCGTTTACCGAAAAGGAATTGCGACGGCATTGGGCGAACGGAGTCATTCATTCGGAGGATTGGGTTTGGCAGGAAGGCATGTCCGACTGGATTCAGTTGGGTTCCTACTTCGGCGTGCCGGTGTTGGTAACTTCGAGCACCAGTGTGCGTGATCTGGTCCAGGTATCTTCCAACCCCGTGTCCGAAAGCAGTTCCGGCCTGGGAGCCAGCATCAGTTTGGCGGTCCCGGTCATTTTATCCATTCTTTGTTTGAGCTGGGGTTTGCTTCAGCTTTGGATCATGCCGGACCTCATGTCTCTGGTCTATGTGGCTCTGGCCTTGGGGGTGATCTTCGCGCTCTGGGCCGTCCTTCTTGGGCGTAAACCCATGCTCTTCCTGCTTCTCGCCGTGCATCTTTGTGTCCCCGTTTTGCTCTGGCACTTTTTTGATAAGACAGATTCTCTCCAACCGACTCAGGAAGAGACGGTCGAACAACAGGGTGAAAATCCACCCGTATCCAACGGGCAGAAAGTGGTTTCGCAGAACTTTTGATCGCGGCGAACGCAGTTGAAGCTCGAAGAACTTTTCCAAGCTCAAGGCGGGAATAGAACAAGTCAGCCCTTTTCGGGCAGGGCAGGGGAAGGCCTCCAAGGATTTTCAGGAGACGGCCGGGGCGGCGCGAAAGCAGCAACGGAAAAGACCGGAAATACGCTCCTCCGTACGATCCACCTTCAAGTCCAGCACTTGCTCGAACATCTGACGTTCCAAATCGCGGATTACCGGAAAACGTTGGATGCAGGACAAGATAGGGGAGTTGAACTCGATGATCTGATGCCGTCCGCTATCGCGATCAAAACCATATTCGCTCATGTAACCACGTTCATCACGTAAGCTGGCCAGCAACCGCATCTTTTGTTCCAGGCTGTGACCGACGACCTTTTCCCGGATTTTCTGAGCTTCGTTTTTGTAGATATTATAAAGGATTTTGTCCGCCGCACTCGGCCCATAAACTTCCTGGATGGATTCCAGAATCTGCGCGGTGAAATTGCTCGATTCCGTGGGGAAAAACTCCTGGGCCACATCTGTCAAACGGTAAGCTTTTTCCGGGCGGCCCATGCCTTTCGGACGACGCCAAGTATCGAGGTAGCCCTCCCGTTCCAAGGCGATACAATGCTGTTTCACTCCCATATACGAGAGCCCCACGCGGTCGCACAATTCTGAAACGGAAAGACCCTGGCTGCGCTTAATTTCGGTTAAGATCAGCAGTTTTGGGTTCTTCGCCACTTTTTTCAGAAATTTGCCTTTCATAACCCGTTTGAACAAAGATGCCTTGGTAACTAATTACGATTTGACCCTATGAAGTTACAATTTGATTGCAAGACTTTTTACGTCGCATACGTGGAAAGATGGGCTGAGTTTTTACGCGATGGATTCAAGCGTTTCAAACGCTGCTCCGGGCTGGAATTCAGACATGGAAAAGGGGTGTATTGTCCGGTCTGTCTTGTGGTTCCAGATCTCTAATCCAGGGACGCTGAGCCCGGCTTGATGTGGCTTTTAAAGCGTTGATGCTGAACGGGTGCCGCCAGGATGAGCAGTTCATCTCCGCTCTGTAAAACCTCTTGGGCCATGAGATTCAACTGCACCTTGTCTGCACGATGTAAGCCGACCACAGTCAGGCCGAATTCGCCGGACAGGTTCAGTTCCAACAAGGTTTTTCCCACCACGGGGGAACCTTCCTCAATCAGAACCTTCTCCAGGCTTATTTCATCGAAGTCAGGTTTCTGGGTAAGATCATTTTGTCTGGTCTGTAGAAAACTGCGGGCTTTTTTGATGGAATCCGCCTTGCCTAACAACAAAAGACGGTCATTTGAAAAGAGCTGTTGTTGCGGGCCGGGAGCGGGGAGAGTCAGCCCCTGACGTTCGATACCTGCCACGGTCGCCCCATAATTTTTACGGATGTTGAGGTTGGCGATGCTTTGGCCCGCATGGGGGGAGTCGTCCGGCAGATCCACCTCGACCAGTTCCAATTCCAGCTCCTCAATCGGATGCTGCAACTGGGCCCAGGCCGCATGTCCGCCCTGGCTGGAACTGATGCTTTCATCCAGCATCAACTCAAAACGACTATGCCAAAGAATCAGACGTTTTTTAAACAGGATGATAAAAAGCAGCAGCAGACTCAGCCAGAGACAAACCCCCAGCGCCGTGATCCGGTTCCAAGGCAGGAGCAGTAGAAACCAGACGGTCAAGAACAGGATGCCAATACTGCGAAAGGCCAGATTCAGGGACTTACTCAGACGTTGACGCGGGTTCGGACTCATGCCCCGGGTCAAGCCATCGGTAAAAAGCAGGCTCATGGCAAAGTAATTGCGCCAGAGCGCGAGCAAAGGCATCGAGATCAACACCGCGACCAGCACAGCGTAAAGGGTGAAAAACATTCCCGGACTGAGAAAGGCCAACTCCTCCCTGACTTTCAAATATCGGTAAATCGGTGCGGCAAAAATCAACACCGCACTGATAACCAGGATCTCCCTGACAATTTGCAGCACCCTGGGCCGGCTCAAACGCCAAAGCAGATTGCCTTCTTGTCTTTTGCTCAGCCAAATCAACGATTTCTGGTAAATCTCCACCCAAGAAAGCAGTTTGTCCGGGCAGCGATTCTCCAGCCACAAGGCCCAAGGCTCAGAGAATCGCGTCAACAGCGGGGAGCTGAGTGCTGTGACAAAACAGATCCCCACCGCCAAGGCATAGGTGTCCTCCCCCAATACACCCGCGCCCACCCCCAGACTGGCGATAATGAAAGAAAACTCACCGATCGGAGTCAGGAAAAGACTGCTACGCAGACTGTCCCGTAAGGAGTTGCCGATCACAAGAAAACCGAAGCCGTAGGCCAGCACCCGGAATACCATGATCAAGAACGAGAGCACCAGAATCTCCGGCCAAAGTTCCTGCAGGCTGGCCGGATCGATCAACATACCAATCGCCGTAAAAAACACCGCGCTTAACAAATAATAAACACCGCCCAGCAACCTCTCAATCTGACTCTTGGCACTCGTGTCCGCCGCAATGGCCCCCAGCAAAAATGCGCCCAAAGCCAGACTGTAGCCCGCTTTGACCGAGATCAGAGCAAACAAAAAAATCCCTCCGGTCAAAATCACGGTCAAGGTTTCGGAATCCGCACTGCGCCGCAGGAAGGATAAAAAGCGGGGCACCGTCACCAGACCCAACACCAAAAACAGTGCCACAAACAAGCCCAGCACCATCAGAGTCATGGGCATACTCAGGGTGCTTCCTTCCCCCAGATGAAGAGAGGAGGAGAGGAAAGTCAGCAACAGGATGACCACCGCATCCTCCCCGATCGTCACCGTCAGGGCGCGTTGGGCGGGTTTTTCATGGTTGATGCCTGCCTCGGCCAGATTTTTGGAGATGATGGCGGAACTCGATACCATGGTCATGGCCGCCAAGAAAAGCGAGGCGACCTGGCTCCATCCCATCAGGTCCCCGACCAACCGGAAAATATGAAAAAGCAGAATGGCACCAATCACATTGACCAGCAGGGTGTGCAAGCCCAGGCGACGCAACTTTTGCAGACTGAAGCCCAACCCAATCCAAAACATCAAAAAAACCAAGCCGATTTGGGCCAGGGATTCCACACGTTGGACATCTGAAATGGTCGGGAAAAACGGGGTAAACGGGCCGATCAACACTCCTGCCAAAATACAGCCCACCACCGAGGAAAGACCCAGAGCCCGAAAAAGCCAGGCGGCCAAACCTGCGGTGAGGAGAATAAAGGCCAGATCCCTGATGAAACTGCTGTCATCCATGAATCACCAGAAAACCACGTTTCCACCCCAAACGCAAAGGAGGAATACAAACGAAGCACCAGGAAGTCGAGGAAAAGGCCGGGAAACCATCACCGCCAGCTCATGGCCCCGAGAAACTCGATGAAGAAAACCACTTAGCTTGCACTTCCAAGTTGAAGCCAAGCGTATTTATTTCGCGATTGAGCAGGCCACATTGGGGCTTCCCGGATTGACATCCACACGCCGATCTCTCGGAATGACAACCAAGTCCATGTCCTCCATGGGTATGCACCCAAGAGCACTTGATCCCCTAAAACAAGAGCACCACCAAGACCAACCCGATTTTTGAATCGGGTTTCAATTGGTCCCACATAAGGAACCAGATGCCTGGAACCATTGGCGAGGGTGACTTCCTTCTTGTCATACTCCTCAAGCTTGAGCTGGATGGCAAGGTGCTCCGGTATGCATAAATGAATGGCCCCAGTATCAGCAAGCGCCTCTACTTCTATGGCCTTAATTTCAGAATATCGCGGATTTCTTAATCTGAGCATGGTGTAAGCAAGTGCTATTTGATATTCTTAACCTATAGTTTGATCGTGACAAGGCTGCTTTATTCTACCGAACATGAATGCGCTGCTTCGGTTTTCATGAATGTTTAGATACGAATTGGTCTAAGGGCGTAAACATAAAGTTCCCCACGGGGGCATACTGTGGGTTGTTGTGTGAAAGTGGATTTTCTCCGATCCACTCAATGACAATTGAATCGGTTTCCAATACTCTGTCTTTATTGACCCAATCTACAAAGCTTTGATCAATCTCAAGGTGTTCATTAGTGTCGCCTAGCATGACGACACGGGCTTTGCCTTCTCCGCTGGGGATGGGGACGCTGACGACATCGCCTAAAGCAACAGGTGAGCCGTCGTGATAATTCATATTGATACCGAACGTCCTTTATGACCCTCGCGTGTAGCGCGTTGGGTTCATGGCCAGTTCGGATCTAGCGGTATTTCCAAACAGCATAAAATCCGAATATGACCATATAAGTGACGCCGACTCCAAGAATAAATACCAGGAAGAAAAATATTCTGCGTCTCCATATTTCTGATTCCGTAAGATTTCGTTGAAATGGTTCTTGTCGGCCTAGATTAATCAAATATGCGCCCAATCCCGCTGAACATAATGCCTGAATATAATCGTGTGTGTATATCAAGTAGGGGATGAAAACGATTTGTATCATCCCCCATATAATTATTGGCCATCGCATCCAAGGGGTAAAAGGAACCCAGATTGCGTGATTTGTATTCATTTGTTATCCGAACGTCAGCCAGCAGCTACAGAGCGAAGCGGATTTGGCAGGATGATCTGGTTCGGATTCCTCAATTCTTTTTGTTTGCTTCCTCAAGTAATTCGATAATTCGGTCTGCCTTCTTCTCCAGCGCGTCCATGTGTTCCATGTTTCGACCAATCAACCGACTATGTCTGCGAAGAAAAAACCAAAGCAATCCAAGAAAAACGAGCAATGGTAAAATCAGTTCGATAATGTCCAACCAAGTTGACTGTTTTGAGGCTTCCGCTGCGATCAATATCATCTTCATATTTTCTATTCTGAACGTCAACTGTGTGCTTGGTGCGTTTAGCGCGTTAGATGTCAACGGTCTGGTCCGCGGTTCATTTCAGTGTATCGATCATCTTCTGGACGTCGGAAGGCCTTTTTTGACTTCTGAATGAGCCGGGCCAGTAGAATACCCATGAGAAATAGGGGGCGGCCAAAAGCAGATAGCTACCATCAGGGTTGTGGTAATCGGATTTCCCAATTTCTTTTCCTTGGTTTCGCTCCAGACATGGATGAGCGAAGCCACATAGAGTACAAACACCAAAATAAAGAATGCTTCGATCATCTGTATTAAGAATTATGGCTGCATGGAAAAAGTGAGGCGAGGGTAAAGTGGATCATGCTTCGTTTAAGTGGCGTCGTAAAATTGGCGGGGCGAAATCACCCGCACAGGAAGTTCATCCGCAATATCCAGTAAATCTCGATCCCCGGTAATCAGTAGATCCGTGCCAATGGACAGGGTGAAGGCAACAACTGCGATGTCTTCAGGATCACGAATGTTTACTGCGAGATCAGGGAGCTTATCCACCTGGCATCGATATGGCACAAGCAGCGTATGAATACTCTCCACGATGGGTAAGGGAACTCGAAGCTTCCCGGCAAGTTTCTCACGCAACTCATCGAGAATATAATCGGAAAGCATCAGCGTGTGATGCGCCAAAACATCTCGAAAAAGATCTGCGCAAAGGCCACGGGCGGCAAAAGCACTGATAAGAACGTTGGTATCCAGCACGACTCTCACGAAATCGTCCGAAATACGTCTTCATCGGTCAGCAATCCCTGCTGGGTGGCATAGGGGATAACGCGATGCCGTAGTTCATCGAAATTGGAAATCGTCAACTGACGCTTGAGAGCTTCGCGAGCCAGATCACTTCGTGTTCGCCCTGCCATCTTGCAGGCGCGATCCAGAAGAGATTGAAGGTCATCATCAAGACGAATGGTAAGCACGCTGGCCATGTATGACAGTGTATTACAAGATGTTTTCAACGCAATATTTTTCAGGCCATCTCGCGCTAGAGTTTGTTCCTGAAACATGAATACAAAAGCATCGCAGCGAGCCATTCGGTGTCCACGTCTGATGCTTCGGTTTTCAGGTCTGGTTTTTTGATCAGAACATCAGTTATCATCTGTGTAGGTTAGTGCGTTGGCTACATAAGCTTGGTATGCCTTTCTACGGCATTTTTCCTGTTATCTGATTATCCATGTCCAAAGAAGGTGTCCTAAATAAGCGAAAAGTAGAATTCGGACAATGATGCTGAATACTGAATAACCCAATTTTCCTCTTTCTCTTTTTACTGCGAAAGGTAACTCACCTTCCCAAAATGAACCCCAATTCAATCCAAAATGATAGGTCTTATCCTTTGTTTGGATTTTCAAAACGTAACCGGGGATAAAAAACATCGAACGAACTGAATACAGAACTGCATCTGAGACATCGGAAAATGGAATCTTCCAATTTCCGCATTCTAATCTGTCTCTAAATATTCTCATTAATCCACGACGAGAGATAACCCAGTTTGGACCATATCTCATCTGATCACCTTCTGCAGTTGTGACTTTGGTCATGCACTTGTGGAGTGGAGTTTCCATTTTTTGTCAAACATCCAACATTGCCTGTCTCTTGAAGCCGAAGGCAGAAGGGGCTTGGCTGAATTGTTTGGTTCAGACTGTTTTATTGATTCAGCTCGTAGGGAGGCTGTCCTATATATATTTTCGGCGAAGAGTGACTCGGATTATATCGGACGCACCCGCCTCCTAAAAGAATGCTACAAAGAATTCCCAGACGAAAAGTCTGCCAAAAAGTAATTTCCGGCAAATTAAATATCTCTGGCATCGTCCAGTTCCACAAGATTTGTAAGACTACGGTGCTGATAACAACGATTGCGACTATTCCCAAGATAATCCAAACCCAATCCAATCCGCTAGGATGTCCTGAATCAAAAGGCCAAGAATTTATGGTCATCGCTTTACTCCTATTTCAGGCCATGCTGGCTGCATACAGGGAGTTAGACGAGGGAAAAATACGGAGCCCCGAGTTTGAAGAGCAAGAGAGAGGTAAGTTTCAAACTACTAAGCTTACCGATAGCTGCTCGTGGCGGGACTTTTGTGCAAAATGAGCGAAGCCGAGTCAGCTAAAAGCGTGATGTCCCGGCAAGTCGGGACGTCGGCGAATCCCATCATTGGGCATTTTTCAGTAGTGATACCGGAGTTGAGCAAGCTCGATGACATGGCCCCCTACACGATAAACAATCCGGTGCTCCTGTGATATCCTCCTCGACCAGAAACCACTCAGTGCGTGTTTGAGAGGTTCAGGCTTGCCGAGTCCTTGAAATGGATTTTTAGCGATATCCTTGATCAGCTCGTTGATCTTTTTGACCGTTTTCTTATCGGTTTCCTGCCAGTATAGATAATCCTGCCATGCCTGAGTCGAAAACAGAATGCTCATGAATCGACAAGGTCAGCAATCGACTTCTGAATCACCTTTCCCTTATTCAAATCGTCGATTGCATCCAACAGTCGTTTGGCATTGGCAGGGGAACGCAGTAAGTAAGCCGTTTCTTGAAGCGATTCATAGTCTTCGAGCGACAGCATGACAACGGCTTGATCACGATTGCGTGTGATAACCACTGGATCGTGATTCTGGCAAACACGGTCCATCGTCGAAGCAAGGGTCTCTCGAGCGGCGGTATAGGTGATTGCAGTCATATGGACAGGATCATGCACAACTCGCTGCGGATGTCAACTTTCCATGCCCTACATTTGAATAATGGTATGGAGAGAAAAGGAGTTTAGAACGAGGTGAACTGGGGTGTTATCTGCTGTCGCCACCTCTGGCTTATTCTGGGCGATTTTGGCGTTCGAGGAAACGGTGGAAAGCACAAGCTCCCGAAAGTGGTAGAAAAATCGAAGCAACCACAAAAAAACTTAGAAGGTTGATCTGTGGAAAGGAGAATCCGAATGCATCGGCATCGTAAAAGAAAATTAGACCTTGGGTTCCCTCGTTGTGAAATTTAAATACTAAGTAGCCTACCGCAGAAAACAGAGTCACGATGGCAAAAGCCCTCCACATCAACTTCGGTTCACGGTGGAATGCGCCGACCAATGGGACAGCCAACGTAACGATAAAGACATAGTGAAGAAAGATTAATACACCTCCGAACATCAGGACAAAAAGCGTGACCCAGTAGCCCGTGGTGTAAATGCTTCTGAGTGAGGGGACATCAATCAAAGGCTTTTTCATTTTACATTCCCAGCACCCACAAACAGGAACTTTCTTGTGTCTTATCTTGTATAAAGCGTCGCATATTGTGAGAGCAGTGTAGGAGGCCATTCCTAAGCGTATCGTCAGATACTTCGTCCCACATATTCGATCCAAATAAACCCGCGAATCGAGAAAAAATGTCATCGCGACGCTGTGGTGATGTCAGCACACCTATGAAAATATCAAGCTCTCTAATCAATGTATTGATCTGCTGTCGATCAAATCGAACGAAAGAAAAATAATCGAAGTCGGAATGTGACGTATGGAAACACTCTGTGAAAAAGTCGAATCCAGAATCTTGGATGAATAGTGCCCCGTCATTCCAACACGAGAACTCCGATGGCAATTCAAACGGCACTAACTCAAAATACGCAGTGCCGGAGAGGAGTGATTTGTCCTCGAACGGCTCAAGATAACGGAGAATGGTGTCTGACTCAGAGGAGGTCATATTTTTGTGCCGAACGTCTAGCTCATCCACGGCGGGGAGGGAAGCCCGAATTCAAACTGGAACGTTACCCGTCGTTGGATGGAGCGTCTTGTTCGCCCTGGTTGGTTTGAGCGTCAACGATCACGTCTCTCCTCGAACATCTCAGGTAATACCGCCCATACCGAACGGTGACAACTACCATGAGACCGGCAAAGATTAGCAGCAGGAACGCGAGGGCAGACGACATTACGTCCCATCTCGGACGCACTGCGATCCCGATCCCGATTGCAGCGGCAGCGAGCGGAATGACGACACCTTGAATCTTGACGAATCTATCCCCACTGAGCTTTGCACCACATCCCTTGCACTTCAAGAAGACCGGATAGAACGCCGTCGCAATATCCCAGGGCGATATCCTGCGATTGCATTTTGGACACTTTGGGGCTTCAGGCGGCATGACATTTATCTTTTTGGGGCGAACGTTGCCCGTCAGCTATGGCTGGAACGCGAAGCGTGTAAGCCATTGGCTGGACGGGCTTGTTAGCATTATTTCTTAAATTCATCAGGGTGAGCTATTATGTATCTGGCCAAACCCCCCCACATATCATCGCCTGCCTTATAATATTGTGAATCAAGATCATCCAGAGGATTATCATGGTAGGTTTTGCTGAATGCTTCAAACTGCTTTTCTGCTGGCCCGGCGGACTTCGCGGCAGTATGACCTTCTTCGACATATCTATAATTTTGAAGTGCTTTTTCTAGAAGGTCTGCGCGCTTAGCTTCTCCTAGGTGGCGTAGACTCTTAATGGTCTCTAGAGCGAGAACAGGTCCCTTATTATAAAAATACTGATTAAATCCTCCGTTACATACTTCGTAGTCCAGGGTGTTCACAAGATAAATGGCTCTCTGACCAGGGTTATGATTCATTACCTGTTCGAGCGCCTTCAAATAATTTGATTCATCTGGTAAACACCACATAAAGACCGCGTGATACAGGTCTAAGTCATCTTTAATGCTCTCAATTTCCTGAGCACCACCGCCATTATACTTAACTTGTTCCTCGATGATTTTTTGTAACTCGGGTGATATTTCAACTGTTTTAGGACTTTTTCTATATACTTCAGTATACCAGACGAATCCGCCGACAAGGACGAAGAGTATGACTATGTATAAGATAATTGCGTGTGTCTGCATAATCCGATGCTAACGTCAGCCGTCAACCACACCTGTCCGTGGCGCGACTCGTGCCAACGAGCGAAGCGAGAGCACGAGGCGTGACGCGGATAGGTGTTGGGTGCACGGCATGGTTCGAATATTATTCCTCTTTATAACCGAGCGTCACAATACGAGCCAATCTACCAGCAGCGAGAAACATAACAATACTAAATGCCCCGCAAATGAGTGCCTGATTTCTGGTACTGACTGAAGTGCCATTTGTTGGAGTTGTGCCATTCCATTGTTTGACCCTGTGAACGGGATGGAAGAAAACTGAACTAACATCAGAAGTAGGAGTGCAGCAAGTAGAAGAACTACAGCGATAATCCTAAAAACTGTGAACGCAAGAGTGTGTGGTTTCATATTATTTCTTTCGAACGTCCGTCATGACCCGCGCGCGCAGCGCGTTGGGTCCATGACATGGTTCGGTTTCTTGTTATTTTCCATATATCTGAGCTAAAGCATGTGTCGCGAGAATGGAAAAGCCAAGGATAGGCACAGTAAAAGACAATATAACCAGATATTTAAATTGTTGTCTTAGAGACCAAATTCTTGAATCGCTTTTGAGTAGAGGTAGTGATTTCTTACGAAAGAAATAAAATACTTTTTCGGGATGCCGCATGTTAGAAAATGAGTAAGGAATTTCTTTTTTTGCTTGCTCGGGAAACCTCGCTTCAAAACTGCTAAGCAGCCTTGAGTTCTGAATAGCGCAACTAAGCCAGACTATTCCGGTCAGTGAAAATAATACGATGGGATATGCGTCGATCATTTATATTGCCGAACGTCCGTGGTCAGCCAGCCACTGGAGCCGAAGGCGGAAGGGGCTTGGCTGCACCACCTGGTTCGGGAATCTTTCTATCAGGTTGACTGTAGTCTGGTATGTCAAAAGAACGGCTATCGCCGGAGGGTGCTGGGGATGATGTGGTCTGAGTCTGGGTCATGGCGGAATCAAAGGTCTGTTGCTTCATCACCATTTTCTTTGTTTTTGTTCCTTGCCGAACGTCGGTGGTCAGCCAGCCACTGGAGCCGAAGCGGAAGGGGCTTGGCTGCACCACATGGTTCGGGGAATGTTTCTATCAGGATTGACTCCAGTCTGGCATGTCAAAAGAACGGCTGTCGCCGGAGGATGCCGGAGA
>JAAUTS010000013.1 GCA_012031345.1 Blastochloris sp. | reverse complement strand
GCCGGATATGGAGCGGTTTGAAGAATTTATGGCCAGGGCCTTGCATGATCCGGAGCAGGGGTATTATCGGCGGGGGATTGCCACGGTGGGATCGCGTGGTGATTTTCCACGTCGGCCACGCAGTTTCCGGGACTTGCTCGTGGATTGGCCCGTTGGTTGTTGAGTCGGGCGAAGCTTTGGCCGGGTCGGGGACGAATTCCGGTGATTGAGGTGGGTGGAGGGACGGGGGAGTTGTTGGCCTTGGTGATGAGGGAGTTGGGGTGGTGGAGACGCCGGGGTTTCTCGTTTCATGAGGTGGAGAGTTCCGAGCCTTTGCGGGCTGAGCAGGAACGGCGTTTGAAGGGAGCCGGGGTGATCTGGCATGGAAGTCTGGAGGAGGCATTGGATTGGAATCAGGGGGAGGCTTTTGATTTTTCCAATGAGTTGGTGGATGCCTTTCCCTGTATGATTCTGGGATTTCAGCAGGGGGAGTGGCGGGAGCTGTGGCTAGAGCAGCGAGGGGATGAGATGGAAGAGAGGTGGTTGCCGGTGGAGGGTGAGCGGTCCGGGGCGGCCTTGGCGGAGTTGTTGGCGCAGGGGGCACCGGCCCGGAATTGGGTTTCGGGCGGAGATTCCGTGGAGTTATCGGGAGTGGTGGCGAGAGTGGCTGACTCACTGGCGGGCTGGGAGGTTGTTGACGATAGATTATGGTGCGATGGCTCCGCAGATATTCCAGCAGCACAGGCAAGGGAGCATCCGGGCGTATTTTCAACATTTACGACTGGAGGGGGAGGAGATTTATCGGCGGGTGGGTCGGCAGGATTTGACCTATGACGTGAATTTTACCTTTTTACAGAGTTGGGGGGAAGAGCTGGGATTGGATCGGCAAGATCAAGTCACGCAGAAGGATTTTTTGGAGCAGTGGTCTGTGCCCGTGGCGGACCCGGAGGTGGAGGCGATGGAATGCTTTCAGGTTCTAGAGCAGGGGAGGGGAAGATGATTTTCCTGGGTCGTAACTCCTGTCTTGGTCAGGGGTTTTGGAGTTCGGAGGCGGGGATTTCGACGGTCCAGCGGAGGTTGTTTTCTTTGTCGTAGGATTGGAGGGTGAGACGACGATCTTCCTTGGGGCCGCTGACTTTGATTTTGCAGTAGTTTTGAGTGGTGACGAGAGTTTCGGGGACGCGAAGGGGGTTGGTCTCCTCTCCTTTGAGGATGACGGGAGCGATGCCGCTGCTGATGGGGGAGCTGGTCAGGTCGTAGAGGGGGTAGCTGCCGGGGCGGGCATCTTGGTGAGTTCGGTGAAGTGGCGATCTCCACTGATGAAGACGACGCCGTTGATTTGATGGGTTTTGAGAAAGTCGAGGATGTGCTGCCGCTCGGCGGGAAATTTACTGAAGGATTCAAATTTGTGGTCGTGCAGGAATTGACCGCCCATGACGATGAATTTGAAGCGGGCATTTTTATGGTTGAGGAGGGACTGCTTGAGCCAGTCGATTTGGCGCGGGCCGAACTGGGTTTTGTTGGGATGGGTCTTGGGGTCGAGGTCGTTGGCGTCGCGATGGTAGCGGTTGTCGAGCAGGAAGAAGGCGCAGTCGCTCCAGGTGAAGCTGGTGTAAACGCCGGGGTTGTCAGGTTCTCCGTAGCTGGGGTTGGCCCAGTAGCTTTGGAAGACCTGGAGGGCGGTTTCTTTCAAGCGATAGGTTTTGTCGGAGTCGTTAGGGCCGTATTCGTGATCGTCCCAGATGGCGTAGTGGTGCATGGCCGAGCGCAGGGCCTGGAATTCAGGCGCGGAGAATTCCCGTTGGTAGCGATACCAAATGCCCGAGGCGGAGGAGTAGTCGGCGGGACGCAGGTAGAGGGAATCGCCAAGCCAGAGCATGAAGTCTGCACCGCTGCGGGCCATGTGGTCGAGGATGTGGTCGCCCTGACCATAGGGTTTGCCGGGACGGTCGTAGGGTTGGTCGTTGAGGTAGTTGCAGGAACCGGTGATGAAGCTGAAATCGGGGGCGGTGGCGCGGAATTGCCAATCGGCCAGAGTTTGGAATTGGAGGGGTTGGGGGAAGTTCAACTTTTTACCGTCGAGGGTGATCTCGTAGTTGTAGCGGGTGCCGGGGCGGAGGAGTTGGAGGGTGAAGCGGTAGATTTGGCCACCGAGGGGATGGGGAGCTGGAGCGAGGAGTTTGATTTTCTGGGTCTGCTGGGGGGCGTCGCTGGGGGAGTAGCTGAGAATGGCGTGGTGCGAGTTTTTGGCTTCGAAGAGGATGGTGGTTTCGCGATGGGTGGTGGCACCGGGCATGGGTTGGGAGAGGAGTTCTCCGGCCTGTGCGGTGGGGGAGGCCAAGGCCGCGAGGGAGAACAGGATGGGGAGGGCGAGAGTAGGGAGGAGCTTAAGGAAAGAATGGTTCATAGACGTGCGCGTTGGTATTCGGCCTGGGCTTGGGGCAGGAGGTCTTGAAGTTGTTTGATGCGGTTGGAATCGGCCGGGTGGGTGCTGAGCCATTCCGGGGGTTTGCTGCCGGGTTGATTGGAGGCGGCTTCCATGCGTTTCCAGAAGTTGATGGCTTCCTGGGGATCGTAACCAGCGCGGGCCATGTAGGTCATGCCGTAGCGGTCGGCTTCGTATTCGTGACTGCGACTGAAGGGAAGGGTGAGAAAGACCTGACTACCGATGCCGGCGGCGGTTTGCCAGAGTTGACGGGTTTTGTATTCTTCATTGGCCAAGGCGATGCCGAGGGCGGAGTAACCGAGCATGATGCCGGACTGTTGGGAGAAGCGTTGTCCGCCATGGCGCAGGGTGACGTGGGCCAGTTCATGGCCGAGCACGGCGGCCAGGCCGGCGTCGTTTTGGGTGAGGGGCAGGATGCCGGTGTGGACTCCGATCTTACCGCCGGGCAGGGCGAAGGCATTGGGGGTGGGGTCATCAAAAACCACCACTTCCCAGTTGGCGTTGGGGACGTTGACCTGGCGGATGAGGTTTTGGGCGACCCGTTGAACCTGGCTGTTGGTGACGGGATCTCCGGAGATTTTGCCCCCGGCCTTGAGTTGGGCAAAGGATTCGGCGCCCATGCTGGCTTCCTGTTCGGGAGTGGTGACCAAAAACACGCTGCGCCCGGATTCCTGGAGCTGAACACAAGCGGCCAGGAAAAGGAGGACGGAAGTCCAACTGAGCCAGAGAATATGTTGGGGTTTAAAAAAGCTAGGCAGGGAGATCATGGAAAGACTGTATGGATGGGGAAGGAGATCTCAAGTCTGGATAATGTTGAAAGTTCCGGTCGAAATGTCATGCTGCGCGGATGAATGATGCTTCGCTTTCCGGGATTGGTTTGTGGCCTTTGATGAGTTTGGGTGGGGTTCCGATTTGGCGTTCACCGGAGCTGACTTCGATCAACAAACTCAGGCCCTCGGCCACGCTCCCGCGTTTCGCTACGTCTCGAGAAGCGTTGAAGGCGAAGCGGGAGGAGGGATGGTTTTATTCTTTAAACGGGGTTTGGGATTTTCATTTGGCGGAGAGTCCGGCGGCGGCCTGCGCTTTTTTGAATACGATGGGGCCGGATAAAGTGTGGTCAAAAATCGAGGTGCCGGGCAACTGGCAGATGCAGGGTTTTTGGGACAAACCACATTACACCAATGTGCAGATGCCTTTTCCTCAGGAGCCTCCTTTTGTGCCGGAGGAAAATCCCACGGGGGTTTATTTGAGAAGTTTCAGAGTACCGGAGGCTTGGTCGGGGAAGAGAGTGGTGTTGCATTTTGGCGGGGCGGATCATTTGCTGTTGGTTTATCTCAATGGGCAGGCCGTGGGGATGAGCAAGGATTCCAAAACGCCGGCGGAATTTGATCTGAGCGCACATCTGAAGGCCGGGGAGAACGAATTGGTGGTGGTTGTGATCAAGTGGTCGGATGCCACCTTCATCGAAGACCAGGATCAGTGGTGGTTGTCGGGGTTGCATCGGGAGGTGTTTCTTTATGCCACGGACGAGATCTTTATTCAGGACGTGTTTGCGCGGGCTGGCTTGAGTGAGGACTACCGGAAGGGGACCCTGGAAGTGGATGTGCAGACGGGTTTTGTGGGAGAACCAGTGGAGGGATGCCGGATGGAGGCGCAGCTTTATGACGAGCGGGGCAAGGCGGTTCTGGTCAAGCCCTTGAGTCAGGAGGTGGTGGTGCATCGCAAGGGTTGCAACACTTGGCCTCGGATCGTCGTGCAGATGAAGATAGATGATCTGAAGATCCGGCCTTGGTCGGCGGAGGAGCCGGTGCTTTACACCTTGGTGGTCAGTTTGGAAAGCCCAGGGGGTCGGGAGGCGGTGCGTTGCCGGGTGGGTTTTCGGAGCGTTGAATTAAAAAAGCGAGCACTGTTGATCAACGGAAAGCGTGTTTTGTTCAAAGGGGTCAATCGCCACGACCACAGTGATGTGCGGGGTAAGGCATTGAGCCGGGAGGAGATGTTGCAGGATGTGTTGATGATGAAGCGCTTCAACGTTAATGCGGTGCGTTGCTCGCATTATCCGAACGATCCTTATTGGTTGGATTTGTGTGATGAGTATGGGCTTTATGTGATTGATGAGGCCAACATCGAGTCGCACGATTTTCACAATCAGATCTGCAAAAATCCTTTATATACCAAGGCCTTTGTAGATCGGGTCTCCAACATGGTCATGCGGGACAAGAATCATCCCAGCGTCATCATGTGGTCGCTGGGTAATGAGAGCGGTTATGGCATGAACCATGATGCGGCGGCGGGCTGGGTGCGGGGTTATGATGGGACGAGGGTTCTGCACTATGAGGGAGCAATTTCACGATGGCAGACGGGTTCGGATTGGGACAAGGGACAGCGGGTCACTGACATTATTTGTCCCATGTATCCGAGCATTCAGGACATCATTCAATGGTCGAAGGAAGGCCGGGATCCGCGTCCGGTGATTCTTTGTGAATATTCCCACGCCATGGGAAACAGCAATGGCAGCCTGCATGATTATTTTACAGCTTTTGAGAAATATCCTGGGTTGCAGGGAGGGTTTATTTGGGAGTGGATTGATCACGGCATACTCAAACAGGGTGAGGACGGGAAGACTTTCTGGGCTTACGGCGGTGATTTCGGGGATCGACCCAATGACGCCAATTTCTGTTGTGACGGGCTGGTTTGGCCGGATCGCAGGCCGCATCCTGGATTGTATGAGTTCAAAAAACTGGCCCAACCACTGGCCGTGGCCTGGGCTCAGGAGAAGAAGGGAAAAATTGCACTGCACAACAAGCAGGACTTTGTGGGCTTGGACGGTATCACGGCACGTTGGGAGCTGTTGTTAGACGGAGTGATTCACAAGTCTGCCGTTCTGAGCCTTCCCAAGCTCGGGCCGGGTGAGAAGGTGGAGTTGAAGCTGCCCGTCAAAGAATGGAGTGGCTTGGAAGGCAAGGTCGCATCGCTCATTTTGCGTTTTTTCAAAAGTGAAAAGACCACATGGGCGGCGAAGGGGCATGAATTGGCCTGGGAACAACTGCCTCTCAGTTTGAAGGCCAAGTCAGCCCGCAAGTTGATTTTGAAGAAAGAAAAGGCTGTCAGCTTGGAGTTGATGGAAGCTGCGGATCAGTGGGTGATCAAGGCCGGTGCTCAGAGCATAACTTTCGACCGGAACAAAGGTCGGCTCAGTGCCTGGCAGAAGTCGGGGGATTCCTGCTTGGCCTTCGGCCCCGAGATCTCTCTCTGGCGCGCGCCCACGGATAATGATGGGATCAAAATCTGGTCCGGACAGGAAAACAAGCCTCTGGGTCACTGGCACAAACTCAAGCTGAACCAAATCCAGCAACGTTTGAAATCAGCCAAACTTATTTCAGCCAGCGCAGAGCGGGTGGTCCTGGAATTTCAACATGAGGTCTCAGGTCGGGATAAGTGGACGGATGCGTTGCATCGCCACCGCTACATCATCACAGCGGATGGTGGTCTGCGCATGGAGCATCAATTCAAGTTATCCAAAGAAATGACCGATTTGCCGCGAGTGGGAATTCGTATGGTCTTGCCGGGTGGTTTTGAGAAGTTGGGTTGGCTGGGTCGCGGACCTTGGGACAATTATCCTGATCGAAAATCGGGTGTCTGGCTGGGACGCTTCATGAGCACGGTGACAGAGCAATATGTGCCTTACATCATGCCGCAGGAGCATGGATTAAAATGCGATACACATTGGGTGGAGTTGCAGGCGGATGATGGCACGATCTTCCGGGTGGAGGGAGACAGTCCCATGATGTTTTCCGCGCTGCATCATAGTGCGGAGCAATTGACGGCGGCCTTGCACGATGTGGAATTGCAGGCCCGGAGCGAAGTTTACCTGCATCTGGATGCGGCCCATCGTGGCTTGGGCACGGCCAGTTGCGGACCGGACACGTTGGAGCCACATCGGATCAGGGGTCGCGTCTATTCCTTGAATCTGACTCTGCGGGTGTTTTGAGTCGTCCTGCCGGGCATTGCCTTCAGCGGAGGCCCCAGGGGTTAGGAGTTAGGAAAAGAGGCAACAAGCGGCTTGGCAAAGCGGGAGGGCTTTGCTTTCCTTATAGTTTGCCCCTGCGCCCTGCCATGAAAGAATCATCTGCCCGTTTTTTGGAAAGCCTGCTCGACACCCACGGGTTGTCGGGTTGGGAATCTCCGGTTCAAAAAAAAATGGCTGGAGTATGTCAGCCCCTTTGCGGATGAAACGGGCTCCGATGCCTATGGAAATGTCCATGCGATTCTGAATCCGGCGGGTTCCCCTCGCATCATGGTGGTGGGACACGCGGATGAAATTGGTTATCAGGTGCAGCACATCAGCAGGGAAGGGTTTCTTTACATCGTGCGGGTCGGTGGAACGGACGTGGCCCTGGCCCGTGGCCATCGCGTCATCGTGCATGGGGCCAAGGGACCGGTGACCGGGGTGATCGGTTCTGTGCCGATTCATTTTCAAACAAGCAAGGGTGAAGAAAATGCGGTCAAGATTCACGAGTTGTTCGTGGACATCGGGGCGCGCAGCAAGTCGGAGGCGGAGAAGCGGGTGCGGGTGGGGGATCCTATCACGTTCAAAATTTCCTGGGACAAATTGGGTGATGATCTTTATACGGCCCGGGCGGCGGACAACCGGATTGGAATTTTTGCGGCAGCGGAGACCTTGCGACTTTGTTCCCAGCTTAAAAAACTGAATGCCTGTGTGATCGCGGTGTCCACCATTCAGGAGGAAAACGGTCTCTATGGTGCCGGCATGGCGGGATACGCGCTGCAACCGGACGCCGCGCTGGTGGTGGACGTGGGTCATGCCACGGACACGCCGGCCTGTGACTTCAAGAAGCACGGTGAGATTCATTTGGGCAAGGGCCCCATCATCAGCCGGGGCAGTGTCAATCATCCGGTTTTGGTGGAAAAGCTTTTGAAGACGGCGGAGAAACGCAAGATTCCATGTCAACTTTCCACAGACCCTAGGTTTTCCGGCACGGACGCTGATGCCATATTTGTGCAACGCGGTGGCATACCCTGTGCGGTGATCAGTCTGCCCAACCGATACATGCACTCCACGGTGGAGGTTTTCCACGCGGGGGATCTGGAGGCCATCGCGCAACTGGCGGGTAATTTCATTGCTGGGTTGGCTGTAAATGAGGGTTTGCAAGTCAGGATTCGCTGATAACTTTCTTCCATGATTCAACGCCTTTTACACACCCGCTATCGTGTCACGGACTTGGAAAAAACCGTGAGTTTTTATCGTGACGTTCTTGGTTTGGAGGAAACCCGGCGTCATAAATCGCCACGGGGCTCCGAGTTGGTGTTCTTCAAAGCGCCTTACAGTGAGGAGGAAATCGAGCTTTGCTCCTTTCCTTCCAGCGGTCCGGTGCAGGTGCAGCCTGACCTGACGCATCTGGCCTTTGAGGTTCTGGACATGGAGGCCTTTCAACGTCATGCCGAATCCAAAGGGTATCCTTTTTCCGACGGCCCTACCACGACCAGTTCGGGCAGCATCATCGCCTTCATTGACGCGCCGGAAGGTTATGAAATTGAACTGATCCAAAAACCGAAAGTTTGATTCATTCATGAACCGTCCCCTCATCATCGCGCCGTCCATGCTGGCTTCCGACATGTCCTGTCTGGGAGTGGAAGCGAAGCGGGCCATGGCGGGAGGTGCGGATTGGCTGCACATTGACGTGATGGACGGACACTTTGTGCCGAACCTTTCTTTCGGGGTGGAGATTGTTCACATGCTCCGGCGCCAGGTGGAGGAGGCGACGCTGGATGTGCATTTGATGATCGAGCAACCTGATCGTTATGCCCGGACTTTCATTGAAGCCGGGGCGGATGTGTTGACGGTGCACTTGGAGGCCAGTCACAACACGGCCCGCACGCTGAAAGTCATCCGTGACATGGGCTGTCGTGCCGGCCTGGCCATCAATCCCCTGACGGAAATTGAACACGTGCTGCCCCTCCTGCCCCATCTGGATCTGTTGCTTTGCATGACGGTGAATCCTGGGTTTGGTGGACAGCCCTTCATCATCGAGGTTCTGGAAAAAATCCGTGTGGCCCGTCGTTACATCATCGAACAACAACTCAACGTTGACATTGAGGTGGACGGCGGGGTGAACGACATCACGGCAGGCCCCTCCGTCACGGCCGGAGCCAATGTTTTGGTGGCCGGAACTTCGCTCTTCCGTCAGAAAGACATGGGAGAGGCTATCCGCAACATGCGCAGCAAAGCCACCGAAGCCAGTTCGGCCGGTTGAAAAAAATCTGCATCCCGCTCCATCCCTATTATATTTCGCCCATTATGTCCCGAGAACTCACACGCAATTTTTGTATCATCGCCCACATTGACCACGGCAAGACCACCCTGTCCGACCGGCTTCTTCAACTTACGGGCACGATTGAACAACGGCAGATGCAGGATCAACTCTTGGATTCGATGGATCTGGAGCGCGAGCGCGGCATCACCATCAAATCGCATCCGGTGACCATGCATTACAAGGCCAAGGACGGGCAGACATATCGTTTGAACCTGATCGACACGCCTGGTCACGTGGATTTTTCCTATGAAGTCTCGCGCAGCCTTCAAGCCTGTGAGGGTGCCATTTTGATTGTGGATGCGGCTCAGGGCGTGGAGGCCCAGACCGTGGCCAACGTCCATTTGGCAGCCAAACAAAATCTCACTATCATCCCGGTCATCAATAAAATCGATCTGCCCAACGCGGACATCCCGATGGCCAAGAAACAACTTGAGGACATCCTGATGATTTCCGGCGATGACGCGATCCCGGCCAGCGCCAAGGCGGGGATTGGGATTGAGGAAATTCTGGAAGCGGTGATTGCGCGCATTCCGCCGCCAAAGGACACGGGAGACGACATATTGCGTTGCCTGGTTTTCGACTCGGTTTTCGATACCTACCGCGGCGTGATCGCCTACGTCCGGGTCATCTCCGGTGAGATCAAGGAAGGCACTCCCATCCTGCTGATGCAGACCAACCAACGTTATGAGGTCAAGGAGGTGGGAAATTTTTCACCCAAAATGACCAAGGCACCCATTTTGCGTCCCGGTGACACGGGTTATGTGGTGGCCAACATCAAAACCACCAGTGAACTCAAGATCGGAGACACCATCACCAGCTCCATCAATCGGGCCACGGAAGCCTTGCCAGGTTTCAAAGAAATCCATCCCATGGTGTTTTCCGGGGTTTACCCGATCAACAGTGCCGACTTCGAGCAGCTCAAGAATGCGCTCAACAAACTGCAATTGAATGACTCCGCCCTGTCCTTCACCCAGGAAAGCTCGGTCGCTCTGGGTTTTGGTTTCCGCTGTGGCTTCCTGGGTTTATTGCACATGGAGATCGTACAGGAGCGGCTGCGTCGGGAGTATGACATGGATATCATCTCCACCTATCCCAGCGTGGTTTACGAAGTGTATAAGACCAATGGGGAGATGTTGTTGGTGGACAACCCGACTTACCTGCCCGACCCGGCATCCATTCAGGAAATCCGCGAACCCATGGTGCGCGTCTTCCTGCTTTGCCCGAATGAATCCATCGGCGACATCCTGCAACTCATGCAGGAAAAGCGCGGGGAGTGCGGCCACACCGAATCACTCGATGCGCGTCGTGTGATGTTGACCATGGACATTCCGCTGAACGAAATTTTGGTCGATTTCAATGACAAGATCAAAACCATGACGCGGGGTTATGGTTCCATGGATTACGAGTTCATTCCTTACAAAACCAATGATCTGGTCAAACTCGACATCATGGTCAATGGTGAACCCATGGACGCTTTTTCCACCATCGTCCACCGGGACAAGGCCGAAGCCAGGGGCCGCGCTCTGACGGCCAAGCTGAAGGAAGTGATCCCACCGCAACTTTTCAAAGTAGCACTGCAGGCGGCCATCGGCGCGAAAATCGTAGCGCGAGAAGATGTGAAAGTGGTGGGTAAAAACGTGATCGCCAAGTGCTACGGCGGGGACATCAGCCGCAAACGCAAACTTTTGGAAAAGCAGAAGGAGGGGAAGAAACGAATGAAGCAGTTTGGCAAGGTCAACATTCCCCAGGAAGCCTTCATGCAGGTGCTTAAATCCTAAAATATTTATCGGTAATCATCGCCATGTTTTTCATGAACTTTCACAAGGAAATCAAGGAACACCTGCACTTCATGCGGCGGAAGTGGAATTATTCCCGTGACCTTTTTACGCCGGGTCAAACGGAGGAGTTTCGTTCCCTCGAAGCTGAGCTGAAAAGCCTGCAAATAGAGAGGGGTCAATCTGAGGGCGAAAAGAAAAGGCTGGAGAATGCCACGCGCCGTTTGGAAAAATTATTCCCCAGTCACTCCAACTACGCGGGCTGGGCGGAGAACGTGGAGGTTATATTTGTCGCTATAGTCTTGGCATTGGCCATTCGCACTTATTTCTTTCAACCCTTCAAAATTCCAACCGATTCCATGAAGCCCACCCTCTGGGGAATCGCTTTGCAGGCTCATCCGGAGCCGCTTCCTCATTTTGGGAAAAGACTTTTTGATTTGGCCGTTTATGGGAAAACCTATCATGAACTTTTGGTGAAAGAATCCGGCAGAATCCGATCCATCACCGAGGGGCCCTACCTGGGATTGATTCCTATGATCCGCGAAACCAAGGTCGAAATCGGATCCAGGACTTATTCGCTCGGTTTAAGCCGGGCCGAGTTGAGTAAGGCGGGACTGGGTGCGGGGGACATAGGCAAGCAGGTGGAGAAGGGACAACTTCTGCTGCGCTTTGAGCGATTGACGGGGGATCAGGTTTTCGTCAATCGTTTTATCTATCATTTCCGTCAACCCAGGCAGGGTGAAGTTTTTGTTTTCACCACGCATGATATTCCGGGAATTTTGAGCGGATACAACTACAGCTCGGAACAGTATTACATCAAGCGCTGCGTGGGAGTTCCCGGGGCCACCTTGGAACTCGCTCCGCCTTACCTGCTGAGCAATGGGGAGGTTTTTGGCCTGAAGCGTCCTGAGTTCGAGCGGATTTATTCGCAGGAAAATGGTTATACGGGTTATGTTTTTGGGCCGAAACACCTCGACCAACCGGGTGCCCAGGTGCTTCTGAAAAAGGACCAGTTCTGGGCCATGGGCGACAACAGCCCCCAAAGTTCCGACAGCCGTTTTTGGGGTCATGTGCCTAGAAAAAATCTTATCGGCACCGGAGCCGTGGTTTATTGGCCCTTTGGTCCACGCTGGGGTGCCATCCACTGATTCTTAAGGGATCCGGTGCGTGGATTTTTTCCGTTAAAAAACGGAGTGACGCGGTGGGCAAAGCGGGTAGTTTCTTCGGCTCATGCCTTTGCTTCAACTTCAAAACATAGTCCTGCAATACGGAACGCGACCGCTGCTGGATCAGGCCAATCTTCAGGTGGATGCGGGGGAGAGGGTCTGTCTGCTGGGGCGCAACGGGACGGGTAAGACCAGTCTGATGCGGATCATTTCCGGCGAGGAAACTCCCAACTCAGGGGATCTGGTTTGTCCCAGCGGCACTCGTTTGACGCGGCTCGATCAGGAAGTGCCGGATGATCTGGAAGGCACAGTGGAAGCCATCATTTCCCAAGGCCTGCGGCCTGATTCGCACGAGGAAGACTGGGAGATCGACGTGCGCATGGATGAATTGATCGAGTCGATGAAACTTCCGGGTCGTGAGGTGGCGTTTTCCTCCCTCTCCGGTGGGATGAAGCGGCGGGTGCTGTTGGCCCGTGCCCTGATCGGCAAGCCGGATGTGCTGCTTTTGGATGAGCCGACCAACCACCTCGATATTGAATCCATTCTTTGGTTGGAAACCTTTTTGTTGGAGCAGGAGATCACGCTTTTTTTCGTCACCCATGATCGCGCCTTCCTGCGGAAGATGGCCACCCGGATTGTCGAACTTGACCGGGGTCAACTCACGAGTTGGGCTTGTGACTACGACGAGTATTTGATTCGCAAGGCGGCGGCGTTGGAGGCGGAGGAAAACAATGGGCGGCCTTTGACAAGAAACTGGCCCAGGAGGAAGCCTGGCTGCGGCAGGGAGTCAAGGCCCGTCGCACCCGCAATGAGGGCAGGGTGCGCGCGTTGAAGGCATTACGGGAGGAGCGTTCCGAGCGACGCGAACGCATTGGCACGGCCAAGATCGGATTGCAGGAGGCGGGTTCTTCCGGTCAAAAGGTGATCGAGACGGACAAGCTGAGTTTCGCCTTTGCCGACAAGGTCATTGTTCGGGATCTCAGCACGATTGTTTGGCGAGGGGATAAAATCGGCATCATCGGCCCGAATGGCAGTGGTAAAACCACTCTCTTGAAACTTTTGCTGGGCAAGTTGGAGCCTGTCTCGGGCACGGTGAAGACCGGCACTAAAATGGAAGTGGTTTATCTGGATCAGTTGCGGGACCAGATTGATGACACGAAAACCGTGGCGCAGAATGTGGCGGGTAATTCCGAGACGGTGACTTTCCAAGGACGTTCCAAACACATTCACGGTTATCTCCAGGATTTTCTCTTCGCTCCCGAGCGGGTGAGAATGCCGGCTAAAATGCTCTCCGGTGGGGAACGGAACCGCTTGTTGCTGGCCCGGCTGTTTCTGCAACCAGCCAATGTGCTGGTCCTGGATGAACCGACCAATGATCTCGATGCGGAGACGATGGAGTTGTTGGAAGATTTGCTGGTGGAATTCGGCGGCACCGTGCTGCTGGTTTCCCACGACCGCGCCTTCATTGACAATGTGGTGACGAGCACGCTGGTGATGGAGTCGGATGGAAGAATTTCCGAGTATGTGGGTGGCTACGAGGATTGGTTGCGTCAATCCGCGCGTCGGCAGAAGGAGCTGAAGCCCTCGGAGGAGATAAAAAAATCAGAAACTCCGGTCTCCGAGAGTAAGGTGGCAGGCAGGGAAAACGCGAAACCCAAGAGCATGTTGAACCGGGAGCGGCGTGAGTTGGAAGAGTTGCCGGGTAAAATTGAGATATGGGAAACGGAGCAGACGGTTTTGAAGGAAAAACTTTGGAACCCGGAGACCTATCAAAAAGATCCGGCTTCTCTGCCTATTTTGGAAAAGCAGTTGAAGGATCTGGAGCAAAAAATTCAGCAGGCTTACCAGCGTTGGGAGGAATTGGAGACGCTGCGAAAAAGTTTGGAAATGCCGGAAAAGGTCTGAGCATGACGAGCGGTCTTTACGGGCTGACTTTTGCGGAGTTAGAGCAGCGCCTACGAAGCGAGGGATTAAAAAGCATTCATGCCCGTAGTTTGTGGAGTTGGCTTTACCGGGGTAAATCTCCGGAGCAGTTTCCCGCTCCTTTGAAACGATGGTGGGAGGCGCAGGAATTGGGGAACAAGAGTGGGGGGAAGGTGCGGCAGGAATGGCAAAGCTCGGATGGTCTGACCCGCAAATGGCTTTTGGATTTGTCCGACGGGGAGAGCGTGGAAACGGTGTTGATGCGCTTTTCCGGGAGATGGACAGCCTGTGTGAGCAGTCAGGTGGGTTGTGCCATGGGCTGTGTTTTTTGTGCCACCGGACAAGCCGGGTTCACGCGGCATTTGGGGCCGGAGGAAATTGTTGATCAACTGAGGCATGTGCAGGCGTATTTGGAGGCGGAGGCTTTGGGTCGCCTGCGGAATGTTGTTTTGATGGGGATGGGCGAGCCTTTGCACAATTATGAGGCGGTGATGCAGGCCTTGGAGATTGTGACGGATCGTCGGGGAATGAATTTGGGGCCGGGCAACATCACGCTGAGCACCGTGGGGGTGATTCCGGGCATTCGTCGCATGGCGGAGGAGCAGCGTCCCTATCATTTGGCGGTGAGCCTGCATGGGGCGAGGGAAGAAATTCGTTCAGCACTGGTCCCGGTGTCGCGCCGCTGGCCTTTGGATGAGTTGATCGAAGCCTGTCGATTTTATGGGGAGAGGACCGAGCGACGGATTTTTTTTGAATGGACCCTGATTGAGGGAGCTAATGACAGCCTGGAACAGGCGGACGAGCTGGCGGAGTTGTTGCAGGGCATCCCTGCCCACATCAATCTGATTCCCCTGAACCCAACTTCAGCTTATGCGGGTCAGGCCACGTCCTGCGGTCCAGTGCAGGCATTTAAAGGCAGATTGAAGGAACGGGGTTATGTCTGCACCGTGCGACAACGCCGTGGGATCGACGTGGCGGCAGGCTGTGGACAGTTGCGGGGAGGAGAGGGAGTGGGTCGGTTGTAAGTGGGTTTGGAATGATGAAACAGGTAAGCGAACAGAAGTTTAGGGGCGTTATTTCGGAATCACCTTTTTCTCAATCAGGTAGTTGCGCAGGATTTCGTTATTGGCTTCGAGGTTGCTGATTTCCAAACGGTATTGGCGGGGGAAGTAACGGGCGAAGCTTCGTGGGGGGAAGGGGATGCCCTCGGAGATGAGAAAAGGCTGGATGTCCCAGTATTCGACTTCGCCCTGGACGACCTGGTGGGGATTCGCCTTCCAGTAGTCGGGTTGAACTCCTTTAAGAATCAGGTTGCGACGGGGTTCCAGGGTTTCGCCGACGGGGAGGAGGTTGATGGAGCCGTCGATGATTTCCCATTGTTGCCCGGATTCTTTTTCGATTTGTTGGAGCAGTTGGTTCAGAGGCATCCTGGAGGTAGTGATGCTGAGGGTGGGCTCGGGTTTCGTTGGGTTCGGCCTTTTTCCCGGTAAGATCTTTTTCTGAGTAGTGACGAAATTGAACTTTTTTAAACCAAGGCTCGGCCTGAGCTGCCGCTTCAGCCACTTGTTGGACAAGGGAGGGCAGGGGTTGATCTTGAATGTTGAGAGGTTCCAGGGTGGTCTCGGCCATGCGGCTGAGGATGACATCACGACGCAGCTCATGCAGTCTCCAGGCGCTGAAACTGCCCATGGCAAAGGAAAAGAGCAACATGCTCAAACCGACTCCGACCACGAGGCATCCGATATTGGCACTGCGATTGGCGGCGGCACTTTCGGGTGGAAGAGACTCAGGTTGAGCGGGCATGGTTTAATTAACCGCGAAGTCAGGGGAAAGGCAAGAGACGGCAGGGAGAAAGATTCGCGCGGGAGATTCCTGTGATTATTGAAAGATTTGTTCGCGTTCCTGGGAGTTCAATTCGCGCCAAGTGCCTGGGGCAAGATTCCCGAGAGCGAACTGGCCGATGCGGACCCGGATGAGGCGGAGGGTGGGGTGGCCGACGGAAGCGGTCATGCGCCGGACTTGACGATTTTTTCTTCGATCAAACTGAGTTCAAGCCAGGCGGTGGGGATGTGTTGACGGACGCGGATCGGGGGTTGACGCGGGAGGGGTTCGGGATCGGGTTGTACCAGTTTGGCCTGACAGGGCAGGCAGCGGCGACCTTGAATCATGGGGCCAGCGCGGAGTTGTTGGAGGGCGGCGGCATCGGGAATATGTTCCACCTGAGCCCAGTAGCAGCGGGGATGTTGAGCACCGGGATCGAGCAGTTTGCTGTTGAGGCCAGGCTCATCACTGAGCAGGAGGAGACCCTCGGAGTCTGCGTCCAGTCGTCCGAGGGGATAGACCTGGGGAGGGAAGTGGTAATCCCGCAGCGTTTGATTTGCCGAGCCATCCGCCGTAAATTGACTCAGCACGGCATAAGGTTTATGAAAAGCGATCAGCATGAGGAAAGAAAGGGTAGAGTGGTATCCAAGCGTGCGAACAAGATCATGACAGGTAGGGGAGGTCAGGACGAGTGTTGCGTAGAGAAATTTTTCACGAAACGGGGCTGGGAGATTTTTGATTTTCAGCGGGAAACCTGGGAAGCCTATGCGCGGGGAGAAAGTGGGTTGATTCATTCCTCCACAGGTTCGGGCAAAACACTGGCCGTGGCCCTGGCTGTGGTGTGGGAGGCTTTGACGGAGAGAGGTCGTGATGGGCAGGACGAAGCGGATAAGGGAGTGGTTTCAGGCAGGGACGGAGGAAGAGGAGGATTGAAGGTGTTATGGATTACGCCTCTACGGGCTTTGGCTGCGGACACGGAATGGAGTTTGAACGAGATGATGGGTGAATTTCCTTTGGGTTGGCAGGTGATGAGGCGGACCGGGGACAGTTCAGCTTCGAGCAAAGCGAAGATTCAAAAAAAAAATGCCGGAAGTTTTTGGTCACGACCCCGGAAAGTCTGGAGTTGATGTTGAGTCAGGCTGCTACGGTGGAGGGATTTGCTTCGTTGCGATTGGTGGTGGTGGATGAATGGCATGAGTTGATCGGATCCAAGCGGGGTGTGTTGACCCAGCTTGGTCTGGCCCGGCTGAGGGTGATGCAGCCGAAGATCAGGATCTGGGGTTTATCTGCTACACTGGGAAATGTGCAGGAAGCCATGGCTTGTTTGTTGGGGGTGAATGAGGAGGGGGCGACGAGGAAGGGAACCTTGATTGCGGGCAAAGCGCGCAAAGAAATCAGGATTGAAACGATTTTACCGGAGCTGGGTCGGGATTTTCCCTGGGCAGGAAGATTAGGACTGACCTTGATGGGCAAGGTGCTCGATTTGGTGGAGGCGGGGGGCAGCAGTTTGATTTTCACTAACACACGATCCCAGGCGGAGTTGTGGTATCAGGCCATGTTGGAGGCGCGTCCGGAATGGAGGGATCGGGTGGCGCTGCATCACGGTTCCATCTCGGCGGAGGTTCGGGCTCTGGCGGAAAATGGCTTGAAGGACGGCAGTCTGTTGGCGGTGGTGGCTACATCCAGCCTGGATCTGGGGGTGGATTTTTCTCCAGTGGAGAAGGTGATTCAGATCGGCAGTTCCAAGGGTGTGGCCAGATTGATGCAGCGCGCCGGGCGCAGTGGGCACAGACCGGGTTTGCCGAGTCG
Source organism: Blastochloris sp. (assembly GCA_012031345.1). Lineage (GTDB taxonomy): Bacteria > Verrucomicrobiota > Verrucomicrobiia > Methylacidiphilales > JAAUTS01 > JAAUTS01. Next base: position 17,716 of record JAAUTS010000013.1, on the reverse strand, counting down.
TGTTTTTTGTCTGCCTACGCATAGTTTTGAATTGGTGGAGGTGGCGGCGGCACGGGATTTGGTGAATGACCAAAAAATTGAATCCCGTCACAGTCCGGAGAAGCCACTGGATGTCCTGTGCCAACACCTGATCAGCATGGCACTGGCTGGAGGCTGGAAGAAGGAGGCGATGTGGGCCGAGGTGCGGAGTTGTCAGGCTTATCGCAATCTGACCAGGAAGGAGTGGGATTGGGTGCGGCAATTTGCGGCGGAAGGCGGACCGGCACTGGCACGTTACGGGGAGTTCAAAAAACTGTTGGAACAGGACGGTGTCATGGTGCCCAGTGATGTGAAAACGGTGCGACGCCAGAGGATGATGATAGGCACCATACGAGTGAAGCTTCGGTGCAGGTCCGCTACTTGAACGGAGCCAAGCTGGGGCATGTGGAAGAGTCCTTTGTGGCGCGTTTGAAGAAGGGGGACAGTTTTTTGTTTGCGGGTCATCAGGTGCAACTGGTGCGTTTCCGTGACATGACGGCCTGGGTGCGCCGAGCCAAAAAGGTATCTACTCAAGTGCCGCGTTGGATGGGTGGGAGGATGGCACTTTCTACCGAACTGGCCTGGGCGGTGCAGGAACGTCTGGAGCAGGCCGGGGCTGGAAAATATGAAGGAGCGGAGATGCAGGCCTTGCGGCCCATGTTGGAGTTGCAGAAGGTGTTGTCGTTGGTGCCGCGTCGTGGAGAGATGTTGGTGGAAACGACCCAAAGCCGGGAGGGACATCATGTTTTTGTTTATCCCTTTGCCGGACGCCTGGTTCACGAGGGTTTGGCCGCTCTGATGTCGCACCGGATGGGGCAGAGTCAGGCGGCATCCTTTGTTTATGCGGTGAATGATTATGGTTTTGAAATTGTTAGTAATGCGGAGTTTGAAATCCGGGAGGTGAACTTGCGGAGCTGGCTGGACACGGCAGATCTGGAGCGGGACATTTTGGTGAGTTTGAACACGGGCGAGCTGGCCAAGCGTCAATTCCGGGAAATCGCAAGGGTAGCGGGGCTGACTTTTCAGGGTTTTCCGGGGGATTACAAAAGTTCCAAGCAGATGCAGATTTCGAGTTCCTTGTTGTATGAGGTTTTCCAGAACTATGATCCTGACAATTTGTTGTTGCAACAGGCGAGGCAAGAGGTGTTGGATCGGCAACTGGATCAACGACGTTTGCGTGAAACCCTGGAGACTTTGGCTCAGGGACGTATCGTGATCAAAGATTTGAAAAGGCATCACCGCTGGGGTTCCCTTTATATGTGGAGCGTTTGCGGGAAAAGTTGAGCAGTGAAGAATTGGCCGGGCGGGTGCGGGCCATGGAGATTGATTTTGAAGGTATCCGGTGATTTGATCGTGGAACTACGGGGAGAAGAGGTCCGACTCTGCCCGGAACGGGTCATGTTTTGGCCAAGGGAAAAAACCCTTTTTGTGGCGGACCTTCATCTGGGCAAGGCGGCAGCTCTCAGAGCCGGGGGCATGCCCCTGCCGGGAGGCAGCACGCTGCACGATCTGGAGAGGTTGGATGCGGTACTGCAACGCTGTGGGGCGGAGCGTTTGATTGTGTTAGGAGATGCCTTTCATGCGCGGGCCAGTCTGCGGGCGGAGGGGACGATGCAGGAGATTCTTTGCTGGAGGAAGAGGCGGGAGCAGGTGGAGATCATTTTGGTGCCGGGCAACCATGATCGACGGGCGGGTCAACTGCCGCAGGAACTTGACTTCATCATATGTCCAGGTCCCTGGAGATGGGGTCCCTGGACTTTGCAACATGAGCCGGGAGGAGTTTCTGAGGGACATATTTTGTGCGGACATTTGCATCCTGGAATACGCCTCAAAGGTTTTGGTAGACAAAGTCTAAGCCTGCCCTGCTTTTACTCCGAGCCGGAACAGACGGTGTTCCCTGCCTTTGGTTCCCTGACAGGTCTGGCCAGGGTCCGGCCCAAACGCTTGAGCCGCATTTTTGTGGTGACGGGTGAGGAAGTGATTGAGAAGTAGGCGAAACTTGGCAGGTAAGGGCTCCTGCTTTTAATCCTGGTCGTCCGGGGGATTCTGCTCCTGGCAGCTTTTCCAGACGGCATAGAGCAGAGCCAAGCCGATCAAGGCGGCCAGGGCGAAGATGATATACCACTCCGCAGGCGCCTCATCCCAGATTTTGAACAAGTCATAACGCGACATGCCAAGTTCCAAGGTCGGGCTTGGGAGTCTCAAGTGCTTGCGCTGGTCGTGGGTTCGGCGGGAGCTGTGACCTGGGTGCCGAGGTATTCCGGAAGTTTTACGCCGACCCGGGCGGCGATTTCATGCAGCGGGGGTAGGGATGCGGCGATGCCCGAGATGAAGTCGGCGGTGCCGGTGCGGCCTTGGGCATTTTTGCCGCCATCCCAGACGGTGATGGAATCGATCTTCAAGTTGGCAATGGCCTTGGCCTGTTCTTCCACCAGCTTGGGTAACTGTTCGGTGACCAGCATGGTTTGGGCACCTTCCGTTCCTCCCGCCACTTGGATGATGTCCCAAAACCAGCCGCCTTTTCTTGAGCAGGGCTTCGGCACCTTCGGCCTCGGCAAAAAGTTTGGCCTTGATCCCGTCTGCCTCCGCCTGTTGCACCAGCTTGATCCCATCGGCCTCCGCTTGTTTGAGGCTGCGGATGGCATCGGCCTGACCTTGCTGGGTGCGGCGCACCTGCTCGGCCTGGGCTTCGGCATGGACGATGCTGCGTTGTTTATCGATCTCCGCCGGGACGACGATGTTGGCGTATTGGGTGGCTTTGTCGCGCTCGGCGCGCTGGGCTTCAGCCAATTGTTCGGCCACGTAGGATTCTTCCTGCACCTTGGCCTGGGCCACACGTTCGGCGGCGTTGGCCATGCGTTCGGCTTCGGCTTCACGGGTGCGGCGTTCCGCGTTGGAGTTGGCGATTTCGACCAAGGCAAGGTTTTCCCCGCGCACGGCCAGGGCGTTGGCGTTGGAGACGCTGATGCGTTGGTCGCGGGCGGCCTCGGCGGAGCCAATGTCGCCATCACGATTGGCTTGGGCAACTTTGATTTTGGCTTCGTTGATGGCTTTGGAGGCGGCTTCCTGTCCAAGGGCGTCGATGTAGCCGGAGACGTCGGTGATGTCCTGGACGTTGACGTTGATGAGGCGGAGGCCGACTTTTTTCAATTCGACTTCCACGCCGAGGGAGATGTTAGCGATGAGTTTGTCGCGGTCGGCATTGATTTCCTCAATGTCCATGGTGGCGATGACCACGCGCATTTGACCGAAGATGATGTCTTTGGCCAGCTCCATGATTTGAGGCATGGTGAGGCCGAGGATGCGTTCGGCGGCATTTTCCATGACACCGGGTTCGGTGGAAATCCCCACGGTAAAGGTGGAGGGGGTGTTGACACGGATGTTTTGTCGGGAAAGAGCGCCTTCCAAGCGGATATCAATCGGCATGGGAGTGAGGTCCAGGAAGCGATAGTCCTGAATGAGGGGGATGACGAACGTGGCTCCGCCGTGATAACAGACGGAGGATTTACCGCCACTGACTTTACCATATTTCACCAGGATGCGATCCGAGGGGCAACGTTTGTAGCGAGTGGCGAGGGGGATGACGGTGATGAAGAACAGGACGATGAGGGAGGCGGCGGCGATGAGGAATTCGATGGGCATAATGTTGGATGAGCTGGGAGGTTAGGGGATCAGGTGGAGGATTTGGAAAAGGTGAGGGGTTCGACCAGCAGAGTGTTGGAAGAAACGAGATCAATGACTTTGATTTTGGTCCCTGGGCTGAGAGTTTCGGGGTGTTGGGTCATGGCTTCCGCCATGGAGAGGCGGCCCTGCCACATGATTTCCACCTGCCCAGAGCCGGCCTGGTGGGGAGGTATGCTGACATAAACCTGACCAGTGACTCCGATGGTTTTTTTGAAACAGAGTAGCCACTGGATTGCATTTTGGACATGCCCAACATCAGAGAATAAATGATGGCCATGAAGACAGCACCCGAGACCGTGCCCAGAATGAGGGCCAAGGGGAGGCCGCCTCCCTGGTTGAGGGTGATGGCGCCCACCCAACCAAAGCCAAGAAAAAATGCCGTGACCGTGCGGATGGAAATCAACCCGAAATCATCCGGATGTTCTGCGGTGAGTTCCGAGAAATCCTCCTGATGTTGTCCTCCTACCAGGGAAAGAATGGTGAGAATGGCCAGAACCAAAGTGGATAAAATACCGATCCCGTAGAAAATTTTTAAGCCGAGCGAGAGAGTTCCCACCAATCAGTCATAAGCATTTGATAGATCGCGTCGCCGAGACTGGCAAGACGAATACCCACGTTAAGTCGAAGCTTCCGTTTCCTATGGCTTGAGCCAAAAAATGTTGGATGAAGAATGGAAGTTTGGAAGGGGAGAGAGTTGGCACCTGATTGTAACAAGAGCTGACTTGCAGCTTGGCTGGGAGCTGTCTGCATAGGGGGATGAGGCGATTGATGATTGGTTGGGTGTTTTTGGGTTGGAGCATTTTGACTGCGTTAGGGCAGGAGAATGTGAAGGAGGTGACGGTGTGCTTTTGGAATGTGCAGAACTTTGGGGTGACGGACCGTTTTATTGAGGGTCGCCCGCAGAAGGCGGCGATGAAGCCGGATTCCGAGATCAAGTCCATGGTGGCGATTTTGGGTCGGATCAAGCCGGACATCCTGGGAGTTTGCGAAATATTGCAGGCCCCGGAGGACGAGTATGTGAAACTTTTTATCAAGACACTCAAGGACGCCGGGTTGGATTACCCGCATCAGGCCACGGTGGTGGGGGAGGACAAGCGGATTCAAACCTTGTTTCTTTCGCGGTTTCCTTTTGCTTCCGTGGAGCCTTTGAATACAGAGACTTTCGAGGCGTCACAGACGGATGCCAAGACCAAGGTCGTGACCAAGTTGCAACTCAAGGTGGGCCGGGGAATCAACAACGTGGTGATTCAGGTGACCCCGGAGTTCAGAATGCGGACCATGATGGTGCATTTGAAGTCGAAGCGGCCTTATCCAGAGCTGGATCAGTCCAATCCGGGTGAGCCGGGAGACAGCTTTGTGCGGCGGAACGAGGCTTTGATTTTAAAGAATGCGATGAATCGTTACCTGGCCGAGAAGCCGGAGGAGCCTTTGTTGGTGATGGGTGATTTTAATGATACGATTCGAAGCCGGGCCTTGCAGACGGTGTTGGGTCCGAAGGATGCGAGTGTGCGTATTTTTGATCTGTGGTTGACGGATTATTTCGGAGATTGGTGGACGCACTTTTACATTCCGGACAAGAGTTATGAGCGGATTGATTACATGTTTGTCAGCGAACCGCTTTTCCGTCGTTTGGTGAAAGAAAAGTCTCTGGTTTACCGCGGTAACCAAACGGATCCAGCCCAGTTCAACAGTTACGCGGCGAGTGATCACCGCGCACTGGTGGCGGTTTTCAATGTGGAGCCGATGAAGGACAAGCCGACGGAGTCGAAGTTGCCAGCCCAGACCAAGAAGCCTTGAGTTGGGTGGGTGCGGCTGAGGTTGTCTCCGGGGAGGATGTGGGGGGGACTTTGTCTCCGACCAGGGTGCAGAGTCCCAGCCACAAGCAGCCCACCAAAAAGAGGAAGAGGGCTCCCTCGGGTGTGCGGGTGCAGAGACTGAGGCTGGCGATCAAGCAAAGTCCGGCCAGCAGTCCGGCTCCGGGTCGAAGCAGTTTCAGGAAGGGTTCAGACATAGACGGGGGTGCTGCGGAGCAGCGTTTGGAGTTGGATGCGGTGCCGGGCCTGGGTGAGGGGGTTCCGTTGACGGCGGATGACCTGCCACTCGGGTTCGATGTTGTGGTCGCAGTGCAGGCATTGGCCGTTGTTGGCTTCCCAGTCAGCGTGGTTCATGTCTTCCTGGCAGTGGGGGCAGTGAATGTTGTGTTCCATAAACAATTTCCTTTCGTTGTTGATCCCACCGTATCAAATGAGGTAAGACATTGGCTGTCCGAGGCTCAAAAAAGATGAAAAAAAATTCTCCAGCACCGCTCAAGACCAGAATGGTGGAAAAGTCATCCCGCCCACCCTTGGCGAGGATGATCCGGCTGCATGAGGAGTTGCAGGCGGGGACTTATCCCAACTGCCGGACTTTGGCGGTGGAGTTTGAAGTTTCCGGCAAAACGATCCAGCGGGACCTGGAGTTTATGCGGGATCAATTGGGACTGCCGTTGGAATATGATGCGAAGAAATTTGGTTATCATTACACGGAGCAGGTGACGGCGTTTCCGAGCATGCAGGTTTCGGAGGGGGAACTGGTGGCCTTGTTTGTGGCGCAGAAGGCGTTGGCACAATATCAGGGCACGGCATTTGAGCGGCCTCTGGCGGCGGCGTTCAAGAAGTTAAGTGAATCTCTACCGGAGGAAGTGACGGTGGAGTTCGGGAGTTTGGAGAGTTATTTTTCTTTCCGCACGGTCGGGGCAGCGGTGTCGGATTTGGAGCTGTTTGGCCGGGTGAGTGAAGCGTTGAGGCACTCCCGGGAGCTGAGTTTTGAGTATCGCAAGTTGAACAGCACTGGCCATGAGCCGCGTCGGGTGCAGCCCTATCACATGGCCTGTGTGGAAAATCAATGGTATCTGTTTGCCTGGGATAAGGCGCGGAGGGGGTTGAGGACATTTGTGTTGAACCGGATGAGGAAGGCTTGTTTGGAAGAGGCGGAGTTTGTCCGGCCTAAGGATTTTTCGATTGCGAATCTGCTGGAGGGAAGTTTCGGGGTGCATAGTGGATCGGAGAAGATCAAGGTTCGGGTGCATTTCGACGCTTTTGCCGCCCAGTTGGTGCGGGAGAAGGTTTGGCACCAGACTCAGAAGTTGAAAGACAAAGCCGGCGTGAGCTGGAGTTGGAGATGACTCTGGGGAGTTTGATTGAAGTGGAGCGTTGGATCTTAAGCTGGGGCAGTCATGCCAAGGTGCTGGCTCCGCTGAAGTTGCTGGAATCCGTCCGGGAACATCATGAGCGATGTTTGGAGCAGATGCTGGGGAGGGCTAAGTCCGGGAGGGGATGAAGACGGATTGCATTCCGGCCCGGCCGCGCCTTCGATGCCCACGATGCCGTCCTCAAAGACCAGGCAGGATTCGGGGGGGACCTTCATTTTTTCGGCGGCGAGAAGAAACATGTCCGGGGCGGGTTTGCCGTGTTGAACGTCTTGTGGCGTGATGACGATGGGGAAGAGATCGCGGATGCCAATGGTGACGAGGGTCTCTTCGACGATGTGGCGGAAGCCGCCGGAGACGATGGCGACGGGGTGAGTCTGGGCGACGCGGCGGCGATATCGACAACGGTCGGGATGGGTTGAACCTGGGGGAGACGCTGAAGAAAAAAGGCTTCTTTTTTGTGGGAAATGTCCACCGGATCGAGTTGGGTGCCGTGGTGCTGATTGAGGAGAGTGACGATGTGAGCGGTGGCGGTTCCGCCGAGTTGATAGAAGTGATCTTCATCAAAATGGAAGGGGGCGCCTGCTTTTTGAAAGGCTTCCAACCAGGCTTCGTAGTGGAGGGGCATGGTGTCGGCCAAGGTGCCGTCGCAGTCGAAAATGTAGCCGGAAAAGGGTCCGGGAGGGAGTTCAAGAGTCATAAGGATGAGGATAGAAAGGCAGCAGAAAGGGGAGGCGTCAAGATTGGAAAGGGGCGGAGGCCTACTTTGTGCATATCCTTGAACTCGGGGATTGATTCAGACAGGAGCATCTCTAGCGTGGTGATTGTTAAGAGGCTTTTTACAGTTTTATACGACATATGAGTTTGGCCGTTTCATTGGAGGACCTGGTGCCGAATGCACGACTGGGGCATTACACCATCGTCGAGCATTTGGCGGAAGGGGGCATGGGACACGTTTTCCGGGCCTTTGAGCCGAGCTTGTCGCGGGAGGTGGCGATCAAGGTTTTGAAGGCGGAGTTGGCGGATGATCCGGATAAGATCGGGTCCTTTGATTTGGAGGCGCAGAACATCGCGGCTCTGAGACATTCCAATATTGTTCCGATCTACTTTGTCGGGCACCAGGGCGATTTGCATTATTTTGTGATGCCCTTTATCACGGGATCCACGCTGGATGATTGGGTGGAGAGTGGGGTGCCGATGAGTGCGGAGCAGGGAATTATGGTCTTGGGGCAGGCCATCTCGGCTTTGGATTGGGCGTATAAGCACGGGATCATTCATCTGGACATCAAACCTTCGAATTTTTTGGTGGATGACAGCGGCATCATCCTGCTGACGGATTTTGGTTTGGCCCGGACCTTGGGTCAGACTTTGTTGGATAATCCGGATGAATGTTATGGGACGCCCGCCTACATGTGTCCTGAGCAGATTTTACAACAGCACACGGATCAGCGCAGCGACATCTATTCGCTGGGAGCGACCATGTATCACCTGATGACCTGCCGGTTCCTTTATGATCGGGAGACGGTGACGGAGTTGGTGCAGGCTCATTTGGAGCAGGGGTTCCCTTATGCGGATGCGGCGGCATTGGGATTGTCTCCCGGTTGGATCAATTTGTTTGATCGGATGACGCAAAAAAGTCCGGCGGATCGTTTTCAGAATTATGATGAATTGAGTGCGGCCCTGGCCAACGTGGAACGGCTGGGTCCGGTGCGGAAGAAGGAAGCCGTCGCCCTGAGTGAAGGTAAAACCGTGGTGCCGACTGAGGTTTGCCGCCACCAAGGAATATGCCTATGGGTTGCTGAATCCCAAGTTCAGTTCCTGGGCTGAAAATGCGGTGGACCCGAATTTGGTGCGTAAGCGGGAGGATACGCTCAATGCCCTACAAAAGCCGATGAAGCCCTTGAAGCTGCCCGGTCTGGTCAAGTCACTCAAGGACATGCTGATTCTCAAGCCGACGGATGTGGAGGACTTGATGGAGGCGCTGGATCTGGTGCCGCAAGTGGATGATTTTGTAGCGGCACTGGCTCAAACGGGTTTTGCGCGGAAACATGTGGAGACGGCCAGCCGTCGCAAGGCCATCCGGGCGGTGGGCACAGATTTGGTCTCGCAACTGGTGCTGACCGGGTTGATGTTGCGGGACGATTTCCAGGCTCCCAGTGAATTTGTCTGGACCAGTTTTTGGCAACACGCGGTATCGACCGGAGTGGTGGCGCACTATTTGATGCAGGTGGTGGAGGGGGAGTTTACGCCGGGCAAGGGATGGGATGACGGCAAAAACAAAAAACTGACCTCCATGGTGGCACTTAACACCTTGCTGGGTAAGGGGAAAGTCAGTGCCTATCTGGGTGGGCTGATCCATGATATCGGCAAGCCTGTCATGGCGGAGGTGGCGCCTTATCCCTACTACGCCGCGCTGCGGGCCGCGATTGATGAGCAAAGTTCACTTTACGAAATGGAACGTCGTTTTCTCGGGATCGATCATGCGGAGTTGGGGCAGATGTGGCTGAGTTGGAACGGCATCAACGGGACGATCCAGCAGGCGGTGGCGGAGCATCATGATTTGAATAAAAAGACCTCGGCCCTGGCATCGACGGTGGCTCTGGCCAATCAGTTGGTCAAAGTGTATGGCATGGGCTACAGCGGTTCCCCGGTGGTGGATCAGCGCAATGTCTGGAAAACACGGTCCTGGACGGATTTGCAGGCGGCTTGCCGCAATCCCGAGATCACCCCTGAATTGATGGAGGAACATTTCGTGCCCTTGGTTGGGCATCTTCCCTTGTTTGAACCTTTACCCAGGATAGGAGCCTAAAGTTCATGAAGATTACATTAACCCGGGAATTCACCTTTGATGCCGCGCAGGTTCTGGACGTGTTTCCCGAAGGACACAAATGCCGTCGTCTGCATGGACACACTTTTGTCGTGAAAATTTCCGTCAAAGGTCAGGTCGATCCAGCCACCGGGATGCTTTACGATCACGCCCTGATTTTGGACAAGACCAAGCCCCTGATTGAGAAGCTGGATCATTCGTATTTGAATGAGATTGAGGGTTTGGAAAATCCCACGCTCGAACTGCTCTGCAAGTGGTTTTGGGATCGATTGGCGGGGGAACTTCCCGGGCTGCATGAAGTCTGCATCAACGAGACTCCGCGGGCCTGGTGCAGTTATCAGGGAGAGTGACATTTGTGAAGATCTACGCCACGGCCACCTTGATCGGCAGGGACAAGTCGGGAGTCATCGCCGCTGTGACCCAGTTTTTATTTCAAAACAAAGCCAACATTGAGGCTTTGGAGGAGCAGGTGGCTCGTGGTCAATTCAGCATGACCCTGCAAGCTTCCTGGTTGGCCAAGGATCTGGAGCAGGACAAGGTGGAAGAGGGACTCCAGGCACTGGCAAAGCGCTTGAAGATGGAGTTGAAACTTCATTTCGCCCCGGCCCACACACGTCAGCGCATGGCCTTGATGGTGACCAAGGAAGCTCATGCCTTGGAAGCCATTCTTCATGCCGTGAGAAAAAAACAGATTAAGGCCGAGCCTGTTGTTATTATCAGCAATCGTCAGGATCTGGCTTCCCTGGCCCGTCAGGCGGGACTGCCCTTTGTTTATCTGCCTTTTGTGGATCGCCATGAGGCGGAGAAAAAACTTTTGGCGGTGCTGGAGGAACATCGAATTGATTTTATTGTTCTGGCCCGATTTATGAAGATTCTTTCACCCAACTTTGTTTGGCGCTGGAAAAATAAAATTTTAAACATTCATCCCTCCTTGTTGCCCGCCTTTGCCGGAGCTTCGGCTTATCGGCAGGCTTATGAAAAAGGGGTGAAGATTGTGGGTGTGACCGCTCATTTTGTGACGCCTGACTTGGATCAGGGGCCCATTATTTGTCAGGAATCTTTCAAAGTGCGCCCCAAGGAAACGCTGGCCGATATCGTCAAGCGTGGCCAAGCCTGCGAGGGCAAGTGTCTGGTTCATGCCGTTCGACTTTATCTCAAAAACCGGCTCGATGTTCATTGGGGGAGGGTTTACGGAGTATGAAGCAGGGAGTGATCGGAAAACAGGGGCTGATCGGACTGATTCTGGGTCTCCTGCTGGGCTGTGTGGTAAGCTGGTTCCTCACCCAGGGATCCAACTCGGAAAAGACACCGATTCCGGCAGCACCCGTAGAGGAAAATCTTTCCCTCGAATCGGAAAACATTCTGCTCAAAAAAATGTTAGGACAACTCAAGGCCCGGGTCGTGCTGTTGGGTCCTGCGGTTCGCGGCTCCGAGGTTCAGGGGCGCTTGGTTTGGGACAAAAATTTGCAGGAAGGTTTTTTACAAATCAGCGGCTTGAATCCTTCGGCGCAGTATGGACTGTATTTTAAGGAGAACTCCGGCAACGAAGTCGAGATTCTCAGTTTCCAGCCGGAATCGGAAACGGGAATGCCGGGGCAGGCTCAAATTGCTTTAAACCGAAGCGAATTCTGAATTTGCAGAAGGTGGAAATACGCAACATTCCGGCGGCGCCGGACAGCCTGGTCGTGACTTATGCCCGTGGGGTCTTGGCGGAAGATTAAGCTTGGGCTCCCCGCCTTGGGCTGGGCCGCCCTGATCCTGTTGCTCTCCAGCATTCCGGGCAAGGAATTGCCGCATGGACCGGAGCTGCCGCATCTGGACAAGCTTGTTCATGTGGGTCTGTATGCGGTGTTGGCTTTCCTGCTTGGCCGGACGGGTCTGCGCTCAGCCTGGGTCATCCTGCTCAGCATTGCGTTCGGGTGCCTGGATGAATTTTACCAATCTCTCACGCCTGGGCGCAGTCCAGATGGGATGGATATCCTGGCCGATGCCTGCGGAGCTTTGTTAGGTGCAGGTTTTCATGTCTGGCTGAAAGGCCGGGGCAAGGAGGAATCTGCCTCATGAACAAGCAGGATTATTTGGAACTTTGTCAGGAAATTCGTCGGCATGACATCGCCTACTATATTCACGCGCAAGCTTCCATCCCGGACTACGACTACGACCAACTTTATCAAAAGCTGTTGAGTTTGGAAAAAAAGCATCCGGAGTGGGTCACGCCGGATTCACCCAGTCAGAAAGTGGGCGGCGTGGTTTTGACCGAGTTCCGGCAAATCACGCACCGCATCCCCATGCAAAGCCTGGACAACACCTATTCGGAGGCGGAGTTGCGCGACTTTGCGGCCAGGGTGGATCGTTTGTTGGAGGGGCGGGAGGTGGTCTGGATTCTCGAACCGAAGGTGGATGGAGTCGCCGTCAGTCTGCGTTATGAAAAAGGTCGCCTGGTTTCCGCCGCGACCCGTGGTGACGGGGTGACGGGGGATGACATCACGGAAAATATCAGGACCATCCGGCAACTGCCCTTGGAAATTCCGGGCACACCCGACGTGTTGGAAGTTCGGGGGGAAGTTTATATGTCCTTCCCATCCTTCCAACAATTAAACCGGATGCGGGAGGAAGCGGGCGAGCCGCTCTTTGCCAATGCTCGCAACGCCAGTGCTGGCACCCTGAAGCTGCTCGATTCCAAGTTGGTGGCCAAACGTCCGCTTTCGCTGGTGCTTTATGGTGCGGGGGAGATCACTGGTGCGGGACTGGAAAAACAAAGTGATTTTCTCAAGGCATTGGCGGGCTGGGGTTTTCCCGTGCCGGAGTGGTGGGCCACGGTGCGGGGGGTGGATGCCTTGTTGGAGGCCCTGCATGAATTGGACGGACGCCGCAGGAGTTTCAACTACCCGACCGACGGCGCGGTGATCAAGGTGGATTCTTTTGAACAACGCGGCTGGCTCGGCTCCACCTCCAAAGCGCCGCGCTGGGCCATCGCTTACAAATTCGCGCCGGAACAGGCGGAAACCACACTGCGGGCGGTGACTTTCCAAGTGGGACGCAGCGGGGTCATCACGCCCGTGGCGGAGTTGGAGCCCGTGCAGTTGAGCGGAACCACGGTGAGTCGTGCGACCTTGCATAACTTTGAGGAAATCAAGCGAAAGGACATCCGGGTGGGGGATCGGGTGGTGGTGGAGAAGGCGGGGGAAATCATTCCTGCCGTGGTCAAAGTCCAAACTTCCCAACGCCCGAAGCAGGCACAAGTCATCACCGCTCCGAGCGTCTGCCCCTGTCCCAGACAAAGTTCCGAACTGGCCTGGGAAGGTCTCTTTTACAAGTGCACCCACGCCCTCTGTCCCGGCCAAACCAAACGACGTCTGCAACACTTTGCTCATCGTGGCGCGATGGATATTGAGGGCTTGGGCGAAGCCTTGGTGGAGCAGTTGGTGGATAAAGGAATGCTGAGCAACTTCGCCGACATCTATCGACTCCGCACGGAGGATGTGGCGGGCTTGGAACGTATGGGTCGGAAATCAGCTGAGAATCTGATCCACGCCATCACGCAAAGCAAAGTCCAACCTTTGTGGCGTCTCATTTTTGGTTTGGGCATCCCGCATGTCGGAGCCGGACTGGCCCGCAAGTTGGCCGCGGCTTACCCGGATTTGGATGCTTTGATCTCGGCCACGGTGGAGGAGCTGATCCAAGTGGAGGATGTGGGGGAAATTGTGGCTCGCAGTATTTATGAGACCTTTCGTCGCCCGGAGATGCTGGAGTTGTTGGAGCAGTTGCGTCAGGCTGGTTTGAACTTTCAATCCCGGCAAGAAATCGGGAAAGACGGGCCGTTGAAGGGGTTGACTTTTGTTATCACAGGCACGCTCTCCAAGCCCCGCCCGAGCTTTGAATCCGAGATCCGCTCGCTGGGAGGAGAGGTGACAGGTTCTGTCAGCTCCAAAACATCCTATGTTCTGGCTGGAGACGAAGCCGGCTCCAAGTTGGATAAGGCCCGCAAACTTGGGGTCAAAGTTATTAACGAGGCTGAATTTGAAAACCTTGCGCGGCCATCCGGGGGCCTTTAGTTTGAGCAGAATGTCACATCACGCAGGTCATTTACCCCATCCAACGGCGCTCCAGATTTTGCTTTTGCTCGTGCTGGCCCTGGTGAGTCCCTTGACCGCGCAATACGCCGATCCCGCCGCGCGTGAGGATGAAGCCATCGAACGTCAAAAAATTCTTCGGGCCGCCGATCAACTGGAACTGTTGGTGCAGCAGAATCAAAAGCTTCAGGAGGACATGGGCAAACTTCAACTACAGATTCAGGCCTTGCAGGAGGACAAAGCCGCGCTGCATAAGCGTTTGGACGACATGGAAAAAACCGCAGCCAAGGACAAACAGGCTTTGTTGAAGGAAGTGGCCGGCCTGGTCGCCTCATCCAAGGGCAGCGCGGCGGTGAGCCCCCGTCCGGAAGCCCCACCCAAGACGGAGGGAGCCAAGCAGGAGGGCTATGAGTATGAGGTCAAGACCGGGGACAGCCTCTGGGCCATTTCCAAAGCCTACCAAGATGCAGGAGTCAAAGTTTCTGTGGACGACATTCGTCAGGCCAATAACATGGATCGTAGTCAAAATCTGCGGGCGGGCCAAAAACTGTTCATCCCCAAGAAGTGAATGTCTATGAGTATTGATTCGAGCAAAATTCGTCTGCGCAAGAAGGAAGAGAACGAGATTCTTGGGCCCATGGATATGGACGAGTTGAAGATCCTGGCAGACAGCGCCTACATTTCCCCGGGCGACGAAGTCTCCTTCGGGGAGGGGGCTTGGATCAAAGCGGTTTCGGTGGAGGAGCTGGGCATGTGTTGGACGATCCGTTCCAGTGACGGGGCGGAATACGGACCCACCACGCTGGGCACGGTGCGTGAGTTCATGGCAGCGGGTGAGATTGATAAGGAAGCGATTCTTATCAATACCCGGACCAAAAAAGAAAGCACGGCGCGCGCGGAGTTGGGTGAGGAAATCATGGCCAAGATGGAGGCTGAATTGGAGGCAGAGAAAAAAGAACAGGCCTCGGCCTTGCCTGACCGCGATCTGGAAGAAAGTCTGGAAGTGGCCAAGGATTTGAGAATCCGAACCCTCGAAGTCGAACAGGAAGCTCTGAAAAAAGACTACGAAGAGCTGAGCCAAAAATATCGTCGCGCGGCGGAAGAGTTGATGGCTCTGAAAAAAGCCTAAGTTCAAGTCAGGGAAGGCAAAGCCTTGGCTGGCACTAACGCGGTCGTGTTCCACGACCCTGTTCCTTTCTCAACTATTTAAAGGATATTCACCAAATCTGTTTACCTTACTTATTGAATCTTCTGGAAACAATTTCAATAGCCTTGCTTTTTAATTTTGAATCAAAACTAAATAAAATTTTATTTCTATTTATTTTTAGAAACTTGGTTACTGTCGCGTGCAGTAGCAAGGAAAAATAAAACTGCCCTAATGTTCCTCCTAATTCTCCGCCATCCCAAAAAAACCAAGGGGCGATTGGAAGTTTGATTCTAAAAGGGGTATCCGAAAAAACAACACCCCTGAAATATCTGGATAAAAATCTAAAGCTGTATTCTGAACTGTAAACTTCAGTTATGGAATTCAGATTTCTTATGATTAAGTCTTGATGCTCTAACGGGGCGATTATCTCAAAACTTCTAAAGTGTGTTATAGGATATTTTTGAACGTGCCTTTTGCGCTAACCGATTGCAAATTTCTAAATACCGTACTGATTTAATAATCATAGTAAAGGAGTGCTATATGCCAGCCTCTGCTTCCATGTCAGTATATCCATGACCTGTAGGTGGAGTCGTTCATGGGCTTCCATAAGACTTAGTCATAGGTGGTTTAGGTGGTGATGGTAAAGTTTTTTATCTCTTGTAGTTTGGATATATTTGGATGTTGAGCCTAATTGATCGCATACCAAAGGCATATGGTGAAGCTTTTGGATCGATGCACGAGGACGACACAAAAATCTTACCGGATATATATATGGATTTGTGCTTGCGACCATTCACGAGTCACCTGGTGCCTGTCATATACCCCCATTTTTGCTGTAATTTCATGATCTTCTTGAGATTTGAGTTGACGAAGAAATCTGTGTGGACAATATTTGTCCACATCATGAAAACCGTTACCGTTCGCGATTTGCGTAATTCTTTTTCCATGTTGGAAGCGTGGCTTTTGGAGGGTGAGGAAATCCGTATTGAGAAACGAGGACGACCGATAGGGCTCCTGACGGCGTGGCGTCCTGAGGCATCGACCCAGCCCGCCAAGCCAGACTTCGCGGCTCGTCGTGGTGCTATCTGGGGGGATCGTGTTTTTACGGAGGCTGAAGTGGCGGCGATGCGGGCTGATGAACTCGAAGGAGAAGAAGGGTGAAGTGCTTTCCTGACACTTCCTTTCTTTGTGCGTTGTATCGAACCCAGGTCAATTCCGCTCAGGCAGATGAATTCATGTCTGGACTGAATGGCTCGTTGGGAGTCTCCAGCCTGCTCTTGCTGGAGTTCCGACAATCTGTGCGCCTCCAAATTCGGCTACAGCTCAATGATCGGACCAAAGGCTTCACGCAAATACAAGGTCAACAAATGCTGAACGATCTTCAAGTCGATTTGAATTCCGGGCTTTTGACAACAATTCCGGTTGATTGGTCAGCGGTGCATCAGCGGGCTGAGGCTTTGAGCAGTGCTCATACTCTCGCTGCGGGTCATTGTTTGGTGGACATTCTGCACGTCTCCACGGCACTTCATCTGGGAGTCAGGAACTTCCTCACCTTCGATGGAAATCAGAAAATCCTCGCCCAAGCTGAAGGCTTAAAAGTGGCACCTTAACAAACGGCCAAAGCGATCTAGAGCATTTTCGTCTTAATTTGACGTAATTAGCTGTACAATTTAAGGGTTGGGCTGTACCCAACTAGGGATGAAAAGCTATAGTTTGGATTTACGGCAAAGGATTGTGGAAGCCCGGCAAGAAGGGGAGTCTGTCACAACGTTGGCTAAACGGTTCAAAGTTTCCAAGCGCACGGTGGAACGCTACTGGAAACGCTATCAGGACACCGGGAAGCTGGAGGGCTTGCAACGGGGAGGTTATCGACGTGCCCTTTTAGAGGGACATGACCAAGCTCTGCTCGAGTGGATCAGGCAACAACCCAGTATCACTTTGGAGCAAATGCTGGTGCTTTGCCAAAAGCAGTTGAAGGTTACGATCAAAAAGACGGCTTTATTCAATCGCCTGAGTAAGCTGGGCCTGTCCTTTAAAAAAAACGCTACGCGCCGTCGAGCAAGATCGGCCTGATCTTAAAGAAGCCCGCCAAGTCTGGAAGCAACAACAACCTCTTTGGGATCCTCGTCGCTTGGTCTTCCTGGATGAAACAGGCTTGAACACCAAAATGAGTCGACTTTATGGCCGCTCTGCGGTGGGAGAGAGGTGTCTGGACTCTGTCCCTCACGGCCACTGGCATAGTTCCACCTTCCTGGGGGCATTACGCCATGATCGGTTTACCGCCCCACTGTTGATTGATGGAGCCTTGGATGGAGCGATGTTCCTTGGTTATGTGGAACAGTGTTTGGTGCCCACCTTGCAGCCTGGAGATATCGTCATCTGTGACAACCTTTCCAGCCATAAGGTCCGTGGAGTGCGTGAGGCGATTGAAGCATGTGGTTGCGGCCTGCACTACTTACCCGCCTACAGCCCGGATCTTAATCCCATTGAACAGGCTTTTGCCAAGCTCAAAGCCCACCTGCGTAAAGCGGCCCAAAGAACATTCGAGGGTCTCAGGCTTGCTTTGGCCCAGACCCTTGACCTGTTTACTCCAGAGCAATGCCTAAACTTTTTCAAACACGCCAACTATGCGTCTATTTAATATGAAAATGCTCTAATGCAAAGCAATAGGATCGCAGCGTGGATAGAGTGGCCGTGTTGTGGCTGTTGAGGGCAAAGTGTCGGAACAGGCTCATGAGGTTGTAGGCCACCATGATGAAACGGAAGGAGGCTTCGGTGGC
>JAAUTS010000106.1 GCA_012031345.1 Blastochloris sp. | reverse complement strand
GGCTGGGGTCGGATGGCCAGGGGGGTGAGGACGGGGTAGATTTTCGCGCTGAAAGAAATCCAGGGTCCAGAGACGTTCGGATTCGGGGAGTTTAGGGACGGCTGATGGAGCGGATGTTGTTGGAGGGTGGAGGGCGGGGAGGAGTTGCTCGTTCCAGAGACGATATTGATCCTGCACCATGCGGCTGACGCGGTCATGAATGGCTTTGAAGACTTCCTGGGCTTCGAGGCCATCGGGGCCGGGGTCGCTGGTTTTGTTTTCGATCTGTTGTTTGATGCCTGCGACGCGGATTTCGAAGAATTCGTCGAGATTGGAGCTGGTGATGCAGAGGAATTTGACACGTTCGAGCAGGGGGGTGGTGGGGTCGAGGGCCTCTTCGAGAACGCGCTGATTGAACTCGAGCCAACTGAGTTCGCGATTGAAATAATAGGCGGGGAGGCTGAGGTCGGGGGAGATGTTAGGTGAGGGGGAGGAGGGCATGGGTTGCTTTTGGTTCAGAGTGAGGGGCGGGATTTTGGGGAAGTCTGAGTCTGGGAAGGGGAGGGGAGTTTGTCAAACCAGCCGCAACTGAAGCTGACGAAGGATTGGTCACGGGGCTCGAACCAAAGATCGCGGGCCAGGGGCCGGGCCTGGAGGTGGCGGTGTTGGAGCAGGAGGCTGAGAACACCGATGCCGTCGAAGTAGAAGGCATTTTGGATTTGGGCGGCGTGTTGGAAAAAGGTCTCGAAACGGTCGGAGCGGCAATGTTGCCAGAGTTGTTTTCCCAAGATTCAACGATGCGGCGGGCGTGGTCGTCTCCTGGAAAATCATGATCGAAGCGGGGACCGACATGGCAGCCGTCGATGCTGGCGATGACGAGTGTGTCATCGGGCAGAGATTCCATGAGGGCTTGGCCGAAAAGGTAAGGGGCGGAGTCGGGCTGAGGTGGGCATTGGTCGTGAAGTGACTGGTGAAGTCCGCCGAGGAGGACGGGCAGGACCTTGAAGCGGTGTTGGGGAAAAAAGAGGTGCTGGAGGGCCTGGAGCCAAATGATGACAAATTCCAGGGAATGTTCGCGTCGATAGGTGGAGGCGGCGTTGCGGATGGGGAAGGGGCAACGACTTTCGATCTGAGTCAGGAGATCGATGTCGGTATCGACTTGGCCCAAGGGGGTGGAAAAGCGGTGGGGGCAGAGGCTGAATTCGTGGGGGCAGCGATGGCCGACGCCGAGGATGAGAATGTGGGCGGGGAGCTGGGGCCGTTCGGCGATGAGGCGATAGATGCTGGCGTAGAGTTCGAGGTTGACGCGGAAATCGATGTGGGGGAGCCAGAAGAGGGAGCAGGAGGCGAGACGATTTTTCAGACGTGGACCCAGTGTGGGGTTGGGAGAGTTTTGCAAGGCATGGGAAAAGGTTTTGAGGAGGAGATCGGGTTCGGCGGGGTAACAGGTGCCTGCGAAAGCGGCGGGGAGAAGGGGAGAGGCGGACATAGTGGAGGGTGGACTTTAAACGGGGAGAGAAAGCTTGAGGAGAAGAATTGAGGAAGGAGATTGCGTTTAGGCAATAATTGCCTAGCGTATGGGTTTATGAAGTTGGAGAGGATCTTGGTGTTGGATGATGAGAGTTCCGTGCGTGGAGTTTTGACGGATCTTTTGAACGAGCTAGGCTATGCGGCGTTGGGGGTGCCGTCGATTGGGCAGGCGAGGTTGATTTTGAAGCAGGACAGTTTTGATTTGATTATTTCCGATGTGCATTTGAAGGATGGGAATGGTTTGGAGTTTTTGCAGGAGATTCGGAACGGGATGCCGGGTTTACCGTTGATGGTGATGACGGGGTTTGGGACGCTGGACTCGGCAGTGCAGGCGCTTCGGTTGGGGGTGTTCGATTACTTGATCAAACCGGTGGATCAGGGGCGTTTGAGTGTGGCTTTGGAGCGCTTGGAGGAGAGGCGGCAATTGGAGGCGGAGAATTCGTATTTGCGGCAGGAGATTGTGGAGAAGGCGGGCACGGAATGGTGAGTTGGGGGGAGTGTCCGGCCATGAAGCGTGTGCAGGAGATGATCCAAAAAATCAGCACGACGGATGCGACGGTGTTGATTCAGGGGGAGAGCGGGACGGGGAAGGAAGTGGTGGCGCGGGCTTTGCATGAGGGGAGTCTGCGGGCGGAGAAACCTTTTATCCGGGTGAACTGTGCAGCGATCACGGCGACGTTGTTGGAGAGTGAATTTTTTGGGCATGAGAAGGGGGCTTTTACGGGAGCGGTGCAGAGGCGGGAGGGGCGTTTTGAGTTGGCGGATACGGGAACCTTATTATTGGATGAAATTTCAGAAATCCCACCGGATTTGCAGGTCAAGCTTTTGCGGGTGTTGCAGGAGAGGGAGTTTGAACGGGTGGGGGGGAACAAGACGATTTCAGTAGATGTGCGGGTGTTGGCAACCACGAACCGGAATTTGTTGCAGGAAGTGAGAGCCGGACGGTTCCGGGAGGATTTGTATTATCGCCTGAATGTGGTGCCGATTGAGCTGCCTGCCCTGCGTGAGCGGGGGGATGATGTGTTGAAATTGGCGGAGCACTTTGTCCGGGAGTTTGCCCCCAAGCACCGTAAGAAGATTCAACCTTTGGGTCGGGAGGTGGTGATGAGTCTGAAGTCCTATGGATGGCCGGGGAATGTGCGTGAATTGCAGAATGCGGTGGAGCGGGCGGTGATTTTATCCGGTGATTCCGGGGAGTTGAAGGCGGAGGATTTTGTGCCGGCGGGTTCGGCGGGGATGACGGATGGAAAAGGGCAGGACAGCGGAGTGGCGACGATTGCCGAGATGGAGCGGGTGATGATTTTGCGGGCACTGGAGCGTTGTGGGAACAACCGAACCCATGCGGCCGAGATGCTCGGGATCAGCCTCCGGACGATGCGGAACAAAATCAATGAGTATCGGAAGGCGGGAACGGTGGTGGTTTGACGGCAGGAAACAATTCCTGATTTTTCCCTTGCTACTTAAGACAGTTGCTGATCCCACAGATCAATATGTTAATTGTTAACTACCACTCTGATGGAGGCGGACCCAGCTTGGGCAATGGGGTTGGGTAACTTGTTGACGGATCAACTGTCAGGGATCGGTGACGAGTTCATCACGCAGGATTTCATCAAAAAGATTCTTCGCAGGATCAAACTCAAGGTTCCGGTCATTGGGCGTTGGATTGAAGTAGTAACTAAAACGCGGGATTTCACCGTAAATTTTCACGTAGTTTGCGGATTCGATCTTACCTGATTTGTCAGCATTGGTTCTGACACGAAGTAAATAGTTCCTATTACGATTCACGTTGCCTTTTTCTCCCTCATCGGGTCTTCGTGATCGAATGTATTTCCATGAGGCTTGATAGCCTTGTTCTGGTGCTAGGTAGTCCGATTTAAACTCGCTGAGAGTATCATAAAAGATCTCTTTGATGCCATCGTGCTCATTGGGGAAGCTAATCAATATGGTGTGGTCAAAGTCTCTTGGGCCTCGTTGTGATAGTTCTGATAAGATGAACATGTCGGCAGTTTTGCCTTTCCCATGAGGCGTCACCCAATCTCCAACTTTAAAGTCGTAGCCGATTTTCTTTCCGTTTTCCGGACTAATTAGTTCAATTCTTTTGGCATACATCGGGATGGGATTTTTGATTTTCCGTATTTTTAGAATAATATCCTGTTTGCTCTTGGGATAGTATTTCCCTTTTGCATCAGGTACGTGATTGGGGGCCGTCAAACCACTCCAATACCATCCTTCTTTTTTGGCTCCAACACGCATTTCAAAAATGCTGTCTCCTTCAATGACTACTGAGCCATTGGCGTCTGTGGCTCCTTCTTTGTTAATTGAGGCGCCTCCCAGTTTTCCTCCCGGCGAAAAACTTACTACTACCTTTGCATTTTCTACAGGTTTCAAAGTGTCGTTGTCCACAACCTTGATATTGAGAACAAAGTGGTCAGCATCGGCCCTGACATTCAGAATCAATCCAAGCATCAGTAAAATAATTATAATCGGCTTCATTTATTAAGTTCTCCTATTTCAATCATTTTTTTATACATTGGATAAACATAGCGTAGTGCTACATCCTTAAAATCGCTGTGTCTCCATCTGCCATTTTGCCAACGGTCTGCCTGACTGCCCCCAGTGATTAAAGTGTTGGGCAAAGAGCTCTGGACAATTGCCCTCAATCTTCTGTTCTTTCAAGCGCTTGCCTTCACCATTAACCGTGTAACATGCCGAATAACGTTTATGCCAATCCACTCCAGTATAGTTCATGATGCGTTGTCTCCGTAGTTTCCGCACCGCTTCATCGCTGTGCGGCTTAGCTCAGCCTAGCATATCCAACGCTTTTCATGTTATCTGACCCCAGATACGCACGGAACAAAATCAATGAGTATCGGAAGGCGGGTACGGTGGTGGTTTGACGGCAGGAAATAATTCCTGATTTTATTTTTTTAATTTCGGGCAAGGTTGCCTGGAGTGCGGCTTGATAGACGGTGTCGAGGGGGACTTGGTGTTGCTCGGCGCAGAGGCGACAGTCTTCGTATTCCGGGCTGCGCTTGACGAGTTCCTCGCCGATATGGGCGATTTTGAGGCGGATGTTGCCGTAGGGGGTTTGGACCTGCTGGAAACTGCGGGGAGAGCTTGAGGCGCGAGACTTCGCTGGTTCTGAGTCCGAAAGCGCTGGAGTGGCGTAGGATGAACTCCGCCAGTGTGTCGCGCAGATCGAGAGGGGCGATGACTTGCAATTGCCAGGCGGGACGGGATTTTTTTGGTGGTGAGGGGAAGGTAACTGACATCGTGGGCTCCGAGCTGGTAGAAGTTTTTCACTCAAATAACCCAGAGCCTCGCCTTGGGAGTCGTCCAGATTGGTTTCCAAAACCACGACACGATCCTGTTCCAAGGAGGAGTGGCCTGCCTCGGGAGTTTGGCCGAGAAGGGCGCGGAGAGCGTTGGGGCGACCGGGGAGTTCGCGTGAACCGAGACCCCAGCCGATTTTTTCGATTTGGAATTGTTGCATGGGGCCGAAGGAGGAAGCGAACTCGGCCAGGATGGCGGCACCAGTGGGGGTGATGAGTTCGTGGGGCAGAGGGATTTGGGTGAGGGTGGCTCCGACACTTTGGAGCAGAGCCAGGGTGGCGGGGGCGGGGATGGGGAAGACACCGTGGTCGCAGGTGAGCGTGCCGGTTCCCTCGACCAGGGGGGGAGGCGAGAACTTGCCCGACCTGAAGGGAGTGCAAGGCGGCGCAGGCCCCGACGATATCCGCGATGGAATCGAGGGCGCCGATTTCATGGAAGTGAATTTCTTCGAGAGTTTTGGCGTGGATGGCGGCTTCGACCACTCCGATGCGTTGAAAGATGGAGAGAGCATGTTCCTTGATGAAAGGATCGAGCGTGGAGTGCTGGATTAAGTGTGCAATGTCCTGATAGGATCTTCCGTGATGATGCGTGTGGGGGTGAGGATGGTGGGAATGCTCGTGATCGTGGGTGTGGGTAGGATCGTGGGAATGGGCAGGGGTTGGGCTGGCATTTTCATGGCAGTGGATGTCCACCTTGACGCCTGAGACCTGGCCGCGGAGTTGACGTTCGTGATGGAGGTGGACCTGCTCGGGCAGCTGTAATTGATCGATGGCGTTCTGAACAAGAGAAGGGGGAACACCCAAATCGATCAGGCACCCAAAAACATATCGCCGCTGATGCCGGAAAAGCAGTCAAGATAGAGTGTCTTTGCCATAAGCAGCACTAAAGCACATAAGCGATGGCTTGTTCATGAAATAATAAAAAAACTTTTGACGGTCATGGATTCCTCTGGGACTGTGTGGATTCGATTCCCTCATCCTTATGAACATCCACGAATATCAAGCTAAAGAACTGTTGGACAAATTTGGAGTCGCGACTCCTCCGGGCAAAGTGGCGGCGACGGCGGCGGAGGCGGAAGGCATTGCGCGCAGCCTGGGAAACAATTTGGTGGTGAAGGCCCAGATTCACGCAGGGGGGCGCGGCAAGGGAACCTTCAAGGATGGATTTCAGGGCGGTGTGCATTTGGCCAAGACAGCGGGGCAGGTCAAGGATCTGGCGGAGAAGATGATCGGCAACACCCTCGTCACGCATCAAACCGGGGCGGATGGTCGGCTGGTGCGTAAGGTGTTGGTGGCGGAGTCGGTGCAGATTGAGAAGGAACTTTATTTTGCGGTGGTGATGGATCGGGGATGCAGCGGTCCGGTCATCATTGCCAGCACCCGTGGCGGCATGGACATTGAGCACGTGGCGGAAACGGAGCCGGACGCGATATTGCGGGAAAAAGTTCATCCCGCCTTGGGTTTGCAGCCGTATCAGGCCCGTAAGTTGTCGAAGCTCCTGGGTTTTGCCCCGACGGAAATGCGCGAGCCCTGCAGGATGTTCCATGCGGTGTATAATCTCTTCATTGAAAGCGATTGTTCGCTGGTGGAGATCAATCCTCTGGTGGTGACGAAGGGCGGGGGAAGTGTATGCGTTGGATGCCAAAATCAATTTCGACGACAACGCGCTGTTCCGTCAACCTGCGATTCTGGCCATGCGCGATACGGAAGAGGAGGATCCCCGCGAGGTGGAGGCTTCCAAGTTCAATTTGAACTACATCGGGCTGGATGGCGACATCGGCTGTATGGTCAACGGTGCCGGGCTGGCCATGGCGACGATGGATATTATCAATTACTATGGCGGTGAACCAGCCAACTTCCTGGACGTGGGCGGTGGGGCCAGCGAGCAGCAGGTGACGGAGGCGGTTCGTATTTTGATCGGTGACAAGAAGGTCAAAGCGATTTTGGTCAACATCTTTGGTGGTATCATGAAGTGCGACATCATCGCCCAGGGTCTGATCAATGCGGTCAAGGCCACGGGTTGTCCGGTGCCGTTGGTGGTCCGTCTGGAGGGCACCAATGTCAATCAAGGCAAGGAATTGTTAAAATCGTCCGGGCTGGACATCATCGCGGCGGATCAATTGGCGGATGCGGCGGAAAAGGTCGTCAAGGCTGCTAAGGAGGGCAAATAATATGTCAGTTCTCGTTAATAAAAGCACACGGCTCCTGGTTCAGGGGATCACGGGCAAGGCGGGTAGTTTTCATGCCAAAAGCTGCATGGAATATGGCACCAACGTGGTGGCGGGAGTTACTCCGGCGCGAGGTGGGGAAACTTTTGAAAACAAGGTGCCGGTGTTTGACACGGTCTTTGAAGCGCGGAAGCAGACGGGTTGTAATGCCAGCATGATCTTTGTCCCGGCGCAGTTCGCAGCGGACTCGATCATTGAAGCGGTTGAAGCCGGAGTGGAGTTGGTCATCTGCATCACGGAAGGTGTTCCGGTGGCGGACATGATGCGGGTCAAGGTCGCTCTGCAAGGCAAACACTCCATCCTGATCGGGCCGAACTGTCCGGGAATCATCACTCCGGGTGAATGTAAGATCGGGATCATGCCGGGTTATATTCACACCAAGGGATCGGTGGGTGTGGTCTCCCGCAGTGGCACGCTGACCTATGAAGCCGTTTGGCAGCTCTCCCAGCGTGGTTATGGACAGTCCACCTGCATCGGGATCGGGGGCGATCCCATCCACGGGATGACGCATAAGCAGGCGATTGAATATTTTAATGCAGACCCGCAGACGGAGGCGATTGTCATGATTGGTGAAATCGGCGGAACGGAGGAAGAAGAAGCGGCTGCCTACGTCAAGGCTAAGGTGCGTAAGCCCGTGGCGGCATTCATCGCCGGACAAACCGCGCCTCCCGGACGTCGTATGGGTCACGCCGGAGCCATTGTTTCCGGAGGCAAAGGAACAGCGGCGCAGGTGGAAGCCTTGGAGGATGCGGGAATCGCCGTTTCAAAAACCTTGGCTGAGATCGGGGAAACCCTGATTCGCGCCATGAAAAAGTAAGGAGACTCCTATGGCAGTAACGGCAAAAGGCTTGGAGGGCATCGTGGCGGCGGAAACGGCGCTGAGTGATGTGTTAGGCACGGATGGGCAGTTGGTTTACCGTGGTTATGACATCAACGAACTGGCGGGCAAGGTCAGCTTTGAAGAGGTGATCTATCTGCTCTGGCACAAGGATCTGCCCACGGCCAAGGAGCTGAATTTTCTGAGCAAGGAATTGCGGAATCAGCGTGAGTTGCCCGATGGTCTGGTGGAATTTCTGCTGAGTTGCCCCAAGGACGCCAATCCCATGGATGTGCTGCGCACGGCGGTCTCCATGCTCGGTCTTTATGATACGGGTGAACTGGGGGAGGATGACCCTCTGGATGTGAACCGTCGCCGCGCGATTTCGATCACAGCCAAGGTGGGCGTGATTACGGCTTATTTTCATCGCGCCCGTCAGGGGCAGCCTCTGCTCCCGGTCCGCCAGGATTTGGGGGAGGCGGCTCATTTTCTGTATTTGTTGACGGGTTTGGAGCCGGGCCCGGAGGCGATCAAGACCTTGGATTTGGCTTATGTTTTACATGCGGATCATGGGATGAACGCCTCGACGTTTTCCAGCCGCGTCACCATCTCCACTCTGACGGATATTTACTCGGCGGTGACGGCGGCGATTGGCACTTTGAAAGGGCCTTTGCATGGAGGAGCCAATGAGGGGGTGATCCGGATGTTGTTGGAAATCGGGGAAGAAGACAAGGTGGACGCCTGGGTGGATGAACAACTGGCCATGAAGCGCAAGATCATGGGCATCGGGCATCGCGTGTATAAAACCCTGGATCCGCGCGCACCGCATTTGAAGGCTATGGCGGTGCAACTGACCTCCGAACTGGGTGAACCGAAATGGATCCGCATGAGTGAGCGGATTGCGGCGTTGATGTTGGAAAAGAAAAATCTTCACGCCAACGTGGATTTTTATTCCGCCACGGTTTACTACAGCCTGGGGATCCCCCTGGATTTGTTCACGCCGATTTTTGCCATCTCCCGCACATCCGGTTGGACGGCTCATATCCTGGAGCAACTGGCGGACAACCGTTTGTTCCGGCCCCAGAGTGAGTATGTCGGACCGGAGGTGGGCAAGACGGTTATTCCCATTGGGAAACGTTAAGGGAGCCGCCCTCCAACCCTTTATGCCCGTAGGATTTTTATTATGTCATCACCTAAACTTTTCATTCCCGGCCCGATTCAAGTTTCTGAAAAAACCTTTGCCGCTTTCCGTCGCCCGATGATGGGGCATCGCAGCAAGGATTTTCAGGATTTATACGCGCGGGTTCAACCGGGCTTGCAGCAGCTCTTTATACCCAACAACCGGTTTTTGTGGCAACGGGTTCGGCCTGGTCTGTCATGGAGGCGGCCTTGAGGAATCTGGTTTCCAAAAAAGTTCTGACCTGCATGAGTGGGGCTTTTTCAGACAAGTGGTTTGGCGTGGCCACGGCCTGTGGCAAGCAGGCGGAGAAGTTGCAGGTGGAGTGGGGACAGGCCATCACGGCGGATTTGATTGAGGCCAAGCTGGCTACGGGCGGCTTCGATGCCGTGACCCTGATCCATAATGAAACCTCCACGGGCACGATGAATCCGATCGAGGATATTGCGCGGGTGATGAAAAAATTTCCTGAGGTGTTTTTTATTGTGGATGTGGTTTCCTCGCTGAGCGTGAAAAAGATCCCTTTTGATGAACTCGGGGCGGATGTCATGTTGGCCGGAACGCAGAAGGCCCTGGCACTGCCTCCCGGTGCCACGGTGTTTGCCGTTTCAGAAAAGGCGTTGGCCAAGGCCGCTGAGATGAAGGATCGGGGTTACTATTTGGACTTTGCAGAATTTAAGAGCAATCATGACAAAAACATGACGCCCACCACGCCGTCCATTTCCCATTTTATGCGTTGGAAAGCAAGCTGGAGGAAATTTTGAGCGAGGGACTGGAAAACCGTTTCGCCCGTCATCTGGCCAATGCACAACTCACTCGTGACTGGGTGAAAAAACATGGTTTTGAACTTTTTGCCCAAGAGGGTTACGCCTCTATTTCCCTGACCTGTGTCAAGAATACGCGGAACATTGATGTGTCTGCGTTGAACAAATGGTTGAAGCAGAGCAAGAACGCCATCATCGACGGAGGTTACGGCAAGATCAAAGGAAGCACCTTCCGGATTTCGCACATGGGGGATGAAACTCCTGAAAGTATCGCAGAGCTTTTGGGTTGGTTGGATGAAGGTTTGGCGGCTTTATAGAAAATTCAAGGGTCGGCAGGGAGGTGGGGGACCGGGCGAAACGTGTGGATTTCATTCTGCCTCATTGACTCCCCGGCTTTTGCTGTTTCATTATAGTGTCTATGAGCAGCTACGCGCAACCTGACGTTTTGGTCGATACAAACTGGCTTGAGGATCATCTCGACGACCCTTCCATCCGCATCGTGGAGAGTAATGAGGATGTGCTGCTGTATGATACGGGTCATATTCGCAATGCGGTGCACATCGACTGGCGCTCGGACCTTCAAGATGATCGCATGAGGGATTACATTGACCCGGAACGCTTTGCCGAGCTGTGCGGGAGAAATGGGATCGGACCGGAAACGACCTGTGTGTTTTACGGGGACAAATCCAATTGGTGGGCGGCCTATGCGCTGTGGGCCTTTCGCCTTTTTGGTCACACGAAGGTCAAGTTGCTCAATGGAGGACGCGACAAGTGGAAGTCAGAAGGTCGAGCTCTGACCAAGGACAAGCCGCAGTTTCCTGGCGTGGTTTATCCGGTGCCGACGCTTCGGCATGATGGGGAGATCCGCGCCTTTTTTTGCGGAAACCCTGGCTCACAGTCAGGCCCGCAAGCCCCTGATTGATGTGCGGTCGCCCGGTGAATTCAAAGGGGAAGTGACCCACATGCCTGAGTATCCGCAGGAAGGGGTGTTGCGCGGGGGGCACGTGCCTGGGGCCAACAGTGTTCCTTGGAAAACGGCGGTCAAGGAGGACGGAACTTTCAAGTCGGCGGAGGAACTCAAAGCCATTTATGAGCAGGGCTGTGGATTGAAGCCGGATGAGGACACGATTGTTTATTGCCGCATCGGAGAGCGTTCGAGCCATACCTGGTTTGTGCTGACCTATTTGTTGGGGCACCAAAAGGTGAGGAACTACGACGGTTCCTGGACGGAGTGGGGCAACATGGTGCGGGCGCCGATTGAGAAATCCGTCTGAATGCCGCCATGAGTTATCCGGCGAAGTTGCAGTCCATCATCGACCTCTTCCAATCTCTGCCTGATGTGGGCAAGCGGGAGAATCTTGTTCTTTATAGTGAGAGCACCAAATTTCTCGAACCGAAGGAGGGGGAGCAGTTTGATTTGGAAGATGTCCGCAAAGACGAGGAGTGCACGGACACGGTGGGTGTTTTCCTCAAGGTGGAAGAGACGGGAGGGGTGACCTTCCGCATGACTTTGGGGCCGGAGGTGCAGACTCTGACCAAAGCCATGAGTTGTATTTTGTGCAAGGGCCTGCAGGGATGCCAAGCGGAGGAGGTGCTGGAGTTGCCCAGTGATTTCGTGCCCAAGATCGTGGGGGCCGAGTTGGTCCGTCAACGCAGTCAGACAACGTATTACGTTCTCACGCGGATGAAGAGCATCTGCAAGGTGTATGTGAATCGAATGCGGGGCTAAGTTAGTCGCCGCCTTGCCTAGGGCAAAACTGAGTGAAGGAACACAGGCGTAGGCGCGAAGAATTTAAAGTTGAAAAGTCCAACCGGATTTCTGCCCTTCTTCGGCAGGATCATCTTATGTAGCAAAACAAGTTGAACCCGGATTATGCATTAGGAATAGGTAAAAGGCGGAGAATGGTCGTTAATCTGGCGGAAAATAGAGTCCATCCAAGGACGTTTTGAGCGAGGCAGAGAGATTTTGAGCACCCTTCGGCGTGCGTGC
>JAAUTS010000105.1 GCA_012031345.1 Blastochloris sp. | reverse complement strand
ATTTAAATAAAGTTTTTTCCTTGGGGCGGCGGGGCGGTAGGGGGTGGATTCGTGGGGCTTCGTGGTTTAAAAAGGTTCTTGTCTGATTCAAACAGAACAGGCTCAACAACTTTTACTACGTTTACCCTGACCGTTAAGAAAGAAAAAAATTCTTCTGTAAGAAACGGGCTTTTCTTCGTGACCTTGGTGTCTTTGCGGTTTGATTGCCTTGAATCAGCGGTTCCATAAGGTGGTAGGGGCAGAAGCATGTGCGGTGATGATTTAGATGGTGACTCCTGATGGACTGCGAATAACTTTTTCTTTTGGCTTTGTTCCCTGCGCGACATCTGATACATTATCCATAAGCAAGGCAGAACATTGGCAAAAAATGTTTATGCAAACACCATTCCAACGCTCACGCAGTAGAAGAAGGGGAGCCTCCCTGGTGGAGTTTGCCTTGGTCTTTCCCCTGTTCATGACCATGGTTTTTTTCTTGGTCGATGTGGGGCGTTACTACTTGTGCAGTCCACCATGTCGAATGTGGTGCGGGGCTCTTTGCGTTATGCGGTGACAGGACAGCAGATGAAAGTTGGGACAGTCACTTATACGTTCCGACGTTCCATCATTGAGCAGGCCAAACTGAATAATGTGTTGCCCTCCTTGGTTGAGCTACAAGCAGCGGAAGTGAATCCTGCCACGGGAGATAACTTCCGTATCGACCTCTTTGATGCCCTGATTTATGACATCTCCAAAAATGAGGTGACCTCGGATGACCAAACTCCCACCCCGATGTTGGGAACTATGTTAAGAGAAGATATTTCAGGTAAGCGCATCCGAATCACCTTTGAGCAAACCATCAATACCATCACCCCCCTTGGGGTTTTGTTTGGGGGATCCAGCACGAATACTTGGCCCATCACGGTGCAAATCACCTATCAGGCGGAAAGGTTTTGATGAAAATTTTGAGAAAAACTACGGTGGACAGCAATGCAAAGAAGGCCAGTCCTTGGTGGAGTTTGCCATTCTGTTTACGGTACTGACTTTGATCACGATGGGAGTAATTGAGTTTGCCCGGGTCGTTTCCCTATCTCTACGACTTGCCAGTTCGGTCCGGGAGGCGGGGCGAATTGTGGTCGCCCAGGAAATCACTCCTGACCCTACGCTTGACGATGATGAAAACGAAGAACAATTGACCAAACGTTTGAATGGTCAGGTTTATACGGCGGTGAAGAATATGGTGGCCCCGGCGGACCTACCCAACCGGGGGCGTCTTATTTTCACTTTCATTTCGCGTCAGCGGGACAACACGACCGGATCGACGGATCATCCGATCATTATCGACATGAAGCGGAGCATTTCCTTCGGAGCCACGGGGATGCCGGGGAGTAAGATTCCTTACGATGAAGGCACGCTCAATGGTGCCCCGGTCTGGAGGGTAAGGGAAAGTTTTATTGACCAGGATTCCCTCAAAATTGGAGAGAAAACGGTGATCGTTGAGATTTATCACAAAACGGATTTTAACCCGGCGCTGCAAGGACTGCTGGAAGTCATGAACATCCAAACTCTCTATGATCGGGCCATGTTTAAATTTAAAAACAAAGACACTGGAGTAACTATGAGAAATTCAACTTTTAATCAAAGAACGGTTCGATCTTCATCTGTAGGCAGGAAAGGACAGATCATGGTCCTTTTTGTACTGCTTCTACCTCTCATGTTTGCCATGGCAGGCTTGGCCATTGATACCGCCTTGATGTTTCGAACCAAATCGATCCTTTCACGAACCTCAGACGCCTTGGCACTGCGATTGGTGAGAAAGTATGAGGCTACCTCGGCGGGTCGTCAACGGGTGGCGGAAAGCATCATTCGCACCAACATGCCGAGTCAATTCAACACCATCACCTGGAATGATGATGGCGGGGGCGGTGGATAGTCCTGGTGGGAACACTCTAAGGGCTACGGCCACCGATAACCTGGGTAACACCCAAGTTTTACGCCTCATCACCAAGGCAGAGCCCGTAGAGTCGGGTTCCACCACGGCGGATGTGATCAAGATTCAAATCGAGTCAGAGGTCTATCATCAAACCTACTTTATGCCCATCTTTGGGGAAGGTTATCGAAGTCTACCTTTCCGGGACACGGTGGAAGCCCAACGCTTTCCCTCGGTCAACGTTTTGGTTTTGGACATCTCCAGTTCGATGTTGGGAAATGGCGGGGCGGCGGCACTGCGCCAGGGGGTGCAGGATTTCGTGGCGGAGTTTGATGATGCCCGGGATTACTTTTTGGTGGTGACTTTTGGCAACCGGGCCAACGTAATATGGCCTTTGGCTACTAATAACACAGAGAGCACCATCAGTAATATCCCGGACTTTCCCTACTTTGCCCCGGCCCACAATTTCAAATCGGAAATCACTACGATAGCTCAGAATCTTACCTTCGCTCAGTCCACGGCCGGGGCGGAAGGATTACGCTACGCTGCGGAAAATGTTCATAAATGGCTGGTGAACGAAGTTCCTTCCGAGTCGGTGAGAAATTCAATTTTGATCAATTACGTGTATTTTACGGATGGTATTTTGATGATCATCGAACTTACTGGCGCGGACCAGGATATGGACGCAATCTGGCGGGCAATACCGATGATCTGGCAGATCCGGTTTTATCAAAACACAACACTTTTCATGATTACATGCCTCTAGTGGGCCAAAATATCAACGCATTAACCTACAGTAGCAAGATTTCAACCGTCGTAGAAAGCAAGAATTTATCTACACTTTTTGGAGCTTTTGGATCGGCCAAGAACATGCCGGGTGTCATGGCTGTTTGCGAAGGAGATGAACAGGAAATTAATGTGGCAGGTGGCAACAGAGACAGCTTGGCCTGCGCACGTAATGTGGATCCAAATGCCAATAACACGAATTCCAACATCACTTGGGTTCCAACCTCATGGTCCGCCTTTTCGGGAGATAATCAGAATTGGACTGGTTTGCTACTAAAAGGGCCGAGTACTAGTGCGGGTTCGGTAATTATCAATCCCTCCCATGCTGAAATCGCTTCGGAGCGTTTGAAAATTTACGATGTATCCCGTTTGTTTTTTCCCGCTCAGATCGTATCCAACAAACAGAATCCTTACTTAAATCGAACTGCGGACAGTCCCTGGACAATAGGTGCGGACTATACGAACGAAACGCGCAACGGCAAAATTTACTATCCTCTTCATCCCGAGGTGTATAGTGCTTATTCCACACGGGCCGCTGATCCTGCTCTTTCCCAAGTGGTGTACACCAACGAACGCTTGAATTATTATCCCCAGTGCAGTATCTGGGCAAACCATCATGGCAGTTTTTTTCGTAAAACATTAGGCACAGACCCCGTAGGAACACCTCCAACGATTCCAAACTCATCTGTCCACCCCTACCTCTACCGCAGAACTGGAACGACCACGAATCCCGAGGGTTGGCTGATCAACTCAGTTCGAATGTCAGATTATTATCCCAACTACACAATGTTTGGAGATGCACGTGTTAATGGAGATCAAACTGCAAGTAATTACTCGACGCTTGGTATGACCAATGCTCCTACCGCTGGACTAGTTAATGGTTCTGGTAAAAAGGATGGTCCTGGTAATTCTGATATTACACCAGGGCAAGGATATATCAACCGCCCCAACACGGATGGAGCCAGACCAAGATCTGCTCATCCTTCAGGAGCCAATTCAAACACAAACCCACCCGTTGCTCCATCAACTACTGGTCAAGACGAGCGTAGTTATGCGGATAAAAAGCTCAGGCGCAATATTGGTGGAGCTATGAGACCAGCGAATGGATATTAAATGAAGATAATGAAACTACTGACGATAATTATTTCATGGCTCGAGCCCAAGCATGGCTTTTACGGAAGCAGCAAAAAGCTACCATTTACACGGTGGTTTTTGGTAATCCTGGAGGTTCGGCCAAGCCCAACATGCAAAACATAGCCAATGACCCACGTCATCCTGACAATTATACGGCAGGTCAAACGGATGGACGTTACTATGATGCTGGAGCCAGTGCCAACAATCTACGGGCAGCTTTTCAAGACATCGCCGCACGTATTTCGGTTCGCTTGACCCGTTGAGTGGTTTACTGGATTTTGAAGTGAAGACATTCCGGGTTTCTGTGGGTGAGCGCACTCTGTGTGCCGCGTGTTTCTATTCGAGCTCCCTTTTCTTCAAAATCAAAGGACTGCTGGGCAGAAAGTCTCTGCCCCAGTCCGAGGGTCTCTGGCTCAAGCCCTGCAATTCCATTCATATGTTTTTTATGAAGTTCCCCATCGATGCCATTTTCCTGGACAAGGAGAATCGGGTGATTCGGATCTTTCATGGGATTCGACCCTGGCGGGCCACGCCCTTGGTTTGGAAAAGTCATTCGGTTTTGGAGTTGGCCTCCGGTGTGGCCTCTGAATTTGGTCTCAAGGCCGGGGATCTTTTGGTTTTTGAGTAGGGGACCGTCGTTAGGCTACTGAAAGGGGGGGGGATGCAGAGTGTTTGGATCGGGTTGCGGTGAATCAAAATGGGTTTAATCTTCTCCCATGCACAATCGCCCTGCTGATGCCGCACCGGATGAAGTTATTTTGGCCGCTCTGAGTCACGCTCATCAGCGGGGAGGTTTTTTGGTGCGTCCGGAAGATATGGGGAAGGTGAAGGGTAAAGCCATTGAAGCCATGGAATTCCAGGTCGAGGCGCAGATGAAGCAACTTTACCAACAGGTGGAAACCCTGGCCCGTCAGGCCAAGGTCCTTAAGAAACGGGCGGAGGTTTCCTATCAAATCTATCAGTGCGAAATGCGCTCGGACCCTGTCATCAATCAGTTTTATTATTTGTATCGTCGCCGTGATGGCACGACCTTTCTGTCGTTGGTCTCGCCGGAAGAGTGGGGGGGTTCCTTGTTTGATTTCGTGGCCAAAGTGCGGCTTTTGGCGGATCATACCTGGGATGTTTTGGAAGAAAAACAGCCCGTTTAGAGCTATTGAAAATGTAGAGCGTTTCTGTGAAACGCTGTGTTTTGGGCGGCGTTTCGCAGAAACGCCCAACTCAGAACTCGACGAATCCTTTCCTTGAACTAACATGGATTGATGTCCGAGACCAAAGTTGCCCCAAACCCTAAACGAATCAATTTACGCACTCCCGAGGTCATGTCCTTGGTCCAGGCTGAGGTGGAGAGCCATTATCGCAGTCGGGTGGTGGATTACATTCGCAATTCCGGTTTGTCTCTTTCCGCCAACGGCATGACGCTGAAGTTGGCCAAGGCCTTTGGGTTTTGTTATGGGGTGGAGAGAGCCATCGATCTGGCCTACGCCGCGGCCAAAACATTTTCATGACCGCAAAATTTATCTTTTGGGTGAAATCATTCACAACCCGGAAGTCAACGATCAGCTCAGTGAAATGGGCATCAAATCTTTAAAGGAGACCGGGGTGGGTTATGACCTGTCGAATCTGACCGAGGAAGACGTGGTGATTGTTCCGGCCTTCGGTGCGCCGGTGGCCACGATGAATGATTTGAAGAAGTTGAACTGTTTCACGGTGGACACCACCTGCGGAGACGTGATGAGCGTGTGGAAACGTGTTCGTCAATACAACAAGGAGCAGGTGACTTCGATCATCCATGGCAAGGCCTGGCATGAGGAGACCAAGGCGACCAGTTCCCGCGCCTTGGGGGAGGCCGGCCAGAAAGGACATTACCTGGTGGTGTTTACTTTGGCGGAGACGGATTATGTCTGTGACTACATCCGCAAAGGTGGGGATCGCCAGGAGTTTCTGGAAAAATTCAAGGGTGCTTACTCGCCCGATTTTGATCCGGATGAACATTTTGAAACGGGTCGGGGTGGCCAATCAAACCACCATGATGCGGGGGGAAACGGAGGAGGTGCAACGTCGCATCCGCCAGTCCATCGTGGACAAATATGGGGAGGAGAAAGTGGGCGAACATTTCCGTTTCTTTGACACCATCTGTGGTGCCACCCAGGAGCGACAGGATGCGCTCAATGTGATGCTGGAGCAACCGATGGACCTTTTGATTGTGGTGGGGGGCTACAACAGCAGCAACACCGCGCATCTGGCGGAGATGGGCGAAGCGAAACTACCGACCTACTTTATTAAAAACGCCAGCAAGATGGAATCGCCGCAGCTTATCCGACATTTTGATCAACACAAAAACGAAGAGCGCGAGAGTCTCAACTGGTTACCGGAAGGCAACGTAGTGGTGGGTGTCACGGCTGGTGCTTCCTGTCCGAACAACGTGATTGAGGAGACCATTGCCCGCATCTATGAATTCCGCGGGGTGGATGTAATCAATCTACTGCCTGACTGGGCGAAGTAGTTTTTTCCTGACGGAACCATTTGGCCCGACGGGCGAGAGGTTCAAGGCTGGAGAAGAGTCCTGAGTTATTTCAGGGTGGCGGCACGAACGGTGTTGGCCATGAGCAGGGCGATGGTCATGGGTCCGACTCCGCCGGGGTTCGGGGTAACGTAGCCAGCGACTTGGCAAACTTCTTCAAAGGCGATATCTCCCACCAAGCGGTAGCCTCGAGGAGCGCTGGGATCCTCGACGCGGTTGACGCCGACATCGATCACGGTGGCACCGGGTTTGACCATGTCCTTTTTCACAAATTCGGCCTGACCCATCGCTGCGACCAGGATGTCGGCCTCGCGGCAAAGGGCGGGGATGTCGCTGCTGCGGGAGTGGACCAGGGTGACGGTGGCATCCGCGCCCTGTCCCTTTTGGCAAAGCATGGCGGCGAGAGGTTTACCCACGATGTTGCCACGACCGAGGATGACGACTCTACGACCTTGCAGAGGGATCTGACTGCGGGTGAGCAACTCTTGCACACCGGCGGGGGTGCAGGGTTTGAAGCCGGTGGGATCTCCGAGGAGAAGTTTGCCGAAATTGACAGGGTGGAATCCGTCCACATCTTTTTCCGGGGCGAGTGAGGAGAAAACGATTTCCTGGGGGATGCCAGGGATGGGGGCCTGGACAAGAATGCCGTGAATGGACGGGTCGATGTTGGCTTGGTGGATGGCGGCGAGTAATTCCTGGCGGGTGGTTCCCTCTGGAAAGACCTGAGTTTGAGCGCGGATGCCCAGCTCGGCCGCCTTTTTGTCCTTCATGCCCACGTAGGCGCGGGAGGCCGGGTCATCACCGATGCGCATGAAGAGGATGCAGGGTTCGATGCCCTGGGTTTTTAATTCCTGAACACCTGCGGCGGTTTCGGTGTGGATTTGTTGGGCGATGACTTTTCCGTCAAGAAGTTGGGCGGGCATGGGGAAAGTGTTGGGTGGAATGGAGCAAGTTTCAAGAACTGAGAGAGCGGCTGTGATTTAAAATGGAATTTCCTGGTCGGGGGCGGGGATGTGAACGGTGATTTTAGGGGCTTTTTCAGCGAGCTGACTTTGGAACCAGGCCAAAGCCGGGGCGTCACCGTGGACGAGGAAGCAGGTTTTGGGTTGAATCTCTAAAATGAAATCGAGCAGATCCTCGCGCAGGGCGTGGGAAGTGAAATCAAAGGACTCCACCTGACAGAGCACGGGTTGGTCGCCATCGTCCGGGTTCAGCGTCACGCGGCCCCCGCGTGGAGTGCGGCGGAGGCGTCCGGCGGGAGAATCCGGGTCACAATAACCGACGAAAAAGATGCTGTCCTGTTCGCGGGCCAGGTAGCTCTGGGCCAGGCGATTGGAGGTGGTTTGCTCGGTCATCATGCCAGCGGGGACGAGAAGGATTTCACCTTTGCGGGGGTGAAAATCCTTGAGTTTGGTCCAGTCGAAAACCTGGGGGCGGATGTCTTCCATGATTTGGAGATTTGGCAGGAGTCGTTCCGAGCGATGGGCCATGCGATCGTAGATTTCGGTGAAGATGCGGGCCAGTCCACCGATGTTGATGGTTTGATCCGGCAACTCGCCCCGGCGTTGGGCTTCATGGAGGATGGTCAATATCTCCTGGGTCTTACCCATGGCGAAGACGGGGATGAGAACGCCGCCGTGACGTTCGAAGGTGGCGATGATGGCATCCAGAAAACGCCGTGTTTCATTTTTACGGGAGTAGGTCTTGGGAGTGGGATTGGCACCGCGGGTGCATTCGATGATGAGGGTGTCGAACTTGCCGGGAGGCAACTTGGCTTTGTTCAGG
This sequence comes from Blastochloris sp., assembly GCA_012031345.1. Taxonomy (GTDB): domain Bacteria; phylum Verrucomicrobiota; class Verrucomicrobiia; order Methylacidiphilales; family JAAUTS01; genus JAAUTS01. The sequence continues at coordinate 3,769 of JAAUTS010000105.1, read as the reverse complement.
ATGGTCTGGTCTTTGAGGTTGATGTCGCCAGTGTAGAGGATGCGCCGTCCCGCTGCTTCCAACTCAATCATCACCGCACCCAAAATATGGCCTGCGTGGTGGAAGCGGAATTTGACCGGGGCTTTTTCGTGGTCTTTGAGCGGGGAGCCCTCGGTGGACCACCATTGGTTGAGATGGCAGGCCTGCCAGCGTTCGACCAGAACTTTGAGATCGCCATGGCTGAAGAGGGGATATTCCGTGATGCCGAGGTCCAGTCTTTGGCGCTTCATGACATTGACGGAATTGTGCAGGAGCGGCTCGGCCAGAAAATAGGTGGGTTCACTCAGGAAGACCTTGGCGTCGGGATAACGCTGCATGGCCAGGGGCAGGGCACCCGTGTGATCGTGGTGGGCGTGAGTGAGGAAGAGACTGCTCACCGGTCTTTTACCTAGGGCGTCAAAGTGGGGCGTGGCCTGGAAGCCGACTCCTTTGGGCTGCATCCCGGCGTCCAAGAGCAGGCCCTCTCCATCCAGATCCAGATAGTAGCAGTTGGCGCCGATTTCGTTGGCGCGGGTCAGATTGATAAGGGCAGGCATGGGAAAGTTCGGGTCAGAGATTCTGACCGTATTCCCCGGCCAGGAGGTCGGCGGGAATTTGGGTGCCCTTGGCCTGGGTGCGGGCGGTGATCCACTCATCCAGAACCTGGTAGCGACGTTGTTGTTGGAGTTGTTCCTCGATTCCCTTGAGCAGGCTTTCCCGATTGGTGTCCACGGGTGGTTTGCGGTCGCTGAGATAGAGGACGACGCCTCCATCCGCGATGCGGCTGAACTCACTGACGGCACCCACTTTGAGGCGTTGCGCCCAGAAGCGGATGGCTTCGGCAGCGGGGCTGTTGAGGGTGTTGTCCTTGGCGGGGGAAAAGGCCGGAACATTGATGGATTTAAGATTCAAGGCGGCGGTGGCTTGAGACCAGCTCTGACCCGAGGCCAGGGCGGACTGGAGATCCTTGGCCATCTGTCTGCCTTTTTCCTCCAGCAATGTTTTGGTTTTTTGAGCCAGAGCGGCCTGTTCGACTTCCTTACGAACTTTTTCAAAAGGAAGAAGGCTGGCGGGTTGAACCTCGGCCAGATGCAGAACGGATGTAGCCATTTTCCACCTCCTGATAATCGCTGACGGGGGCGTTTTCCTTGAGGGTGAAGGCCAATTGAGTGAGGGATTCGGAGGCGGGCTGGCCGGGGAGCAGAGGTCGCGCCGGGTCAGGGGAGGTGTTTGCTGGGAACTCAGTCCAGCGGCGAGTGCGGCCTGTTGGAAGTTGGGCAGATCGGCTTTGCCTTCCGTATTGAAGAAAGGTTCAGTGAATTGGAAGGCTTTTTGCATCAAGAGACGCAGTTCCGCCTTCTTTTTTTCTTCGGGAAGTTTGAGTTGTTCTGGGCTGAGTTTGAAGAGCACGTAATCCAACCGGCGCAGTTCCGGGCTGAGGAAACGATTTTGATTTTGTTGATGGTAGCTTTGCAGTTCTTCCGGGCTGAGAGAGATCTCTGCGCGGAGGGAAGCTTCCGCCAACTGGACATACTGGAGGGAGGCCGAACCATAGAGCCCCTGATAGGTTTCCTCCACTTCGGTTTGTGAGACGGAGATGGTTGAAGTCAGAGACTGGAGCATCTGCTCGAAGGCGATTTGGTCCTGAATGATTTCCTGGAAGACTTCGTCGCTGATGCCTTGGGGTTGTAAGACCAGGTCGTTGAAGTTTTTGTATTGGATGGGGGAGAAGGTTCCTTGGGCGTCCTGAAAGAGAGGATGCTTTTTGATGAAGTCGATGGCTTCCGCCGTGCTGGGCCGGATCTTGGCTTCTTTGGCAGCTTGGAGGACGAGGAGACGATTCCAGGTTTGGGAACGGAAGATGCGGTCCAGTTGGGAGTCGGGCTGGCGTCCGGTTTGAAGAATGTAGATGAGTTTGGTGGCCCGGAGGGAGGCCTCGAAGTCACTGCGCTTGATGGTTTTTCCGGCGATGGTAGCGACCTTGGGATTGCTCGGACTACTCCCACCGCTGAGATGACCATGATCGAAGAAGATGAAAGAGATCCCCAGAATGAAGAGGCAGAGGATGAGGAGGAAGCGAAGCTTGGAGCTAAGAAAAGTCAGCATAGAGATGAAGGTTGGACGTGATTTTTAGTTGTTATTTGCTATCATTTAATGCACAAGGAGATTCTCTTTATGACATTATCCATTCTGCATAGGTGTTCCCCGCTCGGCTTGGCCATGATTGTTTTGCTTCTGCCAATGGGGTTGATCCACGCACAAGATAAAATCATTCTCCGACAAGGCCCTCCGGTGCAAGGAGAAATTCAGGGGGTGGATGCGGCCGGGAATGTGACCATCAAATTTGACAAGGGGACAGTGCCTTATCCCAAAGGTAATATTGAGTCGGTGGAAGTGGGGGAACGGCCTGAATATGCCCAGGGGGTGGAGGCTGTTTTGGAGCAAAACTATGCCAAGGGCATTGAGCTGCTCCAACCTTTGACCACGAAGTTTTTGGGTTTGGAAACTCCCTGGGTGGCGGATGCGGCGGGTTATCTGGCCGAGGCCCTGGCGGCCACGGGTAAGGTTTTTGAGAGCGAACAAATCTGCGATAAAATCATCCAACTCTATCCCGGCAGTGTTTTGCGTTACAAAGGCATGATTGGCAAAGCCACGGTTTTGCTAAGTCGCGGCAAAAATGACGAGGCACTGGCTTTGCTCTCCGAAGTGGATAAGGCGGTCAACACGGCGCCGATTCCTGATCGTAAATCCCTGCGTATTTTGAATCATCTATATTTTGTTAAGGCTCAGATTTTTGAAAAGAAGGGCGATAAACAACAGGCGCTGGAAGCTTATTTGAAAGTGGCCACGCTTTATTACGAACCCAAAAAACGGGCGGATGCCGCGCAAGCGCGGGCCGATGCTATGCGTAAGGAAGACCCGAAACTGTCGGTTCCTTGAACTCAAGAATGGTTGCGGGGAAAAGATCGCGATTTGAGCTCTTATTGGAGCTTTCAGGTCAAGCTGCGAAGAAGAATCTGGACCCTGCTGGGTTCGAACCAGCGACCTTCCGCGTGTGAAGCGGACGCTCTACCACTAAGCTAAGGGTCCCGAGAGCCTAGAATTAAAGATCAAGTCGGCTTCAAGTGCAAGGCCAGAAGTTGGGAGTCGCAGGGCGGTTACTTTGGTCAGAGTCATGGCGGAGAGAGGGTGATGGGTTGGAGAGTGTTGGGTTCAGGAGTGGACACTCGCGCCCAGAGCTTGATGTGGGATGGCTGCGCGGGGGTTGACCCGTAATCAGCTCGCGGGGATTTGGTTGCTCATGCGCAGGCAGCAGCGTTCGAGGGCGAGATTTTGTTCCAGGTTGCGGCTCAGGGCGTAGCGGAGTTCTTCCAGGCCCTCACAGCAGCGGATGGCGTGGAGGGGGTGGGGCTGGAAGGAGGTTTCTTCCCAGATGGCGCGGATCAGGGCTTCGATGCTTTGGTCGCGGGAGACGAGGAATTCCGCCTCCAGCATGGCTTCGACGCCTTCCAGACCTTCTTTGAGCCGACTTTTGAATTGTTCCTCCACATCCTCACGGCAGCGGCGCCAGGTGTCGGAGAGAATCACGGCGCGGCGGTAGGCTTGATCCGCCGGGCTGCCTTCCACCTGCAACCAGCGTTGAATCCAAGCTTGCGTGGGTGGAGGGGCGGGAGTTGGCGGAAGCCTTCCAAGGCGAGGCAGAGGCGAGCGGGAGCGGATGTGGGGAGCAGTTGTTCGGGGCGGTTCACTG
>JAAUTS010000012.1 GCA_012031345.1 Blastochloris sp. | reverse complement strand
TCCGTCCATCCGTCGGGCCGGCATGAATCCTCGCGCGACACCCGGCCACCTCATCCTGATAACGCAGGGTCACCCGGGCCAGCTCCTGACTCTTACCTTGAGGCTTCAACACCTCGCAACGAATCAAAAAACCGCGCTGCTGCGCCGCGTAGTGCTCCTGCAAAACGAGTTCCGCGCGATTGTTTTTAAACACCACCTCGGGATGACCCATGACTTCCACCGGACGCACCCCCTCCGGCATCTCAAGGATGATCCTGATGTTACGCGCCACGATGCTTTGCAAATTTCCCAACTCCTCCCGGAAAATGCCCGGCAACTTTTCCGCATCCCGCACGTAGTAATAATTCGCACCACTGGCCTCGGAAAGTGCCATCATCAGATCCTCATTGTAATCATCACCCAAGCCAATCGTGGTGACATGAATGCGTTCCTCCAGGAGACGTCCGCCCAAAGAAGCCAGATCGGAAGGCTTGCTCGGACCTACGTTGGCCAGACCATCCGAAAGCAGAATCACGCGGTTGATCTTTTCCCGGCTCAGATACCGTTTCACCTGTTCCGCAGCTTCGCGCACCCCGGCATAGAGTGCAGTGGAATCCCCGGCCCGAAGAGCCAGAATGGCCGACCGCACCCTTTCCTTGTTTTCCACCCGCCGCGCCGGAACCAGCACCTGCACCTCATCGTCATAAGCCAGTAGTGAAAAATAATCCGTCGGAGCCAGTTGATCCAGCACGGTCAAGGCGGCCTGCTTAGCCTGCTCCAGCTTGGCTCCACTCATGGAGCCGGAACGGTCCAGCACCACAGCCAGATTCAAGGGCAGTCGTTGCCGGGGCTTCTCCGTGCGACCACGAATCTCGACCTGAAAGATCACATCCCCCGCGCTGGAGCGCAGGACACGATCACGTTCGGGTTCGACTTTGATGTGGAGGGAACGGGTTTCTGCTGAACTGCAGGCAGCCAGCACCGAGAGGAAGCTCACCATGAGCAAACTGGTTTTCATGCCCACACTCTGCCGCTTTCCCCGCCCTGGGTTGTCAGGGCTTCGCTAATCATTTGTTAAATATTTGTCAAAACATGGGACCCAGGCGAGTGGGGATTGTCAGCCTGCGGAATTTCTCCAAGCTGGAACTAGTCCCGCTGAACCTCATCATGCAAGTCACTATCTCCATTCCCCAGCAGCTCCTCGAAGTGTTCCATGACGGGGAATGCGTTTTCAGCGTCCCATGCTCAAGCTCCCAATTCGGTCTGGGCACGGAAGAGGGTAGTTACCGCACGCCGACGGGACGTTTCCATATCGCGGAAAAAATCGGACAGGGCCAACCCCTGGGCGCGATTTTTCAAAGTCGCCAACCCACGGGCCAGCTCTGGTCGCCGGATAATGACTCGACGGAGGAGGACTTGATCCTGACCCGCATCCTTTGGCTGGCAGGGGACGAACCCCACAACGCCAACACCCAGTCCCGCTACATTTACCTCCATGGCACCAACCACGAGGACCGCATCGGCAGCCCCAGCAGCCATGGGTGCATCCGCCTCCGCAACCGGGACATGATGGAACTATTTGACTTGGTCGAAGTCCTCACCCCCGTTCACATCCTGCCCTAAAGCGACCTTTATTTTTCGCCAAAAAAACCGCCTCATCCCGAAAGATGAGGCGGTTTGTAAGAGCGTTCTAAAAACTCAAAGAGTTTGCAGGAAGCGCACCAACTGTTCGCGGTTGGGGCTCTGGGCGTGACGCACATAGAACCCGGAATTGGCCACGGCCAACTGCAGGGAGTGGGCCAGGCTCAGTCCCAGCAGTCTTCCAATCAGGAACCCGGCATTGAAATGATCTCCCGCCCCGGTGGTGATTTTGGGTTTGGCCGTGTAAGGTCCGGTCACGAAGGCTTCCCCTTCCGCGTCCGCACCGCAGGCGAATTCCATAGGATGCACCACCACGGTGTGCAGCACCAACTTCTCGCGGATGGCTCCGGCCAGCGCGGCGTAACCTTTTTGGCTGCGGGGGAATTTCTTCAAACGCAGAACCTTGGCCACATGCAGGGCTTCGCTTTCATTCAGCCCCAGAATCACGTCATGATATTGTTGGAACTCGCCGATGATTTTCAGCGCCGCCAACAAATCGGCATCAATGCGTTTGGCCGGATCGGCCAAATCAAAGAAGAGCACCTTGCGCTTCTCGTCTTTGCCGGGTTTGAATTCGCTCAGGATTTTTTTCCAAAGGGCCGACATGTGCGGCAGCATGGTCCAGTTGACCATGGCGATGAAGTTGGCGTTGTTCCACAACTTGCGGAAATTTTTGTCGCCGAAACGTTTTTGATCACTTCCCAGCTCACTTCATGCACAGTGCCGTGCTGGCCGAACATGAGCTTGCCGTCACCGAACTCGAAGGCGGAGGTCAGGCCGGGTTCGGTAATGCCGTGGATTTTGGCGCGTTTGGCGAATTCCACATAAACGGGGTGAACCTTGGGATAACCGACCATGCCGAGGTATTCGATGGGGGCACCGAGGGTGCTGAGGGCGAAGGCCATGATGGGGCCGTTGCCGCCGAGTTTCTCCAAAGTGTTGACCGTTTCAAAGTTGGCACTTTTGCCCGCGGCACTGTCCACGCGCTTGGCGAAGGCCTTGATGGAACGGAACGGCGTGTATTTGGTCACGCTTTGCCTTTGATCCACCACCTCCACGATTGTATCGACAAAACCGTCGAAACCCACCAATCCATTGTATTTCAAGAGTTGGGCTCTGGATCCAATGAGCCTCTCCGCAGTCTGCCTAGCTAAACGAGAATCAGTCATAAGCGGTAGAAAATAGCAAGTTTTGTGAATCTGACAAGCCAGCAGTTTATAACCCAGTTTGGAGTCTTGTCTTTTCGTCTTTAATTGGAGGTCCGGCCAGAGCCTGCCAAGACGGGGGCCCAGACCCTATTTTACCACGGGAACAGCGGATGCTGCCTGAAAGGAAGGTGTTTTGGGTATGAAACCCCGCGCGTGATACGGGAAGTTTTTTTATAGAACCCAGTCTGAGATAAAAAACCTCTCCCATCGAAAATGACAGATTATCCTCTACCCTGTTGCATTTATAACCATGAAGGGCATGAAGAACATGAAGATGTTTGGGTTAAAAGAATGGGTGGTGCCGGATCTGTTTCAACAGGTCTTCAAGTTCACTTTTTGAATCCATTCCGGCAAGTCAGCCTCGCTTTTCCGGGCAAATTACAAAACAAAACTCCTGAGTCCATCTTTCAACCGTTTGACATTAAAATTAATCAGAAACCCCTGCCGTATCTCAGCCAACTTCATATAAGTAAGCAGTTGCACCTCGTGGACGCCAAGCAGACGCTCGACACTTTTGAGTTCCAGTATGATTTGTTGATGGACCAGGATATCGACGCGATAGCCGCAACTTAACTGTAGTCCCTTGTATCCCACTGGAAGCGGATGCTGGAGATGGAACTGCAAGCCCTGTAGTTTTATTTCGTGCGCGAGGCATTGTTCGTAAGTTGATTCCAAGAGTCCGGGACCGAGGTGGCGGTGAACTTCAATCGCACAACCAATCACACGATGTGACAACTCGGAGAACTCCATCCGGGGCGCGCCACCTCCATCAAGGCCAGGAACACAAAGATTCGGGTCTCTCATACTCCTTCATGGTCTTCCTGATCTTCATGGTGACTCCACTCAAAGCGTCCACTCCACCGGCACTTCCTGGCGGAGTTTGGTTTTGTTGCTTTGGAAGAAGACCCGTCCCTCCTGAGCTCCGAACTCGTGGACCATCTTGGTGGCTTTGACGTCGTAACAACAGTATTCCGCGATGTCCATCAAGCGCCCTTCTTTCCACCATTTCAGGGCCTCCATGCCATCGGCGGTTTTGTTGATGCCCAGGGAGGCTTCCGCCACTGCGTCCAGACCGATACGATGACCAATTTTTTCCTCAATGCTGACCATCAGATCCAAGCTGGGCACCTGGGAAAAATCAAAGCAGGCATAGGGCTCCAGCACCGTATAGTCGAAACGCAGAATGTTAAATCCCACCACCAAATCCGCCCGTTGCAGCTCCTTGATCAAGTCCGCCACATCCTTCTCATGATAAATGCTGTAGCCTCCCAAGGCGGTGCTGTAGGTAACTCCGATGGCCAGTTTCATGTCCCGAATGTTGCCCCAGCCTCCCACCTCCTGGGCGCTTTTCTGCGTTTCCAAGTCGAAGTAAACAATGTTTCTTGGCATAGAGGGGGAAGAAGTTACTAGTTTCGAGTTACGGGTTTCTAGCTACTGAACACTGAAAACTAATTTCTGTCTTAAAACTTCAAACTCTTCTCACCCCGCACCAAGCTCAACGCCAAACCAAGACCAGACCCATCATAAAAATGACCAGGCCGGCCCAGCGCAGGCTGGAGGCCTGGCGGACAACGCGCTGGAGGGAAAAACCCAAGGCCAGACCCAGGCCGTGCAGCAGGGTGGTGGCGAGGGCAAAGCCGAGGAAGTAAAGCCCGGCATTCGCCATCTGAGGCATCTCCGCGCCATGCGCCTGCCCGTGAAACAGGGCAAAGCCCGCCACTAACATCAAGGAAAGCATCCCATGCGGGCGTAGGGCCAAGGCCAGAGCCAAACCAAGAACCAGCACGGAAAGTTGAATGCCCCGCTCCACTAGAGGCAGGCCCAGACCTTGCATTCCGAGCAGCCCACCCACCAGCATGAATCCCACAAAGCCCAGAGGCAGAACCCAGCGGGCTCGTCCACCCAGAGCCACTGCCCAAAGCCCCACCGCCACCATGGCCAGCAAATGATCCCAACCTGTTAGGGGATGGGCGACGCCATGCATGAAACTCCCGTCATGCCCCTGCCCCGTGTGCGCCTGAGCCAGGGAAGGAAGGAGAAAAAACAACATCACCAACAAAGGAAAGGACCGGGACTTCATCCACCCTTTATATTGCGATGCGGAAAAAGGAACCAGATTAAAATGTTTAGGGGGGAGTTACTCGTTTCGGGTTACGGTTTCTAGTTACTGATAGTTGGTCTTAAAGCTTTATACTTCCAACTTTAAACTTTTCCAATCTAAACCATTTATCATCAATAGTTTATGCCTTATTCGTGACCATTTAATAAAAGTATGCTTAGCTTAAGCTCCATGTTTCGATATCCTACAGCTTACGACGTGGTGGTGGCGGGGGCGGGCCATGCGGGTTGCGAGGCCGCGCTGGCGGCGGCGCGCCTGGGCTGTCGCACTCTGCTCCTGACCATGAACCTCGACACCATCGGCCAGATGAGTTGTAACCCCGCCATCGGCGGCTTGGCCAAGGGTCACATGGTGCGCGAAATTGACGCGCTGGGCGGCGAGATGGGTTTGAACACCGACGCCACCGGCATCCAGTTTCGCATGCTTAACACGACCAAAGGCCCCAGCGTCCGTGCTCCCCGGGCTCAGGCGGATAAAAAGGCGTATCAGTTCCGGATGAAGGCCACCATCGAGGCTCAACCCAATCTGGATTTAAAACAAGGAAACATTGCCGACATTGAAACGCACCAGGACGAAGTTCGCGCCGTGCTGACCAGCATGGGGGTGCGTTATGAAACCAAGAGCGTCATCATCACCACCGGAACTTTCCTCAAAGCCCTCATGCATGTGGGGCTGAAAAATGCCACGGGCGGACGCATGGGGGATGGAGTCAGTGATTTTTCCGACTGCCTGCGTCGCCTGGGTTTTGAAGTGCAGCGACTCAAGACAGGGACGCCCCCGCGCTTGAACGGCAGAACGATCGACTTCAGCAAGATGGCGCGGCAGGACGGCGACAACCCCGCGCCCATGTTCAGCTTCATGCCCGAGTGGGTGCGGAAGGGGAGGCATGATATTTTCACATTGAACCATTGGGAAGGGAATGAGGGGCCACAAGGTGGATTGTTCCACGTGGAACAAATTCCTTGCTGGATCACCCACACCACTGCTGAGACAGCCGACATCATCCGCGCGAACTTGGACAAATCCCCCCTTTACTGTGGCATCATTCAGGGCACCGGACCCCGCTACTGTCCTTCCTTGGAGGATAAGATTGTTCGCTTTGCCGATAAGGAACGTCACCAGATTTTCCTCGAACCGGAAGGTCGTCATACGGATGAATTTTACATCAACGGCTGTTCCACCAGCCTGCCTGTCGAGGTGCAATACGATTTCCTGCGCAGCATCCCCGGCTTGGAGCAGGTCGAGATGATGCGGGCGGGTTACGCGGTGGAGTATGATTTTTGTCCCCCGACCCAGCTTCAACCCAGCCTGGAGACCAAGGCGGTGGCGGGCTTGTATTTCGCCGGGCAAATCAATGGCACCTCCGGTTACGAGGAAGCTGCCGGGCAGGGGCTCATGGCAGGCATCAACGCCGCTCTCAAGGTTCAAGGAAAAGCCCCTTTCCTGCTCGGACGACACCAAGCTTATCTGGGTGTCCTGATCGATGATCTGGTCACGAAGGGAACCAAGGAGCCTTACCGCATGTTTACCTCCCGGGCCGAGTATCGCCTGCTCCTCCGTCAGGACAACGCCGACCTGCGCCTGACCGAACTCGGAGCAGAGATCGGCTTGGCCACAACGGAACGAGTTGCTAAGTTGCGGGCGAAACGCGAACGCATCGCCCAGATCACGGAAGAACTCCGGCGCGAACGTCGCGAAACCCGGACGCTGGAAGAATGGTTGCGGAAGCCGGAGTTTTCCTGGAAGGACCTGCCGGAAAACTTTCAACAAGTTCCCGCGGAAATTGCCGACCAAGTTCAGACCGATATCAAATACGCCGGTTACATCGAACGGGAATTGCTGCAAATCGCCCGCGTCAAAACCCAGGAGGATAAAGTCATCCCCGATTGGGTGGACTACGACGCCATCCGCGGTTTAAAAACCGAGGCGCGACTGAAGTTAAAAGAAGTCCGCCCCCGCAGCTTCGGCCAAGCTTCCCGCGTCTCCGGGGTCAACCCCTCCGACCTATCCATCCTCGCCGTCTGGGTTCGTAAGGGACCCACGGCCCAGCAAAACAGTCAGGCTGAAAGCTTGACTTAGTGGGAACGTTTTTTTAACGCAACGACGCTGAGACGCAAAGAGCTCAAGGAAAACCAATCTTCCTATTTCTAATCAGTTTAAAAATAATCTCGCGCCTTAGTCCCTTAGCGTCTTTGCGTTAAGCTCTTTCAAATCCGCCCAATCATTAGCTTGTCTAATTATTGATGGCTCGTTTTTTCTCCCTTCCTCTTCTCTGTTGCCTTCAAAAAGTTGCCCTTTGCTCAAGCATTGAGTAGGGTGGGGGATGCGATTTCTCGATTCCAACCCCGCCTCCGCCCCGACCCCAAACCCCTCTCCGCTCCTCCCTCCCGGTGGCCGACACCTGGAAACCTCGACCGACTTTATGTGGACGATAGCCGCCTGGGATCGTGACCTGGCCTCGTATGCTAAGCGATTTCCGAAGTATCTCGATTTCAAAGGCACACTTCATCAATCCGCCGCGCAGCTCCAGCGCTGTCTGGAATTTGACCGGGAGCTGGACCTCATCGCCGAACGTCTCGGCCACTACGCCTCCCTGCGCTCCTCGGAAGACAGTTCGAGCGAGGCCAACCTGGCGCGGGAAAGCCGCTTCCAGCATGTGATGATTCAGGCGGCGGAACTGGCTGCGTTTCTCACGCCGGAAATTCAAAGCATCCCGGACGAAAGCTTTGCCCAATTCCTGAGCGAGCCCAGCCTGGCGGAGTGGACGATCAAGCTGCAAAAATTGCGCCGCTACAAGCCCCACGTTCTGTCTGAAAATGAGGAACGACTGCTGGCCATGGTCTCCCTGCCTCTGAGCGGCATTCAGGAGACCTTCTCCCAGTTGACCAATGTCGATATGAACTTCGGCGTGATCAAGGATGACAAGGGTCAGGAACGCGAACTCTCGCACGGTCTGTTTTCCTCCTTCCTGGTCAAATCCGACCCCGAGCTGCGTCGGCGCGCTTTTCATCAATACTACGAGGAGTTCCAAGCGCACCGCTACACCCTGGCCTCTTCGCTCATCCACTCGGTCAAGACCGATGTCTTCCAGGCCAAGGCCCGTCACCACACCTCCGCCCGCGAGGCCTCGCTCTTTTCGGATCATGTGCCCGTCTCCGTCTATGACAACCTGATCGAAACCGTCCACGCCCATCTCGCGCCCCTGCATGAATATTATGAATTACGCAAGGAAGTGCTGAAGTTGAAGGAGCTGCATTTTTATGACACCTACGTGCCCATAACCGCACGGATGGAACAGCAAACTTCTTTCGACGTCGCCTGCGAAAAAGTGGTGGCGGCCTTGCATCCGCTCGGAGACGAATACACCGACACGCTGGCATCAGGGTTCCGTGATCGTTGGGTGGATCGTTACGAGAGCAAGGGCAAACGTAGCGGTGCTTTTTCCAGCAGCAGCTATGGGAACCCGCCTTACATCCTGATGAACTACAAGGAGGACGTCTTTTCCGATGTCTATACCCTGGCCCACGAGGCGGGTCATTCCATGCACACTTGGTATAGCCAACGCGAACAACGTTTCCAGGATTACCACTACCCCATCTTCCTGGCCGAGGTGGCCTCGACGTTCAATGAAGAATTGTTGACCCACGATTTGTTGGAAAAAACCGACGATCCCCGGATGCGGGCCTACATCATCAATCGTCAGGTCGATGACATCCGCGCCACCCTGATCCGGCAGACCATGTTTGCCGAGTTTGAAAAGCTGATCCACACCATGGACGAGGCCGGGGAACCTCTCACCCTAGAGAGCCTGCGCTCGGTCTATCGCGCTTTGTTGGAGCGTTATCATGGACCGGACATGGTCATCGACGAGGTGTTGGAGCTGGAATGTCTGCGCATCCCGCACTTCTACTCCGCTTTCTACGTTTACAAATACGCCACTGGCATTTCCGCGTCCCTGGCTTTGTCCCAGCAGGTTTTGGCGGGAGGCGAAGCGGAACGCACGCGTTACCTGGCCTTTCTGAAGTCAGGGGGATCACGCTATCCTCTGGAGACGCTGCAACTGGCCGGAGTGGACATGAGTTCCCCACAGCCCGTGGCCCAGGCCCTGCAACTCTTCGCCCAACGGGTGCGGGAGTTGAAAGAACTATTGTAGGCCGGAATCTTGAGGCAGAGAGGAATCCTAGGACTCTCTCAACCCGGTCGGCTCGTGGCGTATGGCCACGTGGGTGACGGCGGGAAATTGTTTTTTCACAGCCGCAGTCACGCCTTCTTCGATCTCAAAAACTTCTTTGGCGGAAAGATTTTCATCAATCCGGATATGTAATCCAGATGAATGTCTGTTTTCATGCCATGGGAACGGATGGCGTGGGCATTTTCCACTCCCGCCACTTTTTCCACCACGGAGCGGACCTCGTCCTGATCCAAGCGGTTGGCCTCCGCGACGGTGTCGATGCTGTCCTGAATGATGAGATAGGCCGCGCGGGCGATGATGCAGACAATCCCGATGGCGGCAACGGCATCCACCCAGAACCAACCCAACGCCGCCGTGCCCAAGCCGATCAGAGCCAGGATGCTGGAATACATGTCGGAGCGGGTGTGGCTGGCATCCGCCGCCAGCAAGGGGCTTTGCAAAGCGTCCGCCTGCCTGCGTTGATAAAGAGAGAAGGCGAAGTTGATTCCCACCGTGGCCAGAATCGCCAGCACGGCTGCCCAGGAAAAATCAGGCGTGGGAACCGGATTCATCAAGCGGGTGTAGGCGCTGCCCAAAATTTCCCAGCAACTCAGCAGCAACAATCCCGAGAGAATGAAGGTGGCGATGATTTCAAATTTGCGATGCCCGTAGGGATGTTGTTCATCCGCTGGTTGAGCCGCCATGTAAATGGCCAACAACCCAACCGCACTGGCCGCGCCGTCCAGAAAAGAATGCAAAGCATCCGAAACCACCCCCAAGCTGCGTGTCTGCACGCCGATGTAACACTTCAACACTGCCAAGGCGATGTTCAAGCTCAGAGCAAAAATAAAAACACGTTGGATGGCTTTGTAACGGATATCCATGATGCAGGAAACTGCGAGCATGAAGGGGAAGGCGACGCGGGTCAAGGGTCGCTCTGGCCGGGCGGGGTTTAAAGTTGGAAGTGTAAAGTTTGAAGATCCGCCGTCAGCAATACGAAATCAGAAATTAGAGATCTCCTTTCACCCGTCACCAACCAAGCTCAGTCATTTGCGTTTGTTGAAATCGCCCTTAGAGTTTGGATCTATGAGTTCAACTATTTATCGTAAACTTGGTCTAATCTGTTTCATCTTGGGCTTCGCTTCCATCGCAGGCTCGATCGCGATTTGGTATGCGGCGGGTGGTGTCGGGTCGGATCCGCTCGAAGTGGCTCACGGAGAACGCTTCGGGATTTTTGTCGGTCTCTGGGCTCCCACCTTCTTCATTCTGTCGAATCGCTTCGACCGTTATGCGGACCACGCCCAGCCCAAAGCCTAGGACCCTTGCCTTCCCGCCAGCGGCCCGCTAAAGAAGTGGATGCGCTGGCATGCCTCTCAGGAACTGGTGGAAGCGGTGGATCGGGTTCTTAACCGAATCGCCCTGCTGCTCTTTCTTCCCGTGTGCTCCCTGTTGGTAGTGGAGCATGGCTTCCCGCTGGATGAAACCTGGACCTGGTGGCTGCATAAGGCAGAACTGAGCGCGGCAGCTTTGTTCAGCCTGATGTCCTGGTTGAGACTGGCCTGGTCCCGCACAAGCTGGACTATCTGCGCCGCCACTGGCTGACCTACAGCCTGAGCGGTCTGTTGGTGTTTCTGTTGCTCCTGTTTTTCGTGCCCGGCATGGCTTGGGGTAACCAGCTATTTTTGAAGCTGGGATTGGACCCCTCGGATCTGACCAGTGCCTGTCTGCTCTTTTTCCAAGGCTACATCGCCGTGGAGCTTCTGCGCCAAATGGCCAGCCAGCTCAACTCCTTTGCCCAGTCGCGGATTCAACCGGCCGTGTTGGTTTTGCTCAGTTTTTTGGGCCTGGTGTTGCTGGGGAGCCTGGCCTTGAAAATGCCGCGCTCCACCCATGAACCTTTGAGTTGGACCGACACCATTTTTACCGCGACCAGCGCGGTCTGCGTCACGGGCCTGACGGTGGTGGATACGGGCACGGCCTTTACCGAGACCGGACGCTGGATTTTGCTGGGGCTGATCCAAATCGGAGGCTTGGGCATCATGACCTTGACGGCCTGCGTGGTGATGTTCTTCGGCGGCTCCATGGGCTTTCGGGAACGGGTGACGGTGCAGGATCTGGTGCAGGCAGACATCTTTGAACGGGTGCATGTCATTTTGATTCGGATTTTAGGAATCACTCTGAGCATCGAAGCGCTGGCGGCGGCAATCTTGTGGTGGCAATGGCGGGAACTGATCCCGGACCCCGCGATGCGGACGGAGCAGGCCATTTTTCATGCGGTCTCCGCCTTTTGTAACGCAGGCTTCAGCAGTCTGGCAGGAGGGTTGAGCACCCAGGGATTCGCCACCTTCCTGCCCGGTCTTTGGACTCTTTCCTTGGTGGTCATCCTGGGGGGACTGGGCATTCCGGTGCTGGTGGATGTGCTGCATCTGCCGGGACGCCGCAGGGTGCGCGGCTGGCAGATGCAAACCAAAGTGGTGCTGTATTCCAACCTCCTGCTTCTCAGCCTGGGCACACTGGTGATCTGGCTCTCGGAGCGGGAAGGTGTCCTGGCCTCCCTGTCCGCCGGGGATCAACTAGGTCAGGCCTTTTTCCTGGCCACCATGCCGCGCACGGCCGGCTTCCAGACCATGGATCTGGTTCAACTCGCCCCTCTCAGCATGGGATTGATCCTGGTCTGGATGGTGATCGGAGGGGCACCGGGTTCAACTGCTGGTGGATTGAAAGTGACCACGGTCTGGACAGTCTTGGCTTACTTCAAATCCCTGGTGCGCGGCGAGCCCAGCGTGTCTTTGTTTGGCCGTGAGGTCAGTGAAAGTCTCTGCGCCCGGGCCATGGCTCTGTGTTTGCTCTATGGCATGATGGCTTTTGCTTGTGGCTTGATCCTGATTTCCGTGGAGGGGTTGGAGCCGTTGACGGCATTTTTTGAAGTGATCTCCGCCCTCTCCACCGTGGGCCTGAGTCTGGGGGGCAGCACCGAATGTGGGGATCTGGGACGCTGGGTTCTGATCGTTTGTATGTTTTTAGGCAGAATCGGGATCATCACTTTTCTTTGGAGCCTGTTTTATCGGGAACGTCAGACCTTGACCCGCTACCCGCAGGAGAACATCCTGCTCTATTAACACCTAATCGGGAGACCAACATCCGTGAGTAAAAAATACGCCGTGATCGGCCTGGGAAGCTTCGGAAGCTCCGCCGCCCGCGCCCTGGCCCACATGGGAGTGGAAGTGATCGCCATCGACAGAAACCGGGAACGCGTGGAGGCGATCAAGGACGCGGTGAGCACGGCCGTGATCGTGGATGCCTCGGATGAAAAAGCCATCCAGGCCCAGGAACTTCAGGATTGTGCCGGAGTGATTTTGGCCCTGGGCGATAAGCTGGGAGAAAATGTGCTGGTGCTTTCCACGCTGCAAAGTCTGGGCGTGCGCCGCGTGGTGGTGCAGGTGGGCCACCAAACCGAGCGACGCATCATGCTGAAACTCGGCGCCTCCGATGTGGTGGTGCCTTCGGAAGACGCCGGACAAACCCTGGCCCAGAAGGTTCTCCTGGAAGGAGTGCGCGAAGCTTTGCCCATGGGGAATGGTTACTTCATGGCCACGCTGCTGGTGCCGGCGGAATTCGTGGGCAAAACCCTGGTTGAACTTCGCCCCCGCGAACGTTTTCATTTGAATGTGGTCGCGCTCTTCTCGGAGGAAGTCAGCTCGGATGCCAGACGTCTGGTGTGCCGGGGCGAGGTCAGCCCCAAGCACGAGTTTCATCCTAACGACTTCATCGGCGTCTTCGGCAAAGAAGAAGCCGTGCGCCGAATCCTGGAGTTGTAAGAAACAACGCGCTGACGACCGCGATTTAACCCTTCAAACCCTTCACCAGGGACTCGGCGGCGGCCACCACGGCATCGGCTCCCAGGCCATGCTTCTCGTAAAGTTCATCCGCCAGATACGCCGACTGACCAAACTCTCCATTGATGCCCAGACTCTTCGCGCGGATGGAATGACCCGCCTGCACCAAGGCATGAACCACTTGAGCGCCGGAGCCGCCGATGATCTGGTGATCGTCCAAAGTAATGAATTTGCCTGAGCTGGCCTGAACCACCGGAGCGATGGTGGCGAGATCCACCTGATTAACAAAAGGATTGTTGATGACCGCCGCGTGGATGCCTTTTTCCTTCAGCTTATCCGCCGCCTTCAAAGCATTACCGACCAGGGCACCGTTGGCGATCAAGGTGACGTCCTTACCCTCGCGCATCACCTGAGCCTTACCCCAAACATAACGGGCACCCGGCACCCAGCTCTCAGGATAATTTTCACGACCCAGGAAGAAGATGACGGACTCTCCATGCCCTCCCTGACTGCGCTGCTGCGCGATGCGTTGGATGGCCTGATACATGAAGGCTTCCGCCTCATCCGCACAAGACAGCACCACCACCGCAGTATGCGGAATGGGGCTGGCTGGCGGCGATATAGGTGGTGGCTTGGTGGGAGGCACCGTCCGCCGCGTCCTGGAATCCAGCGTGGGAGAACACCGCGATGACCGGGGCCTGCGAGAGAGCGGCCATAGTGAGGGGCAGGTTTCCCTTGGTCACACCGAATTGGGCAAAGGTGTCCACGATGGGAATGAAGCCCACTTTGGAAAGACCCGCTGCGGTGCTGATCATGTTTGACTCGGCCACGCCGACGTCCAGGGAGCGATCCGGGAAACTTTTTTGGAAAGTGCTCATGCCTGTGGAGCCCGCCAAATCCGCTGCCACCGAAAAGACAGGCAGGCCTTCCTTGGCCGCCGTGATGGCGCCCTTGGAGAGTCCGGTCTGAATTTTTGTCTTTTTGATCGCGGGCGTTGCCGGAGCTGCTGCCGCCGCCTTGGCCGCTTTTTTCGCCTCGCTGTCTTCCCAAAGTTTCTTCAGTTCCTGCGCCCAATCCAAAAATTCCTGGGGAGCGGCATTGTTATAAATTTCATGAATCCAGTCGGTGATTTTTTCTCCGCTGGTGAGAGGGAAGCCGTGTCCCCCGGAGGAACTTTCCTCCGTGGCCTTGATGCCAAAGCCTTTGACCGTCTTGAGCCAGAGTGCGACCGGTTTTTTGGGATCGGCTTGAGCGGCACTGAGGGCTTTTTCCAAGGCCTGATAAACCGTCTGCAAATCGTTCCCCTTCTCGACTTTGATCACATGCCAGCCCTGGGGAGCCAGCGCATCGAAGCTGCCCTGCATACTGAAGGAATCCTTCGTGATGCGACCGGATAATTTGGTGTCGTTGTCGGTGATGACCAGAACGTAGGGATTGACCAGACCCTTGGCGGCAAAGCCGGGGATGGCGGAAAAAGATTCCTTGGCCTCGCCTTCCATCGCCGCTGCATCGGAAAGAACACAGATCGTGACGCGATCATTTTTGGCCAGATGATCCGCGATGGCCAAGCCCTGCGACTGCGGCAGGGAAGAACCCAGCGGCCCGTTGCTGAGCAGAACGCCTTCCGGATTCAGGTGCGACTCTCCGTGACCCGTCAACTTGCTTTGGATGCTGCGGAATGCGCGAAGATCCCGAAAGGTCATGCCATCAAAGCCGTAGTTGGCGCGTAGAGCATAGACGCCGTTTTCCGTATGACCCGCATCGTTGACGAAGTTGAAAGCCTCATGCCAAGGCGACCTGGGTGGCGAACATGATGGCGTGAATGGCTGCCATGGCCTCAGCCAAGGCCGCCGGGCCGCCCCAGTGACATGCGGCACCGCCATTGACAGCGTGAACATCCATCAACGCCACCAAAGCGCGGGTGGCGTTCGGATCCGCCAGCACCACATCCTGGCCCTGGGTGTTCCGGATGGTCACCGCGTATTTCGGAGGATTCTTGGGCGTGGGAGCCAGAGGGGATTTGAGTGAAAGGGGCTTGAGGGCGGGTGCTTCTACTTTTTCAACAACGGAGGTGTCTGCGGCCATAACGTTTTTTTCCTGAATGGTGTGATTAGATGATTGAATCGTGATGCTTAAGATTTAAGACCCTTGCCGGACAAGGATCGGCCCGAAGCTACTAGGCTCCGCGAATCAAGGCAAGCTTTGTGCAGTTGAAAGGGGAGGGGGGGAGGTTACTGGTTTCTAGTTGCTGAAAACTGAACACTAAAAACTGAAAACTCATTTCTGTCTTAAGCTTTATAAGACCTGAACCTGAAAGTCTTGCTGTGCGGGGAGTTGTTCCATCTGAGGCGTGGCGTAGAATTGTTGGGCTCCGTGGGGAAGCAGGCTCCAGAATTGTTCTCGTCGTCCTAAATCCAGGTCGTTCAGGGCGTCATCAATCAAAAGCAGGGGCCAACGACCACAGCGCTCCTGCATCAGGCGCAGCTCCAGCAGACGCAGGGCGAGCGCGGCGGACTTCACCTGTCCTTCCGACCCATAAGCACGCAGAACTTGTCCCTGAAGTTGAAATTTCCAGTCGTCGCGATGTGGTCCGAGCTGCGCGGTTTTGAATTGGTTTTCCATCTCCCACAGCTTGCCCGCTCGCGGGCCAGTTGACGCGGAATCTCCGCTTCATAACGGAGGGTAAGTTGTTCCTGTTTCCCGGTGAGATGTTGATAGGTTTCCTCCAAGACCGGAGCCGCTTGGTTGGTGAAAGTCTCGCGCGCCTCGTGGATGCGACGGGTGACCTCTTCCAAAGGATCGGTCAGACTGTTCCATAGTCCGCGATCCCCGCCGCCTTTGCGGAGATAGGCATTTTTTTGTTTCAACAACAACTGCGCGCGCTGAATCCATTGCAGATACTCCGGGTGCAGCGAGGCAATCAGGCTGTCCACCCACTGCCGCCGCAGTTGGCCCGGGCCCTGCAAGAGGTGTCGGTCACTGTTTTGAAAAACCACCACCAGGATCTGGCCCCAATACTCACGGAAACTGGCCCTGGGCTGCTCCTCCAAGGTTAAAACCCGCTCCTCCACGCTCCACTCCACTTTCAATCGTCGCACGGGTTCCTCCTGAAAATCACCCGACACTCCCAGACTGGTTCCACCCCAATGAATCAGTTCGCGTGTTTGATGGGTGCGGAAAGAACGGCATCGCAACAAAAATAAATCGCCTCCAGCAAAGAGGTTTTGCCGCGCCCGTTTTCACCAACGAAGGCCACCTTGGGTCCAAGGTCCGTCAGGGTATGTTCGGTGTAACAACGGAACTGACTCAATCTCAGCCCGGTTAACATGGGTCTAGCGCAATCGCGATTCCTGCTCTCGGCCGGGAAACCCGGTCATACGCACTGGCCTTAAGCCGTGCGCATGGGCATGAGAACGTAGAGGAAAGGTTTGTTGTAACGGATCACGCCGGGGCTCAATTCATCCGTGAAATCGAAAAAGATCTCGTCGCTTTCCAAATTCCGCAAGGGATCACAAAGAAACTCAGGATTGAAGGCGATGCTGAATTCCTTGCCTTTATAGTTCACCGGAATGGTTTCACGGGCCTCACGACGTCGGGGTGTTCGCCGTGATTTCGAGTGAATTTTTACCAAAGTTGAGTTTGACCGAATTCGACTTCTCACTGCTGAGCAGAGCCACACGCTTGACGCTGGTCAACAGCAACTCGCGCTCCACGGTCACGCGCTCCTTGGTTTCACTGGGAATGACTTGCTTGTAATTGGGGTAATTGCCCTCGATCAACTTGGAAACCAGGAAGGTGTTGCCGATGCTGAAACTGATCTGATTTTCCGCAATGGCGATCTGCACTTCCCCGCTATCCGTGAGAACGCGCTGAAGTTCATTCACGGCCTTGGTGGGGAGGATGACATCCACTTCGTTGGCTTTGGGAAATTCCAGATCATGCTCAATCAAAGCCAAGCGACGCCCATCCGTAGCCACGATGGTGAGTTTGCTGTCCTTGAAGCTGAGCAGAGCACCATTAAGAACATAACGGCTTTCATCCGTGGACATGCCGTAAGCGGTTTTTTCAACATCTCGCGGAAAACCGCCTGATCGAGTTTGAAAATGTTGGCTCCTTCGGTCTTGGGGAAGGGAGGGAAGTCGTCTTCCGCCAAGCCCATGATTTTAAAGAAGCTGTTCCCCGCGCGAATGGAGGCGTTGTTTTTGGCGTCCACCTCGACCTGCACATCGGTGTTGGGCAATTCACGGATGATGCTGAAGAGTCGGCGAGCGGGCAGCGTGGTGCTGCCACCTTTTTCAATCTCCGCTTCCACTTGGGTGCGGATCCCCGTGTCCAGATCCGTCGTGGCCAGGCTGAGAGAGCTTCCCTCCGCCCTGATCAAGACGTTGCCCAGAACGGGCAAGGTAGTGCGGGTGCTGACCACACTTTGAACAGTTTGAAGACCTTCGAGGAATTTGTCGCGGGGTAGAGTGAATTTCATGAGCGTGCTTGTTCTTGGCTATACTATAATTCTTTAAAGGAAAGAAGGTAACTGTAATATAGGTGTTAATAACAGAAGACAAGTTTTATAAGCCGATGAGCCATAACCTTTTGGTAAAAAAATAAGCTGTGAAAAACCAGAGCCGAACCCAAGAGACAAGGCGGCTAAAGGGTAGATATCCAAGTCATGGGGAAGTTATGGAAAAGTTATTCCCAAGCTATTCTCATCCTTAATCCAAGAGGCTTGTTCCAAGGCACTTAGCTACATGGAGTCAGGTTAATAACCCAGGCAGGAGCTTTCCAATTTGAAAAAATTACTCATTCAACGTTACGCTACTTTCCTCTGATGCGGCGGAATGCCAACGGGGACGGTTGCGACGTTGTTCCGGTGGAAGCTGCGCTTCTGCCCAGGTGATGGTTTCCTGAAGAACTTTCCAACGCTCCGCCGGGTCCCAGGCCAGCTCACGCTTTTTTTCCTCCTGCGCCTTGAGGTCTGAAGGTTCCACAAGCATGGATTTATGTTTATAGGGATCGGCGCAAGATTTCAAGACGCCGTTGTTTTCTTTGCCCCTCGGGTAGAGCCAATTGACAGAGGTCATATCCTTTGCACTCAAGGAAAGATAAGGCACCCCGCCAGCGGTTGTTTGGAGGTGAGCTTGTTCATGGCAACGTGCATAAGAGTCTTCCAAACCTCGCACTCTGCGAAAAATATCAATCGCACCATGAGGAGAAGTTAGACAAAAAACAACCTGTCGTTGCAGCCACTCGGCTTGCAGGGACACAGGGCCCCAAGTGTCTTCACTCGTGCCCCAGCGAGCTTCCAAGGCAACCAAAGCCTGGGCCACCCGGCTTAGGTTCGAGATTTCATCTCTGACCCACAGGTCCACGTCATAGGTCAACTCGGGCTCATGATTGAGCAGAAAATTCATGCCGCCAATCAGAAGACAATCTACGGAAGCGTTGTGGAATTCCTGTAAAATACGATCCACATTCATAGGAAAAAACTAGCACCTGGATCCAGCGCCGGGCAATGGAAAGGGAGGTCGTGGAAATATCAATATCCCATCTTCTTGCCTTCGCGGACTTCGAAGAGTGAGGAGACGGATTCGCCGTAGTGGATGCGTTTGATGGCTTCTCCTAACAGATCGGCCACACTCAGGACAGTGATGGGCAGTCCGTTACCCGTGGGCACAGGGGTGGTGTCGGTGGTGATGAGTTCCTTGATTTCGGAATTTTTCAAACGATCCAGCCCTTTATCATTAAGGATGGCGTGGGAAACCAGGGCGGAGATATTTTTTGCCCCGTGAGCCTTGAGAGTTTTGGCGGCGGAGGTCAGGGTGCCGGCGGTTTCCGTCATGTCATCGACCAACAAGACATCCTTGCCTTCCACTTCACCCACCACGTAGAGGGCTTCGGTTTCAGTGGCGCTGACGCGGCGTTTGGCCACGATGGCCAGGCCGGCGCCGAGATGCTGGGAGTAAGCGGCGGCCATCTTCATGCCTCCCACATCGGGAGAGACCACCACCATGTTTTTCAAATCGCGATGAGCCAGATGTTTGTAAAAAACCGGAGCCGCGTAAAGATGGTCCACCGGGATGTCGAAGAAGCCTTGAATCTGCTGGGCGTGCAGGTCCATGGTGAGAATTCGATTGGCACCAGCGGCGACGAGGAGATTGGCCACGAGTTTGGCGGTGATGGGGACGCGGGGCTGATCCTTGCGATCCTGACGGGCATACCCGTAGAAGGGCATGACAGCAGTGATGCGGGCGGCACTGGCCCGGCGGGCGGCATCCAGCATGATGAACAATTCCATCAGGTGGTGGTTGGTCGGAGTGCAACTGGGTTGGATGATGAAGATATCGTTCCCCCGGATGTTTTCCTCATATTTGACAAAGGTTTCGCCATCAGGAAAAGAAGTGACGGTGGCGTTGCCGACCTTGAGTTCGAGATATTTGGCGATGCGTTCGGCCAGAGGTTGATTGGCGGAGCCAGTGAAGATTTGCAGATGGTTGCCGAATTTCATAGGAGGATGGGGTGGAAGAGTTTAACCACAGAGGGCGGAAGGCTCACAGGGTAAAGAAAGGTGGACACAAATTTTTATGATGGGTGGAAAACCGTTCACAAACCCGTTTCCAGTCGTATTTGAAGAAGTAGCCGCCACATGACTGGATAGATTGTGGCAAAATGATGAAGGAACAAGGCTAAAGAAAGTCTCTGGTCAAGGTTCGAAAATAGGTTAAGACTGATCTGGATATTACATGACCCCTTCTCCTGAGACGCAGCAGCAAGAATTTACCGAGGGAGCAGGGAAACTCCGCGCTTTGTCGCTCTCGGACATCTTCCAGAGAATGGAAGAGGAGAGCCATGAGCACCCCATCACTATTCGGCGCATGTTGCATCACTTGTCCGGGCGGGGTTATCCCGCAGTGATCGCCTTGTTCAGTCTGCCTGCCATGTTGCCTGTGGTGGCCGTGCCGCTGGGCTTTGTGCTGTTTTTTTCAGGGATGAGAATGGCGTTTGGGCGACATCTTTGGGTTCCCTCCAGAATCCAGGATTACCGGGTGCCGGATCATCGGATTAAGGAGATTGTCCGGGAAGCTTCCAGGCTTTGTCGTTGGATCGAGCGTTTTCTCAAACCACGACACAGCAGGATTTGTCTGCATCCCTGGTCACATCGTGCGCATGGCTTTTTGGTGGCTTGTTTGGGCATTTTGCTGCCCCTGCCCCTGCCGTTCACCAATTGGCTTTATGCAATTCCCATTGTGCTGATTGGACTCGGTCTGATGGAGAATGATGGTTTGGTGTTGTTGCTGGGGGACATCATGGGTTTACTCGCCCTGCTGTTTACGTTTTTGTTGGTGTTGCTGGGATGGGAGGGCGTCTTGGAGATTATGCGGTTCTTTCAGTAGAGGAGGCGGAGAATTGCTGTTGTTTCCCGCCCTGTTCGCTCTAGGATAAAGGTCATGAAACGTGGATTTACCTTGATTGAGTTGTTGGTCGTAGTGGTGATCATCGGACTGCTGGTGGGATTGGCGATTCCGGCCATCAACAACGCCCTGGGCAAGGCCCGCGACACCAAGTCCGCTTCGAACTTGAGGCAGATCGGGATCATGTTGAATTTGTATGCGGACGAAAACGACAATTTGTATCCAATGGCAGGCGGGACCATTGCCTATCAAGACACGGACGAGCCGACAGAGCCCATTGCTTGGACCCAGCAACTGGCGGACTACACTAAAAAGGATTTGAGCGTTTTTGTTTGCCCCAATGTGTCAGATAGGAAATTTGGTTATTATCTTGGGTCCAGGGCCGCTCGGCCCAGTCCTTCAGCCCCTTTTGCGGCAGTGAATCGACTGTTAATTCCACAACCTTCCAAACACATTTTGGCTGGAGAAACTATCCACCGTAGTTTTGGTGAAGAAGATGCGGACCCGGATGACTATCCGCCTCAAACGCCTTCATTTGAAGAAACAGACGGCACAAAACAGTCGGATAAAACCCCTGTGCTGTTCGTGGATGGTCACGTGGAAATGTTGGATCGCTTCGATAAAAATCAGATCACCGCAACTTACGAAGGTGTCGGGAGCGATTATTGAATACTGAAGCTTCGCTCCAAGGCCCGACAACCCGATTTTAGGGCATTCACTCTGACGGCTTTTTCCTTCACGGTTGACAGCTTGGGCGAAACGGATACTCTTTTTAGCCTTACTTTAAGAGAACCAACGAGAAAGAACT
Source organism: Blastochloris sp. (assembly GCA_012031345.1). GTDB lineage: Bacteria > Verrucomicrobiota > Verrucomicrobiia > Methylacidiphilales > JAAUTS01 > JAAUTS01. Next base: position 14,382 of record JAAUTS010000012.1, on the reverse strand, counting down.
GATTGTATGCGCCCGACTTATCAACCCTCCCAGAGAACCCGTAAACGGAAATTCGGCTTTTTGTCCCGCACCCGCACCAAAACGGGACGTGCCTTGCTGGCCCGGCGTCGGGCCAAGGGTCGTAAGCGTCTGACTCCCAAGGGAACGGAGCGCAAGTTTGCCGTCACACCCAAGCCTGATTCCGGCAGCCGCCCCGCTCCGGATCAACGCCTGCCCCGCTCCCGCATCCTCCGCCTGCGCACGGACTTTCAGCGCATCAAGGCACAGGGGAAACGCCAAACGGGCCGTCACCTCGTCTGCAACTATCTGATCCGCCCGGAGGAACCGCGCTTGGCGGGTTTTGTCGTTCCCAAAGCTTGCGGAAATGCCGTGGCCCGCAACCGTATCAAGCGTTGTCTGCGAGAGTTGTATCGTCGTTGTCAGGCCAGCCTTCCGGAACATTTGCAGAGCGTTTGGATTGCCCGCAAATCTGCCGGAGCCGTGGATCGGGCGGCATTGGCCCAAGATTTTGATCTCCTGCGGGAACGCTGCGGATGGGCAGGCAAACCCCGTTGAGATTTTACCCCCCCTTTCTCATGAACCCGAGCCCCCGGAATTCTGAAGTCTGCCTCCCTTGGCCCCGCCGAGTGGCCATAGTGTTGCTGCGGGCTTATCAGCAATTTCTCTCCCCGCTCAAGATTTTTTTTGGTGTCACAGGCGGAAGCTGCCGTTTTACGCCCACCTGCTCGGAATACGCCGTGCAAGCCATCGAAAAACGCGGTCTGGCGCTCGGGATTATTTTGGGCTTGTGGCGAATTCTGCGTTGCCAGCCATGGGGCGGTCAGGGCTATGATCCTGTGCCTTTGAAACAAAACGGGACGCCACAAAGATGCGGCTGTCACGCCAGTCCGGGCACGGAAACCCGAACAACCCACCTTGCTGAGAAAGAATTTCATGGATAAGAAAAACTGGATTTACATCACCCTCTGTCTGGCCCTGATTTTGGTTTACCCGATCATCATCAACGTCATTTTCCCGCCGCCGCCCCCAACCGCGCCGGGCACCACCCCGCCGCCAGCTCCGGGAGCAGTCCAGCCGGCGACCCTCGCCGCAGTCGGCCCCCGCTGTTCCCTTGCCGTCAGGCAGCAGCACCGATCTCTCTCAGCAGACTCTCCTAGCCGGCCCCCTGCCCAGCAGCGAGCAGCCGGAGCCGAATCTGCCGCCGGAGCAGAAGGTTGTTTTGGAGAATGAGTTCATCCGGGCCGAATTCAGCACGCACGGGGGAGCCATCCGCCGGGTGAGCCTGCTCAAACACACCACCACGGAAGAGCAGCCTGTGGTGATCAATCTCGGAGGTCCGGCGCCCATCTTGAACCTGAAGGGTTGGGGCGGCGTTTACGGGATCCATGGATACCAGATTTTGAGCCAGAGTGCGGACAGCGTAACTCTGGGCCGTGAGCTGGGCTCGGGCTTGCAGTTGCAGCGGACCTATACCTTGAAGGGGGATTACACGATCGGCCTTGAACAAACCGTGACCAACACAGGCGGCGGTCTTCAGGTTCTGGGCCCTTACCTCCTCGATCTGGGTTCGCAAATACCCACCTACCAGCACGGAGCGGAACGCGCTCTGGTCGGCTTCTCCTGGCAGGACAGCCAAGGTGGCTATCACACGCATAAGATTCATGAGTTTGATCCGGCTATGATTCCCTTGATCGGCATCCAGCTTTGGTCCGGGAAGGACGTGATCCGCAGCAAGCCGGAACATACCCTCAACTGGGTGGCCATGAAGAATCAGTTCTTTGTCCTCATCGTCGATCCCCTGGATCAACCCGCCGTCCAAATGCAGGGCACCCGCCGCCTTTTCCCCGAGCTGCGCGAAAAGAACCAGGCCATCCCGGACGGAGTGGTCACCCAACTCACGGTTCCGGGCTTGCAAGTGGATCCCGGTGCCAGCGTGACCCAGCGTTTTGAAGTCTATGCCGGTCCCAGGGAGAATAGCCGCCTCATCGCCATGGGCGAGGACAAGGCAGCAGTCATGGAGTTTGGCATGTTCAGTTGGGTCAGTCGTTTTCTGCTCTGGTCCATGAATTTGATCCATGACGTGGTTCAGAGTTACGGTTGGGCCATCGTCATTCTGACCATTTTCCTCAAGGCCATCCTATGGACGCCCCAGGGCATGGCCAACCGCAGCATGAAACGCATGGCGGCGGTGGCGCCCCTGATCAAGGAAATCCAGGAGAAGTACAAGGACAAACCGGAAAAGCTCAATGAGGAGATGATCAAGGTTTACAAGGATTACGGAGTCAACCCCGTGGGCGGCTGCTTCCCCCTGCTTCTGCAATTTCCCATTTTTCTCGGCTTCTATTCCATGTTGCAGACCGCCATCGAGCTGCGGCACCAGTCCTTCCTCTGGATCACGGACTTGTCCCAACCGGACACCATCTTTCATATCCCCTTCTTCGGTTATGATTTCCCGGTCAACCCCATGCCTCTGATCATGGCCGCAACCATGTATTGGAGCATGTCGGTCACTCCGCAGCCCGCCGGGGTGGACAATCCCATGATCAAGATCATGAAGTTCATGCCCATTCTTTTCCTGCTCTTTTGTTATAATTTCAGTTCGGCCCTGTCCCTTTACTGGACGGTCCAGAACCTGCTTTCCATTGTTCAGCTCTATGTCAATCTGAGGCTGAAGGAAATCACCCTGGACGACATGAAAGCGGAAGTAGCCGCCAAACGGCTCAAAGCCAAAGCCCTGAAGAAAAAGAAACCCTGATCCCAGCTCTGATCACCCACCCGCCATGAACCCACGTATTTCACCGAAAGAAACCTTGGAGCTGCTGCTCGGCCACCTCGGCCAGGTCTTTGAAATCCGTGAGGAAGAGCGCCCTATGGGTCCCACCCTGCACATCCTCACCCGCGAACCGGGCCGACTGACGGGCCGTGGTGGGAAAACTCTCGACGATCTCCAATACCTGCTCAACCGCATCATCCATCAGGGGGAGGACGACGACACCCCGCGCATTCTGATCGATGTGGAAAACTTCCGACAACAGGAGTTCGACCGCATGATGCAACAAGTGGATGAAGTGGCCCGCCAGGTCATGGAAACCGGGAAGGAGGCGGAGTTGCCGCCCATGAATTCCTTTGAGCGGCGTCTGGTGCACAACCATTTCCAGGGCCACCCCAAAATCCAAAGTGTCAGCCCCAAGAGCGAGGACCGAATCAAAAGCATCCTCCTGCGTCTGCGTTAAGCAAAGGCCTAATCGCAAAGGGAGACACTATTTAACCGCCAAGACGCGATGACCGCTAAGAAAGAAAAATAAATTCCTCTGTTAAAAACCCGGCTTTCTTCGCGATCTTTGCGGGTTGATTGTCTTTAATCAGGGGTTCCAAAGACGTTAAGGCCACAAAGTAACTGGTGATTTACTTCTATAGAGTGAGTTGGATGGATTTGGTTTCGAATCACTTTACCCAAGACAAGCTTCGCGGCCTTAGCGAACTTCGCGGTTAAACTGCATTCTTCTCACAACTCAAACTTCACTACACGATCATAGGGATCGGGCAGGCCGGGAGGGGGCGGATTATCCAGCTTGCGGACGGCCTCCACCGCGTTGCGAACGGAAAGGTCCATGTCCTGGTTCCCGGAACTTTTGGTGATACGCAGCAGTTGCACGCTGCCATCCTTCAAAATCCGAACCGAAACCCAGGTCTCGATAGTCGAGCCGCTCAGGGCGGGGCGGGCCCAGTTTTTTTTCAACTGATTTCCAATATACACATCATACCAGGGAGCTTCGCTCAGCCCCTTGGGATCTCCCAACCGTGCCGATCCCTCCCCGCCGCGTAAACCTGCGTTACCCTGTCCCTCGCCGCTGCCTTCGCCCCGGCCTGCCCCTAGCTTCTTCTTGAGTTGACCCTCAATATCCGAGGCGCTGACCCCTTGAGCCTGGCTCTTGTTAGGCTGGGTGGAGGAAGAGGAGCCCGACTCTTTCGTCACCACGTTGTTCAAATTGACTTTGATTTTAGACGGGCTGGTCGGGGCCAGAGTGGGTGGGGGCTTGGGCTTGGGAGTTTCCGTTTTAACCACAGGCCTCGGAACAGGAGCCGGGAGGGGCGGAGTCGGGATGGGTTTAGGGGTTGGAATGGGGGCAGGCGCGGGATCACGCTCGCGCGGGACTGGTGGAGCAGGAACCACGGCTTGAGACGGAGTGGGTCTGGGCGGAGCAGTGGGCGGGATAGCTGACGGAGCGGCGGCTGCCGGGGCACCGCCTCCGGAATTCTGGTCGCGGGAGTCGGGACGTCCTTCCCCCGGATCGAGGTTGCCCAAGGGAATCATCTCGATGAAGCGTTCCGGCGGCTTAGGCTTGAAGAGGCCGGGCAGCAGAAAAAAAAAGAAAAAGAATGACCACATGAATCCCCAAAACCCAGGCCAGGGTTTGCTTGCGTGGGGAACCATGCAGCGGAGTGTTCACGGGATCTTTCATTGATCCGGGCTGGTCACCAGACCCAGTTTGGCTCCGGAGCTTTTGATCAAATCCAAAACATCCACCAACTGCTGGTATTGCAGCTTGGCATCCGCGCGCAGAGCCACGGCTGAGTTCGGGTCCTGCGTCATCTGACGGCTGATGGCTAGCTCCAGCTCGCGTAGGCTGATTTTTTTGTTATCGAGAAAATGGAGCCTTGGGCATCCAGACTGACTTGCAGCACGGACTTGGGATCCACCTGAGCCGGAGGCGTGGGCTTGGACGTGGGCAGGCTCAAGCTGATCTGCTGCTCAATCAGCGGCGTGGTAATCATGAAAATAATCAACAACACAAAAACCAAGTCCAGAAGCGGAGTGATGTTCAACTCCGTCATGACATGACCTTGATATCGTGAAGAATGACGTTTCATGAAAAAGAAGAACCACAGAGCACACAGAGGGCACAGAGAAAATCTGAATTTTCAGAAGATAAGCCTCATGCTGAAACTCTGTGTTCCCGATGTTCTCTGTGGTAAAATGCAGTTTCATTTTAGGAACGGGATTTCAGATAGCGGTGTTCAAAATCAGCTCCGCATTCAGCGGAAAAATTTTCCATTTCCACGATCATGGCGCGGATGGTGGTGATCAGAAAATTGTAGCCGAACATGGCCGGAATGGCCACGACCAAGCCCGTCACGGTGGTGATCAAAGCGCCGGAAACCCCCGGCGCCAAAGCACTCAGGGAGGCTTGACCCGCCAGAGCAATGCCGCTGAAGGCCTCCATCACTCCCCAGACCGTGCCCAGCAGTCCCAGGAAGGGGCCCCCGCTGGCGGCGGTGGAGAGAAGGATGAGTTGGGATTCCATGGCCAGAGCCTGTTCCCCCACGGCCCTTTCCATGGCTGAACGGACGGAAGCCATCGAAACGGAATCCACCTTGTCCGCATCTTCCAGGCGGGCGCGGAAAGTTTCGTCCACGGTGGAAGAACCCAGCAGATGGAAGGACAATTCCCGGGCACCGGCCTGATAAACAAAAGATAGCGGGGAGCTGGGATAATGTTTTTTTTCCGTGTAAAGATCCAGGCTGCTGCGGTCGTTCCGATAACGTTTGAGAAAGAAAAGATTTTCTTTTTTGGCCTGACGAATGAGGTTGACCTTGGTCCAGAGGACGGACCAGGTGAAGACGGAGACCGTCAACAAAATAAAAATAATCACCTTGCCGGCAAAATCCGCATTTTGAAAAGCGTAGGTCACGCCGCCGGAGGCAAGGAAGGGTAAGGGAACAAAGGAAAGCATCACGGATTATCATGGGTTGCCGCAGATTCGTCAAGGAACCGCGAAAGTAGGTTGGTTCCGAACGTCTTTGATGTAGCGCGGACATCTTGTCCGCTGGGCTGGGCGTCCCGCCCGGCCCTGCTTAGGTGGAGTTTAAAGTTTTAAGACAGAAATGAGTTTGCGGTTTTTAGTGTTCAGTTTTCAGCAACTAGAAACCCGAAACTCGAAACGAGTAACCCTCCCCCCCTCCTCAACGCGCGGCGCGCAGCTCTTGCAGGGCTGCGATGGCTTGTTGCCGGGGGACACCGGTTCCATCATGGTAAAGCACCAATTGAAGGGAGGCCATGGCCAGATCCTTTTCTCCTGCTTCCTTCAAGCGCATACCTTCGAGGTAGGCTTGAATCGCGGCGAGACGTTGCTGGTCCGAGGTGACGACTTCCTGGGGACTGAGCCGGGTGATGAGTTGATGGGCGCTCAGGGCGGTTTTCCAATCATTCTTCCCTGCCGCAGCGCTGGCGAGGTCGCGCAGGGCCGGGTGCAGGTTTTGATCTTTTTTGAAGCTCAACTTCAGACCATAAAATTGTTCCGCGCCCTTGACCAGCAGGGGTTGGCGCAAGGAGCGGGAAAAACCCACCCAGGGATTGGAGTCTGACAACTTTTTGCCCGCCTCCTTGAGAAACAAAGCCTCATCCTGATCCTTCAGACTTTCATGCAAACGGCTCAGACTGCGGACTTCATTGCGTAGGTCATTGATTTGACTTCGTAGTTGGCCGGAAAAGTTGGAATGATTGAGCAGTGTCTCCAAAGTGATGTGCAGGGATTCGAGATCGCCCTGCTTGGTGCTGGCCACCAAGGCTTCATCCACGAGGGGGCGCAGGACTTTGACCCGCTTTTGATATTCCGGGTTGAGATTGGCCAGAGCCTGACGTCGTTTGGCTTCGACCCAGTCCTGGTCAATCAAGTCGGCTTGAAAATTGTAGGAATTGCTTTCCATGTTGTTGAGTTGGCCGAGCAGATTTTGGGATTGGCCCGACGCTTCCGCGCTCAGGACCTGTAGCCAATAGTTCAGGGTGGTGACGACTCGTTCCAGCTTCCGACGTGGCACGGAAGAGTAGGTCAGGCCGTTTTGTAGTTGCTGAATTTCTTCCAACAGGATTTGCACATCATCAACTCCCTTGGCTTTAGCCAGCCTGGGCTTCAGGGATTCCACCACCTGATCCACCTTGGCTACCTGCTGTTTCAAGAGGGAATCGCGCAAGGAAGTCAGAAACTCCGGGGCCAGGAGACGATAGGAGGAGCGGCTGCGGGTAAGGTCGTTCAGGATTTCCAGTTGCCTCCCCGGATTTTCCTCCACACCCGCCAGGAAATATTCCTGCCAACGATTGATAAAACTCTGAGCCTGACTGATTCGGTTACGCAGACGATTGATCTGGGGACTGCTGCCGCGGTTGAGCTCTTCCGAAGAAAAATGGGTGAGGTCATCCGTCACCGCATCCAACTCGGGCAGGGTCTTGGCCTTCATCACCGCTTCAGCCGCAAGTTTGAGTTGGGTCTCCACTTTTTTCTCCAGCGCGGCGTGGTATGCGGCCTGTTCTTTTTCCAGATCGGCCAGAAGCGCGGTTCAAAGCTTTTGGTTGGCTTCGTTTTCACTCCGGGCCAAAGCCCGCTTGACGATGCGGATGGCATTGCTGAAGTCATCCTTAGCCACAAAACTTTCCACTTGCTGTAAGGCGCTCAGTTCCTCCCGCGTTTTGGAAAGTCGTGACTCCGAGCTGCTGCTGGCGGAATCGGCCTGACCGATGTTGTGACGCAGAGATTTCAATTTGTCCTCATACTGCGCCTGGGCGGGAACCAGTGAAACAAGCAGACAGAGAATCAGAATCAGGGAGTGCTGGGTTGGTTTCATGTCCCGAGCTTAACGCAGGAACGGCCGGATTTGTTAGAAAAAAGTAAAAAATTTGTGAAACAAATGTGAGGAGAAAGGTGCAACCCCAAGACGTGAAATTCACTAAGCTGGAGGTTCTGTTGATACGGCATTCCAGCGGCTAAGGTTTGGAGGATTCTTTCAGTTTAAGAATTCCGGGGTGAGAGGGCCAGACCCAGTCGCCCTGTTTTGCGTCCCGGTTTGGTTCACCGCCATCATCCTTCTCGTTCCAGCCGATAGAATACAGAAGGTAGGAACCGTCCCTACGGTTATTGTAGAAAAGAGGCCGTCCGCTGATGGGGTCTTGAGGAAGGGAGGGCAGGTAGTCCGGGATCAAGAGATCCAAAGAGTCGGGAATCCTTCCGGTGGCTAGTCGATAGCGTTCTATCGCCAACGCGGTTTGGACAAATCCAAGATTAGCCTGAATTTGCGCTGCTCTCATCAGGATTGGACTGTATGCGGGTATACTTTTGTAGGTCCAAATATTGACTGCCTGAGTGATAAACCCAGTTTGTTTTATACGATCATTAAAACGTGTGGACATCGGTTTAAGTTCTTTTGCCTCTTTCCAGCCCATGATCAGTTCCATGCATTCCACATAATGAGCTCTATCAGAATCCAGCCGACCCTCTGGAAGAGCCTTCCACACCCAGATACCCATTTGAACGGACAAGGGCACCTTTTCATTTGAATCCTGGGCAATGCCGATCAAGTCATACATCAAGTTGAAACTTTTCTGAGCGGTCAAATCCAAAAATGCTGCACGTTCCCAGCGGAGGGACATGTTGAGCGAGTTTAAAGGGTCCTGGTTGTTGAGAAGGGAACCGAGTTTAGAAATTTGGGCGGAATTCCACGCTTGTCGGTGTAAAATTTCCCAAGCCGTGTTTGTGTGTGTTTGTCGAATGGTGGTTGCGACTAAATAACCGATCATCAAGGAACCTTGTTCTGCGATGGTTGCCAATCTTAGTTGAAGGGCCAAGTCTTGCAGTGCGCCTTCCGAGTCATTTTTTTCCAGACGCATCAAGGCGCGTAACTGATATACCTTGGCCAAATCCAAGAGGATGCCCAGGTGAGGCATGGTCAGTAAAAAACTCTTCTCATAATCCAAATTCCAACTGATCAGTGGACGATTCAAGGCATCCTCCAACTCTTTAAGCAGGGCATCATGTTTTGTAAAAGCGGCTTCCAGTTCCGGCGTTGATTTGAATTTTGAAGCTCTGGCGCGATCAAAGGCAGGAAGTGTGTCTGCTTGATTGGGGTGAAGATTCAGAATCTCGCGCAGTTGCTTAAGTCTTGCCTTGGGTGGGCTTTCAAGGCTCATAGCGGGTTGTTGGCTGGTGCTTTCATGGGTGAACAGCTCCTGGAAGACCGGGGCCATGGCTACGTTTTGGTCGTCAGGAACAGGTTCAGGGAGAAGTTCTGCGATGCTGAGAGGTTCGCCTTTGGCCCGCAGTTGGGTTTCCGCCTTCTTCCAAGCATGGGCACCTCGCCAATTTATCACGGCGTAAAACAGGGCGATCAGGGTGAAAAGGGCAAGCAGGGTAATGCTGAGGGGTCGCAAGAGTCGGGTCAGTTTCATAAATCCTCCTTGGGCAGAGCGAAGCTGCCTTGTTGCAGATTGACTTCAAAGCGGGGGGTTTCCAGTTGGGCCAGTAACAAAATCTGCTCCTTCTGCATTTCTTTCCAGGCGATCCAAGACAAGGTGGGGCCTGAAGGGACAGTGCGCTCCGGGGTGTCCAAATGGAGAGCCAAGACCAAAAGCCAGAGAGCGGCAAAGCCCAAACTCCAAGCATGACCGGGATACAGGAGCCTAAGCCAGGAAAGAAGACCGCAGGCGGACGCGTTCGACTCTTCTTCCCGCGAGCAGGCGCGAAGAATCCGATCCCGAAGATCAGAGGGAGCGGACAGGGGCTCAAGCTGTTGTAATTTTTTTTCGAAATCAGTCATGGCGTTGTTCATAGTGAGGACGCAGCAAGGCTTCCATTTTGTTTAAAGCATAGCGGTAACGACTGGCGGCGGTGTGGGTGGAGATGCCGAGAATTTGACCGATTTCGGCAAAAGTCCGTTCCTGCCAAAGTTTCAAATGCAGCACGGCCCGCTGCTCCGCTGGAATTTGAGTCATGGCGCGGGAAACTTCCGGCCCCCAATCCTGTTCCATTCCGGGCGGATGTTGATGAGCAAACCAGCAGGACGCCTCTCCCAAGGCCAGGGCGGATCGTTCGCGGGTTTGGCGACGGCGGATGGAATCGACAAAGGCGTGATGGGCCATGCGGAGCAGGAAAGCGCGGATATGGTGGACGGAACCCAACAGGCCGGGTTTCCTGACCAATTTCAAAAAAACGTCCTGCAACAAATCCCGCGCATCCGCCTCACTGCCACTGAGGTGTAAAAGAAAACCAAAGACCGCATCCGCGTGTTCATCGTAAAGCCTTTCCAAGATGGGTGATCCCGACATCATAACAAGACGCGGCTGGAAGGTATTTTGTTTAAAAAATGATTCGATCCCAAGGCGTGAAGGGAGCGTGTTAGGTGTTGGTTAATTTTTGGTTCCGTTCATGCGGCAGAGGCGGAGGATGAGGTCTTCAAAGCGTTCACTGGTGTTGATGAGGCGGATTTCCACGCGCAGGAAGTAGATGGGCAGGTCGCGTCGATCCACTCGGGGGAAGCGCACGGCGTCTTTTTCCGTGGTGAGCAGGGCGTGGCCACCCCGGGTGCGGGTGCGGTTGATGGCATTTAACACTTCCTGCTGACTGAAGCGATGGTGATCCGCGTAGTGTCGGCTGTAAATCAGGCGTCCGCCGAGTCGTTTGAGTCCTTCTTCAAAACTTTCCGGCACGGCAATGCCCGCGATGGCGCCAATGTCACGGTCCTGAAGATAGCTGAGAGGTTTTTGTTCCCCCGTGTAAAGGTCCTGGAGATAAAGCGGGTAGTGGGCGCACTCGATGAGTTCCGCGTGGCGGTTGTAATGACGGATTCGATCCTTGAGCAGGGAGATGTCCGAACCGTCGCATTTCGTAATAAAGATGTGATCCGCCCGGCTGAGATGTTCCCGCGGTTCACGCAGGGTGCCTCGGGGCAGCAGGTATTCGTTGCCAAAGGGCGTGTGCCGATCCACCAGAGCAATGTTGAGCCGTTCCTTCAAAGGCAGGTATTGGTAGCCGTCGTCCAGCAACATGGTGTCGCAACGGAAACGGTCGATGGCGTAGAGCGCGCTTTTGACGCGGTTTTTATCGACGAGAACAACAACATCCTGAAGGTTGGAGGCGAGCATGTAGGGTTCGTCCCCGGCCCGCTCGGAGTCCAGCAGGAGGGAGCGTCCGTCGGAGACGACGCGCGGGGGATCTTCTCCGCGAAAGCGAAGGTAGCGATCGATGAGACGCTGGGTCAGCGGTTTGGGCACGCTTTTGTAGCCGCGGCTGAGGATGGCGACCTTGCGTCCATGTTGGGCCAGGGTTTTGGCGAATTTTTCCACGATGGGCGTTTTGCCCGTGCCCCCCACGGTGAGGTTGCCCACGCTGATGATGAGGGCGCCGGTGGGGTGCCAGCGTATGATGCGGTTTTGGTAGAGCCACCAACGCAGGCGGACGATGCGGGTGTAGAGCAGGGAGAGCAGATGGAGGAAGGAGCGGAGGAGGGCGGCGCGCTTGCCGTAACGCCGTTCGAGTATGACCTCGATGGCGAACTGTTCGAGCTGCTCCAGCGGTTTATCTGCCATAAAAGCCCTTGATTCAACCACAGGGAGGCGGCTCGGCACAAAGCATTTATCGACTCGAATGGAAGGGGGTAGGAGGAGAAAGTTGCGGGAGATGAGGGTTTGCAATGACTCCGCCATCCACTAAATTGCTCTCATGATACACTCAAGCACGTCCCAATTGATCAATGAACAGGTGGGCCATGAGATGGCGGCCTTCCTGCAATACGTGGCTCTCTCCTGTTGGTTGGAATCGGAGGTGTTGCCGGAACTTTCCAAATACTTTGCCAAACAGGCGGATGAGGAGCGGTCCCATGCCATGAAGATGTTGGGTTATCTGAATGACACGGATCAGAAGATCACCATTCCCGCCATTCCCCAGCCCGTTTCCAGCTTTGCCTCGGTGGAGGAGGCGATTGTGTTGGCCCACGCGCAGGAGTTGCGTGTGACCCAGCAGATTGAAGCCATCTATAACAAGGCCTCGGAGCATGGAGATCGCTTGACCCAGAACTTTATGCAGTGGTTTTTGGAGGAACAGGTCGAGGAGGTTTCGGCCATGGATGCCTTGCTCAAAATCACGCGACGGGCGGAAAATAATTTGTTCCGGATTGAGGATTACATTGCCCGGACGGGGCATCCCGAAGACGTTCAGGCTTGAGGCAGCTCAGGCTGAGAGCTCCTGCCCTTTGGCGCGGCCGCGCCCCAACTTGTGGTTGAACAGAGTGGGGGTTTAGCGGGCTTAGGCGATGAGATTTTCCGTGGCGGTGTCGAAGAAGCGGGCTTTTTTCATGTCGGCCACGAGGCTGATCGGATGGCCCACTTCATTTTTGGTCTGAACCTGTTGCGAGCGGGCGATGATGCTATGATGGCCCGTGTTGAGGTAAAGATAGGTCTCGGCGCCCATGGGTTCGAGCACTTCGAGGGTGGATTCGAAGATGGAGCCGGGGTCGGGATCGCTGACGTAGAGCTTGTCTTCCAAGTTCTCCGGGCGAATGCCAAGCACGACGTTTTTGTTTTCGTAGGGGGCCAGCTTGCGGGCATGTTCGTCGTCCAAGGTCAGGGCCACGGGTCCGGGTAGGGCACCTTCTTTGCTGCGTTCTTCGAAGACGATCGAGTTGTTCTTTTTCACGATGATGCCGTGGAGGAAGTTCATGGGGGGGCTGCCGATGAAGCCTGCCACGAAGAGGTTGGCGGGTTGGTTGTAGATGGTGAGGGGCTCGGCCAGTTGCTGGATCTTGCCATCTTTCATGACCACAATGCGATCCGCCATGGTCATGGCTTCGACCTGATCGTGGGTGACGTAGATCATGGTGCTGTTGAGGCGGAGGTGAAGTTTGGAGATTTCCGTGCGCATTTCCACCCGCATCTTGGCATCGAGGTTGGAGAGGGGTTCGTCAAAGAGAAAGGCCTTGGGTTGACGCACGATGGCGCGGCCCAGGGCAACACGTTGACGTTGACCGCCGGAGAGTGCCTTGGGTTTGCGCTCCAGGAGATTGTCCGGATGGGTCAGGCCGAGGATCTTGGCCGCATCCATAACGCGGCGGTCGATTTCCGATTGGGCCACCTTGCGAAGCTGGAGCCCGAAAGCCATGTTTTTATAAACCGACATGTGCGGGTAGAGCGCGTAGTTCTGAAAAACCATGGCGATGTCACGGTCCTTGGGAGGAACGTCGTTGATGACTTTGCCGTCGATGTAAATTTTGCCCCGGCTGATTTCTTCCAAGCCGGCGATCATGCGCAGGGTGGTGGTTTTCCCACAGCCGGAAGGACCGACCAAAACCATGAATTCGCGGTCTTCGATTTCGAAGTGGGCGTCGTCCACGGCAACTTTATCCGGGCGACCCTTTTCTCCGTCGTAAATTTTGTAAACGTGCTCGATGACTACTTTGGCCATGGTGATGTTCTTTCTTGGTAGGTGTATGGATGCGTGCCCTTAATATAAGCATGCTGATGGGCGGTCAGCACAGCGTCATGGGCCCGAAACAGGTTCAGACACAAGGTTCTTTCGTAGCGAGGCACCGCGAGGAGGTCAATGGGAATAGCCGTTAGGTCGCGGACGGTTTCCGCGCCTGCTTGGGCAAGGCGAAGTGTAAAGTTTCCAGAACAGCTATCCGCTGTCAGCAAGTCGAAGCTCCCCCACCCTCCGATCCAAATTCAAAAATCACCCCCCCAGGGCAAACGCACTTAAATTTCAGAAAGAGGAAAGAGTTTAAACCACGAACTCCGACACGTCGCGAGCAGGTGGACACTAAGTTACACGAATTAAAAAAGTTTTTTCCTTTGGGCGGTGGGGCGGTAGGGGGTGGATTCGTGGGGGCTTTGTGGTTAAAAAAGGTTCTTGTCTGATTCAAACAGCACAGACTTAATAACTTTAGTGCGTTTGCCCTGTCACCCCCCCCTTCCCTTCGCGCTCCTTGCGTCCTTGCGATTCATCCAAGCCTTTCCCGACACCCGCCTTAGGTGGCTGTGGTCGGGACGCACGAGGAGCAAGGGGAAGAAAGGACACAAGCGTTATCGGGCTGCCGAGATTTGAACTCGGGACCTCTTGAACCCCATTCAAGCGCACTACCAAGCTGTGCTACAGCCCGTTAAAGTTTGTGTCCTTGGCAGAGCGGACGCTCTCCAAAAGCGAGGAGAGATCATGACGGAACCCAAGCCCTTCGCAAAGCTAAAATTTCAGGGGAAAATGGAGTCGCGGATCAAAGACCCTGGAACCGCGTAGGTCGCTAAAGCACCCTGCTTCGTGCTCGTAATCGGGATTGGTTACAAGCCAAAAGCCTGCCATCCACTTAAGCGCGACCTCTCCCCCCAACCCCACTTCCCACTGGACGGCCGTGTCGAAGACTCCTCGCAGTGACGGCAGACAAAAAGACATTCCGCACATGTAGCCTACCTCAGGCGCCTATCAGTAAAGTGCGTTCGCCCTGTCTCCGAACCCAGAATGCATGCTTCAGTCTGAGGTATGTTTTAGAAACTCATTGAGGCTCCGGACGGCCTTTTGAGATGAGAAACGGATTTCACCCGGCAGGGTTTGATGCCGTATCACTAAAAAG